>CALXRR010000014.1 GCA_944390905.1 uncultured Alphaproteobacteria bacterium
GGCTAAGGGAAAAAGCAACCGACGTTGCTTTTTCATCTGTAACATCTCAGAAAATCTTGGCAAGCAAGGGAGCAACCACGACCACAGCGCGCCTAGATTCCTGAGCTGAAACCAGTGAAAATGTGAGGGCGCGTACAAAAAAACGTACGTAACCGAACATTTTACACGCAGTTTCCGTATTAGTTACCCAAAATACAAGTTTTTGTAAAAAACACGGAGAACGAGGTTAGTAATAAGAAATAAGGGCGAAAGTACCGCAGCGTACAAAAGAGGTACGTGAGGACACTTTCGACCCGTAATTTCTGTATTAATAACCCGTTATACGTGTTTTTTCTAGGAGGAGAAGGAGTTTACCAACGACCCCGCCAACATATACCACCCATCAATCAACACAAAGAAAATCACTTTGAAAGGCAGAGCCAATACCGTCGGCGGCAACATCATCATACCCATAGACATCAATACTGAGGCAATCACCATATCAATAATCAAAAACGGAATAAATATCAAAAACCCGATTTCAAAAGCACGCCGCAGCTCACTAATCATGAATGCCGGCACCACGATTTTGAGCGGCGTTTCGGCAATGGATTCGGCGGGTTTTTCCTTAGCCAAATCAGTAAAGAGGAGCAAATCCTTCTCTCTGGTATTATTCACCATAAACTCTTTAAGCGGTTGCACTGCCTTGTCCAAACCTTCGGAGATTTCGATTTTTTCCTCATACATGGGTTTTACCCCTTCCTCCCAAGATTTTTCGAGCACCGGTGACATAATAAACAGCGTCAAAAACAAAGCCAACGAAATCAACACCATGTTTGGCGGGGTTGATTGCGTTGCCAAAGCGCTTCGCGTGATTGATAACACCACAATGATTCTGGTAAAAGACGTCATCATCACCAAGATACTCGGCGCCAACGACAAGACCGTAATCATCAACAACACATTAAAGATTCGCGCGGTTGTTGAACCATTAGGCTCACCTTGCACGTCCAGCGTCATAGTCTGGGCAAAAGCCTCTGCGCCGCACAACAGCAGACACAAAACCACCACAACTCCCAACCACCATTTATGCTTCATCATGATTTTCAGCCTTTCCGGTATTATCTTTTTTTTCCAACAACAAGCATTGAGCAGCCCCCACCCACAGCAAAAACTCGCAATCATCTTTTTGGCACAAGACCAACTTGCTTTTCGTATCGATTCGCTTTTGCTCCACAATCCGCAAACGCTCGCGAGAGGCCATTTTTTGCCACACACCGCAAGCCGCAGCTTTGAGCTGAGCCCACTTAATCAGCCATACGGTGAGCAACAACAGCCCCAGCACTAACATCAAAGCCAACACGGCGTGCAACACTTCCCACATTTCCGGATTCTGCTCCATTGGTTATACATCAAAATTTAACCATTACTAACATATTGAATAAAAAAATACAATATGTTATGCTCCGAGCTATGAATAACCAAGACCACGACATATCGGAAGCCGACCGCGGCGGCGGTTTATATAGTTTGTCTTCCACACTTTTGCCCTTTGCCAAACACATTCTTGGCAAAAAGGGCTTTGTTGAAATTGACATTCTCACCAACTGGGACAAGATAGTCGGGGCCGAACTTGCGCAATACAGCTTTCCGCAACGCATAGACTTCAAACGAGGCGAAAAGAACAACGGCACCTTGTGCCTGAGCGTTCCGTCCGGAGCTTTTGCGCTGGAGCTAAAGCATCGTGAACGCTTTATTCTGGATAAAATCAACACTTACTTCGGCTACAATGCGGTATCCAACCTCAAGATTATCCAAAACCAGCAGTTGACACCGCTTCCTCAATCCTCTCCGCCCCCCTCTGCTGACATAAAATTAACCCCTGAAGAAGAAAAATATATTGAAAACTTGGCTGAACCTATCGACAACCCAAAATTAAAGGCTATAATCAGCAAACTAGGAAAAGATATTTTTAAGGATAACAAGAAGTAAAGACTATGAAATTTGAAGATACCATAAAAAGGCTAAGCGCCTTTCTGGCCGGATTATTTATATTCATGCTTGCCGCCGGCTTTTACCTTAATTTTAAAGGCTTCGGACTAAATTCAGAAGGACAGATTGTACTGCTCAACACCGCTCATGCCGGAGAACTCCCCCGCACCATGCCAACCAATGTTGTCATCCCCGGAGGACACTCTTTAGGTAGCAAAAGCGCACCAATTGTTATTTATGAATATTCATCTCTGGGCTGCACCCATTGCGCCGATTTTCACCTCAAGACCTTACCCAAACTCAAAACCCAATATATCGACAAAGGACTGGTTCGTTTGGTTTTCGTAAACCTCCCGCTGGATAAAAAGTCGCTCAAAGCAGCCCTGCTCAGCACCTGCATTGCTAATGACAAATATTTTGACTTTATTAATATGCTTTTCAAAAACCAGCGCCAATGGATTCTCGCTTTCAATACCGAAAAGACCCTGTCTGAATATGCCGCTTCTTTTGGTTTGAATAAGAGCAAAGCTGACGCCTGCATGGCTGACAAATCCATGGCCGACAAGCTCCTTGAGCGCAGACAGCGCGCCATCCAAAGCGTCAAGATTGAAGGCACTCCGACCTTTGTCATTGCCGATTCTAACAAAAGAGAAATCCTTGAAGGCAGCCTTAATTTTGACGAGCTGAAACCCCTGCTTGATAAAAGATTAGCATCATCTGGCAAGAAAAATTAATCAGCTCCCTCTAAATTTTAATAAGTCGGTAATAATTTATACTGTATAGTGAGCAACATCATGAGGAAGATTCCGACAGACATCCAAAACCTTGACGACAAAATCCGTCGTCTCCAACAAAAAGAGACCTCTCGCCGTCATGGTAAAGTAGAAAATGAATACAGTTACGCCGCCAAGACCGGCTTTCGTGTAGGAACCGAACTGGTGTCCGGAGTGATTGTCGGCGGAGCCTTAGGCTGGATGCTCGACTATTTCTGCCACACCGAACCATGGCTGCTGATACTGTTTTTATTATTTGGAGGGATTGCCGGCTTTCTGAATGTATACAGATTTGTAAAAAAAGAGGAACAGCAGGAGTAAAACAAATGGCTAACCCAATGGAACAATTTACCATCAAGCCGTTGTCACATATTGAGCTTTTCGGATACGACGTATCCTTCACCAATTCGGCTTTGTGTATGGTTATAACCGTTGTCTCAGCCACCTTACTGCTTAGCCTGTGCCTCCGCAAACGCAGCATCATCCCCGGAGTAGCCCAATCGATTCCCGAAGGACTATACGAGTTTATCCGCAACCTTTTAAGGGAGAATGTCGGCAAAGACGGACTCAAATACTTCTCCTTTATCTTTAGCCTGTTTACCTTTGTGCTGTTTGGCAACCTGTTGGGGCTTTTCCCCTACTCCTTTACCTTTACCTCACACTTGGCAGCCGTCGGCGGATTATCCCTCATTGCCCTGCTGTTTAACATTTGCATCGGCATCAAAAAGAAGAAACTCGGCTATCTCCGCACCTTTATGCCCAAAGGGATTCCCTTTGCCTTAGCCCCGCTGATTATCCCGATAGAAACCATCTCGTTTTTATCCAAACCGTTCAGCTTAACGGTACGTCTTGTCGCCAACATGACGGTTGGCCACATCATGCTGAAAATCATCGCCGGCTTTATCACCACCATCGGCGTCTTAGGC
The DNA here is from genome assembly GCA_944390905.1 of uncultured Alphaproteobacteria bacterium. Taxonomy (GTDB): domain Bacteria; phylum Pseudomonadota; class Alphaproteobacteria; order RF32; family CAG-239; genus HGM16780. Next base: position 3,671 of record CALXRR010000014.1, read on the forward strand.
ATAATCCCGTTTTTATTTGATGCCTGCATCGTAGTATTTGAGATTTTTATAGCCATGCTTCAAGCATTTATCTATACGGTTTTAAGCTGTATATATTTGGGAGACGCGCTCCACGAGCACTAATCCCGGCCCACACATGGCCCCAATTATTATAAACTTTGGAACAACTAAATAAAAGGAAACAACAATGGAACCTATGGCTTATATCGGCGCCGGAATGTGCGCATTGTCAATGATGGCCGCCGCATGGGGTGTGTCACAGGTATGGACCACCATCATCTCTACGGTCGGACGCAACCCACAAGTAAAAAAAGATGTAGATATCTACGGCTGGGCAGGCTTTGCCGCGGTTGAAGCTATCGCATTATACGCATTGGTTATCGCACTGGTAATGCTTACCGGCAAATAACCCCAAACAAAAAATTAAGCCACGAACAAGGCCTGCCGCTGATTTATCATCCATAAAGGCAGGCAGGTCTTTTCCAGCTTAACCTTCCAACCAATAAGGACAGATTCACAATGCCACAGTTAGATATCAGCAGTTATCCCAGTCAATTATTCTGGCTGTGTATATGCTTTTTCAGCATGTATTTCATCATGGCCAAACTCATTTTGCCGAAGATAGCCGATATCATCGACCAACGGCAAAGAAAGATAGATGACTACATCGACAATGCCGCCAAGATAAAAGAGCAGGCCGAAAAGTCTCTACAAAAATACCAAAACGCCTTGAGCAAAGCCACCCAAGAGGCGGACAAATCATTGAGCCGCACTCAGGAAGAGCTCAACGCGCTAATTTCTCAAAAACAAGAAGAGCTTGAAACCGAGCTCAAAAACAAGATTAAAGCCAGCGAAGAAGAGATTCACAAGAGCAAAGAAGCCGCCCTTAAAGAAGTCCAAACTATCTCCGCTCATATTGCGCTTGAACTCATCGGCAAACTTGGCATATCCGACATCAAAGAAGCCGAAATCAAAACCGCATTGAAAAAGACCGAAGGAAAATAAACCATGAGTATTACTGCAGGAGCCGCTTATACCGGACGCGAAATCATCGACAGCACCCAATATGCGATAGCGCAAGCCACGACTGCGATGCACGATGTCAGCGCCGCAGTCAGCCATGGCCACGAAGCCCTTCCCTTTTACATGGAAGCCGAGTTCTGGGTCGGCATGTCTTTTGTTACGGTAGTTTTATTTTTGGCACGCCCGATATCCCGCCTTCTCAAAGCCATGATAGACAAGCGTATTGAAGGCATCAAGACCCGCATTCAAGAAGCCTCTGACCTTTTTGACGATGCCCAAAAGCTCCTTTCTGATTATGAGAAGAAGTACCGCAATGCCAAAAAAGAAGCCCAAGCAATTCTTGAAAAATCCCAAAAACAAATTGAATATATCAAGAATGCCAATTTAAGCAAACTTGAGCAAGATACCCGTACTAAAGAAAAAGACGCCGAAGACCGCATCAAGTCCTCACTGGCCAATGCCAATAAAGAACTTACCGATATGACCGCCACTTTAGCGATTCGCATAACCAAACAGGCAATCAACGACAACCTTTCGCCGCAAGCCCAAAACAAATTGATTGATCGCTCCATATCGGCCATCGGCAATCTTAAATAAATCATACTCACATCATTCTGTAAAGGCTCGCTTTGTCGAGCCTTTATTATATGCACTGCTTCTATTTTATTCTTCTTCAACATTCTGATTTATTTTCAACACCTGCGGTTTTCCGCTTAACAAAAACCCAAAAAACATTTACACTTAAGCAAATTTTTTTTGATAGGATAAAATATAATGGAAGATTTATTCAGCAACATTTCACAGCCCACAGCGTTACCGAGTGTAGCTCAACCTGAAGCACCCAAAGAATATACCGTAAGTGAAATCTCGGCTGAAATCAAAAAATTTGTTGAAACACGCTTTGGTCACGTCCGCATCAAAGGCGAAATTTTTGGCGCCAAAAGAGCCGATTCCGGCCATTACTATCTTTCGCTAAAAGATGAAAACGCCGTTATCTCGGCCGTCTGCTGGCGCGGTGTTGCCGCCACTCTTCCCATCAAACCCGAAGACGGACTTGAAGTCATCGCCACCGGTAAAATCACCACCTTTGCCGGCAAATCATCATACCAACTTGTCATTGAACAAATGGAAGTCTCAGGCACCGGCGCTCTGCTCAAACTCTTAGAAGAACGCAAAAAACAATTTGCCGCGGAAGGACTGTTTGACCCCAAGCATAAAAAGAAATTACCCTACCTTCCGGAGACCATCGGCGTCGTCACTTCCGCCAGCGGAGCAGTTATCCGCGACATAATCCACCGCGTACGCGACCGCTTTCCCAGCCATATTTTATTATGGCCGACACCGGTTCAGGGCGAAGGCGCAGCCGAAAAAATTGCCGCCGCCATCAACGGTTTCAACCGCCTTCCGTTGACAGGTCCCATCAAGCGCCCCGACGTTTTGATTGTCGCTCGCGGAGGCGGCAGCTTAGAAGACCTTTGGCCTTTTAATGAAGAGATAGTGATTCGCGCCGTCTATGCTTCGGAAATTCCCATAATCTCCGCCGTTGGACACGAAACCGACACCATGCTGATAGACTACGTTGCCGATGTCCGCGCTCCGACCCCGACCGGCGCTGCCGAATTTGCCGTACCGGTAAAGAGTGAACTCAACATCAGCCTAGCCACCAGCCAATCCCGCCTTCTCAACGCCATTCACCGCTACATGAGCAATTATCAAACCCGAATTGAAGGCTTAGCCCGAGGCATTCCTAATCTGACTCAAATTCTGCAAGAATACACCCAGCGGCTTGATGATAGAGTTGAACGCCTGCACATGTCATTCAAAAACATTGTCAGCACCAAACAAATCCAAATTGAAAAAAATAATCTAAGAAAATACCTAATTTTGAATATCCTTGAAAAAAATCAAGAAAATTTAAAGAATTTATCATTTAGACTAGATTCAGTTTCTGTAGATTCGGTTTTAAGAAGAGGCTTTGCATGGATAACCGATTCCAAACAAAAAACGGTTTACACCGCAGCCGACGCCGGCAGCCGCCGCTTTTTAGAAATCCGCTTTGCAGATGGTAGTATCAAAACCAAACCCATGGTAAAAAAAGATGACTTACAAGGCGATTTGTTTAACCCTTAGTTTTTTAATTTTAGGAACTTCGGCACAAGCTGTTGAACTCTGCGGGCACAAAGCTCAGGGCAACCTTCTGCTCGGCAAAGGAGATAATCTCCACCAAGTTTCCCTAAACGGCAAAAACATTCCGTTTAATAAAGACGGCTATTTTTTGCTGGCCATGGAGCGTGACGCCCCGCTGACACAAAAGCTAAGCATCTCTGTTAATGATGCCGAACACAATTACCCTCAAGAAAATATTACCTTTACCATAGCCAAAACCCCTTGGGACATACAAAAGATTAACGGCGTAGCCGAACGCAAAGTCACCCCCAAGCAAGAAGATATGGACGAGATTCTGCGCGAGAACCAAAGCGTCCGCAAAGCACTTGAAACCAATTTAGCTCAATCATCTTTCTGGCAAAATGGTTTTATTTTACCGCTTGATAACTACCGTGTCAGCGGCAAGTTTGGAGGCCAGAGGATTATCAATACCCACCCCAAGAGCGCCCATAAAGGCATGGACATGGCCGCCCCCGAGGGCACTCCGATAAAATCCTCTGCAGAAGGTATCGTCACCCTAAGCGGCGGCAACTTTTTTTACAGCGGCAACATGGTCATCATTGACCACGGAGACGGGCTCCAAACCATGTACGCCCACCTTAAAGATACCAATGTCAAAATCGGAGACCACGTCAAACAAGGAGAGATTATCGGCACTGTAGGCCATACCGGCCGCGCAACCGGCCCACATCTTCACTGGGGCGCGTCGCATAACGGAGTCAGGTTTAACCCCGAAAGCCTGCTTACTTTCCAAACCGCAAAGGACTGCACATCATTTTAAGTTTATCAGATAAGGATGCTAGCCATGGAAAACTCGTCACATACATCTCAATTTGAAAATATCTGTTGCTTGGTAGTCGATGACGACCGTTTTTCTCGCTCCTTCATCAAGACCGCATTATTCCAAATCGGCATAAAAGATATAAAAGATGCCTCTAACGCGGAAGAAGCACACGAAATTTTAACTAATTTTAAGATAGACCTAATCCTGCTTGACCAAATCATGCCTGAGCAAAGCGGAATAGAATTTGCCCAAAGCCTAGGAGAAAAGCACCCCGAGCAAAAAGATATTCCGATAATCATGATTACGGTCGACACACAGGAAAAAACCGTTCTTGACGCCAAGAATGCAGGAATAAAAGAATATCTGGTCAAACCGATATCTCCGATATCCCTCAAACAAAGAATAACTAATGCACTACATATAAGAGAACACGATGACAATTAACATTCATATTTTACTGCTTTCAATTCTGCAAGGACTGACTGAATTTTTACCGGTAAGCTCATCAGGACATCTTATTTTATTTTCCAAATTTACCACTTTTCCGGATCAAGGTTTAGCCCTTGACGTTGCGGTCCACGTTGGTTCCATCATTGCGGTAATGATTTATTTCTCCGGCACAATATGGGAAATCATCAAAGGCTTATTCAAGACCCGCTTTATTCCGGATTTCAAAAACTACGGCAACCGCCTATTTTGGCTCATTTTCATTGGCACGATACCCGCGGTTATAGCCGGATTATGGTTAAAAGAATATGGCATGGAATGGCTGAGAGACACCCGCATTATCGGCTGGACGATTTTAGGATTTGGCATTTTGTTATACATAGCCGACCATATCAGCATGACGATTCGCAAAGTTGAACATTTAAGTATCTTAGATGCAGTCTTAATAGGTCTGGCCCAATGTTTAGCCCTAATTCCGGGGACGAGCCGCTCCGGCATCACGATAACGATGGGCAGATTTTTAGGCATGGAACGTCGTGAAGCGGCAAAATTTTCGATGTTATTATCGATTCCGACCATATTCGGCGCTGGCTGTCTGGTAGCTTATGAATTAATCAGCACCGACCAAACCGCCACATTATTGAGTGCTTTTGACGGCATCTGCTATTCTTTTGTAGCCTCGATTCTGGCGATTTACATCATGATGTGGTGGCTAAAGAAATCGACATTTCTGCCGTTTGTAATCTATCGTATATTACTAGGCAGTGCCTTACTATTAGATTCCTACGGTTATCTTGATAAAATAATATAAAAAAGCCTTGCGTTTTATAAAAAAGTATTATAAAAGGATAATCGCTGCCCTGATGGCGGAATTGGTAGACGCGCATGCTTCAGGTGCATGTTGGCTCAGCCAGTGGAAGTTCGAGTCTTCTTCAGGGCACCAAACTAAAAAAAGACCCCGACGGGTCTTTTTTTAGTTTGGTGAAACGTTTTGTTACTTAGCAAGGGCAGCGCCCAGCAACCAAAACTAAGCTTTACCCTCCCCATAACGTAAAATAATCCCCCCGCTATCCTTTTTCCGTTGCTTTTTTCTGCCAATAACATATCATATAGAAAAATTTTCACTTTCTCAACTAAGGAGATTTATATATGAACACCGAACAAATCACTAAACTCGAAAAGCTCAAAGAGCTTCTCGACAAAGGTATCCTCTCTCAAGAAGAATTTGACGCCAAGAAAAAAGAAATCCTTGACTCAGATGATAAAGCATCAACCAATGCCCAAACGACAGAAGTCCAATCCCCAACTGACGGCAGACCGCAAAATATCATCCAATGCTATCAATCGGCTTTTCGCAACTATTTTAACTTTAAGTCCCGCGCCAGCCGCTATGAATACTGGGGTTTTGTCATCACCAACTTCCTTATCAGCTTAGTCATCAGCATATTTGATGCAGTTCTTGGAACCGAAAGCATTTTATCCACCATTTACAGTTTGGTATTATTATTCCCGTCTCTGGCCATCTGCGTTCGCCGTTTTCACGATATAAACAAGAGCGGACTATATCTTCTCATCCCCTTCGGAATCGTGTTTATTACCGCCATCATCAGCTCTGTCGCTCAATACAGCGGAGCTGATTTATCACCGATACCATTAATTATATATTTGGTTACTTTTGTCGTCGCCGGCATCATCTTCATTTATTGGCTCTGCAAAAAAGGTGATGAGAGCGCCAACCAATATGGTGAACCCAGACCAGCTGAAACCCCTCATGAAAAAAAGGTCTTCATCCTTGCCGTTGTTTTGTCCGTGTTAATTCCGATTTTATCGGTTTTCTTCGCCGGAATGATAAGCGGCTACTCAAGCGCAAGCCTAAAATACAATACCAACAAAACCCTCGACCAAATCAGCAATCTTGTTGTTAACATCCGTACGGTATACTCCTCTGAGCCCTCATACGACGGCCTCAACAACAACACCGCCAAAAGCTTCGACATTGCCACTGCGGATATGATTGGCGAAGATGGCAACCTCACCAACCCCTTTGGCGGAGACATCATCATCTCCAACAACGGCGAGTTGTTTTCCATTATGTATCTTGGCCTGCCTGAAGAAAACTGCAAATATATATCCAACGGTTTTCAAGGTGTAGCCGGACTTTACGTCACCTCCGATTCCTGCACCGATTGCGCAGAAGGCAATTGCGCTCTGCAAATCATCGGGCAATAGCGTTACCGCAAGCCTTAGAAGCAAGGAGAAAGTTTTACGACTTTCTCCTTTTTATTTTTCCGGCGCTTTATATTTCAAAAAAGGCAAAATCTTAGCCACCGGAGCAAAAATACTTTTTTTATTCATCGCCAAAGCATATTCCACATATTCCGGATAATGCGACAAATGCCGTTCCTCTGTTTTAGCTCGCAAATAATACAAAGCATTCACTCCCAGCAACAAACAAGAACCTTTCACCGCCAGAGCCGGATTCTCGCTCCAAACCATAAACGGCATCGACATCAACCACCAAGAAATATTCTTAAACACATAAGCCGGATGCTTAGTATAAGCATAAGGCCCTCCGCTGACCAAACCGCGATACGTCAGATTAGAAAACCTCAAGCCCAAAGCCGCGGTAGCCAAACTATAAATAGTCTCACATAACAAAATCAACACCATCCAGATAGCAAACATCACTTGATTGTCGGCAAACACACTGGTCCAGTGAACACCGGTATTATAAGCCAAATAATACTTTCCAAACAAATCAGCCCAAAACGGCCAATAGCAAGCCAATGCGGCAAACCACCCCAGCAAAGTCGGTTCACTAGACCTTATTTGAGTGTTAAACAATCGGAAAGTCATCATATATCCTGTAGCAGCAAAAGCCAAATCCACCAAAAAAATCATTTCATTGCAAAAATAAAAAATCCGATACGGAAAGTCAAACATCTGCGAAAAATCAGCCTGCATAAACCACTCCAAACGCGTTTGAAAATAAGGCATCATCAACGCTAAATAAAAGAACTTCACCCCCCAACCTCGGAACAGTTCAATCATTTCATCTTTGTGTGCATCTTTGCGATATCCGCATAGCCATCGCCCCAACTGCCAATAGGCATCTTCTGGCTCATCTTCAATCTTATCCATCAACGCAAAATAAACCACTGTCAGCAGTAGTATTCCCCCTAAGCCTGACTTCAGCACCTCCAAATAAGTCACAAACAATCCGTCATCATACACCGGCAAGACCCAATATCCAAAAGCCACAATTGCAAAAATACAAGCAATCCCGAGCAGCTTAAAGCCAACTCGTTTCCAACCGATTTTGCGTTTGAAGGTCATCTTGTCAAACCAGCTTTTTTTACCGCGACAAGCATATTCCAGCCCCCAGACTGAAATTGTCATCACCGCCACAAAAATCGCCAACACCGCCAAAGAAGACAAAGGCAATTGCGCCCATTTAATCGCTGATATAATCACAAAAGCAATCAACATCGCCGCCACATTAATTCCGAATGAAGTCTCCGACTGCGGCAATTCACTTTTAACATTTTTAAATGGAATATAACTATCCGGATAAATCCTCTTTTTATCCTGAAGCACAACCTCTACCATTGTTATCTCCTTTTATTTTACATTTATACCTGACATATCATAATCCCCTTAACAAAGAGTTATATTTTCATAACCAAAAAAAGCAGTCCTTGATTCGGACTGCTTTTTTTGCAAAGCCTAAAAAGTTACACGTTCAGACGCCAAATCTCAAAATTGAGATAAAAAGCAAAAGACGTCCACAGCCAATAAGGTATCATCAACCAACCTGCCGCTTTATTAAGCTTAAAGAACGCAATCACCGTAACCGAAAGCACCAGCCACAAAGCAGCCAGCACCAACAGTGCGCCTGATATATTCTGAGCCCCAAAAAACGTCGGCGACCAAGACAAATTCAACCCAAGCTGCACCAAAAACAACACCGCAGCGACAACTCTTTGACGCCCTGAAGACTTAAATAAAATCACCAACAAAGCTACCGCCATCATCAAATACAATATCGGCCAAACGATACCGAACCAAGCATCCGGAGGAGTAAGCTCAGGCTTTACCAAATTATGATACCAGTCCATATTCTGCATAGCGTGTTCTCCTAAAAAAAGCTAAACCAACAAGTGTATAATATAACCTTTTTTTCAAGCCCCAACATACTAACCAAACTATCCACAAGCTTTATCAAATATTTCCCTAATTCAAACGTTTATATCAAAAAGCATTTGCAAAATAAAAAACATCTTATATAATTAAAATACCACAGCCAAACAAAGGAGGCGCCTATGGTAAATCTGCAAATTCAAATGGAAAATATCAAAGTCCAGCATGCGTATCTTGAAGCCGCAATCAGACAAGAAGAACAACACATCTGGAAAAATCTGGTCAAAATAAACGAGCTCAAAAAACAAAAACTCAAACAAAAAGACGCCCTCCTCCGCTTGTCCGTACAAAACAAATTTCAATAAGTTGCGAACACGCGGATTTTTTTTATTTTTTCTTCGCACAGGAAAATATCTGTTGCCTTGTGACTGTTTTCCTATTATACTATATGTTGGTTAGAATAACAGATTCATGTGTGCGAGTAGAACTAATGCAGAAATTTTACCTTATACTTTTAAGCAGCCTCTTTGCCGCTTCAACATCTGTTGCCGGCGTGCGCTTTATTGTTGAAAACGGTGAAAGCTATTACAATGATAATTGGTTTGAGAAATCAACCACCACCATCAGCCGCTGTGAACAAAAAGGCTACACCATCACCGAATGTGATTCCGGCTTTTATCCAGCCACCCCTTGCCCCTATGACCACAGTTTTTATAAAGAATGCTGCCCTGAAGAATACAGCTACTCCAAAGACGAATGCTACACCATGGGCAAGACCCCAAGCAGCTTTTCCTGCAGTGGGCTTTACAGCTGTTACTAATTTCACAATCACCAAAAAAAGGGACGGCCGCAAGACCGTCCCTTTCATTATAAAACCATCAACTATTTAGACTTTTTCTTAGCTGAAGCCACAGCCTTAGCAGCAACAGTCACTTTTTTCTTAGCCGCAGCTTTTTTAGCCGACTTAGCTATAGTATTAAGGTTAGCTGCCGAAGCAAAACTCTTCACGCACAAATACGGAGCAGAGGCAGCCGCAGCTGCTCTTTTAACTCTTCTTTCCAAAGAAGGAATTAAAGTGCATTTACTATACATTGAAGACACCGTGCTGGCCATAGCCAAAGCATCTTGACGCTCCAACTGCTCAATAGCCTCATTCCAGTCGCTTGCACTGCTGTTCATCGGGCAGCCTTTGCTCTGCCAAATAAAATAAGCAGCTTCCTGAATCTTTTTATTATCAAAATTAGCCATAAGAAACCTCCTCAATCTGATTCTGAAAGAGATTATAACACGCAAATACTTATAAAAAGATTAATTTTACAAAAAAAGTATAAAAAATTTACCTTTCTCTGGCCGCGTAATAAGTCCCCAAGACATGCACATTGTCCGAAAAGAACTTCAGCTCTTCCATAGCATTTTTAAAACCCTTTTGTTCCGGATGAGCCTCAACCTCCACATAGAACTGAGCCGACACAAAAGTCCCCTGCTCCAAATAGCTCTCAATTTTGGTCAGATTAATCCCATTAGTCGCAAAACCACCCAACGCCTTATAAAGAGCTGCCGGAATATTCCTCGCCTTAAAAATAAAAGAAGTAATAAAATCTTCACCGTCAAACTCCGGCACCACCGCCTCACGCGACATAATCAAAAAACGCGTTGTATTATTCTGCATTGTTTCAATATTTTTGGCCACCACATCCAGACCATAAATTTCACCGGCTAATTCAGATGCAATTGCCGCCTTAGATTTGTCTTGATATTCCAACACAAATTCACAAGACTTTGCCGTATCGATTCTCGCTTCCGGAAAGATACCATGCTTGGCCAAAAATTCAGCACTTTGAGCCAACGCCTGCGGATGAGACATCGCCACTTTAATATCCTCAAGCTTAGTTCCCTTCAACGCCAACAGTTGATGATGCACCGGCAAAAAATATTCTCCGACAATATGCAGACCGGTTTTCGGCAACAAAAAATGCACATCAGACACGCGACCAGCCGTAGAATTTTCAACCGGAATCACCGCAAAATCGACCTCAGCATTCTGCACTTTATTCATAGCCTCTTCAAATGTCTCACACGGCACATACACACTCTCCGGATACAAATTTTTTGCCGCAATGTTAGAATAAGCACCAGCCACACCCTGATAGGCAATTTTCAACTTCATCACATTTCCTCTTCAAAAAAAACTCTTGCGAATAAGGAGTTTATATACTATAACAGCTCCAAAAAACAAGGATAAAAAACATGTTGGTAGATATTTTTGACTTTGAACTTGACCGTAAACTTATTGCAGACAAACCAGCCTCTCCTCGAGATAGCTCCCGCCTGCTTGATTTAACCGAAGACGGCAAGATTCACGACCGCCATTTTTACGACTTGCCGGACATTCTCCGCAAAGGCGATGTCTTAGTTTTTAATGACACCAAAGTCATTCCCGCCCGACTTTATGGACAAAGGGGCGATGCTCAAGTCGAAGTCACCCTCTACCATCCGATAGATGGCTTAAGCTGGATGTCTTTTATCAAAAATGCCAAAAGGCTCCACCCCGGCGACACCGTAACTTTTTATACCGACAGCATTAGTCCTGCTCAATCCGACTTCACGGCACAAGTCATCAGCAAACAAGGCGAAGACGGGGTAGAACTCCGCTTCAACTGTTCGGCAGATTCGTTGAACCTCAAGCTGGAGACCTACGGCTCCATGCCGCTTCCGCCTTACATTAAGCGTGACAAACCCAGCCAAGGCCTCTGGAACAAATATAATGATAAAGAAGACTACCAAACCGTCTATGCCTGCCACGAAGGAGCCGTTGCCGCTCCCACCGCCGGACTCCATTTTACTGACCGCGTATTTAAGGCTCTTGATACCAAAGGTGTTGAAAAAGTCTTCCTCACCCTTCATGTCGGGGCCGGCACCTTCCTTCCGGTCAAAGTTTCTGACACCAAAGACCACAAAATGCACGCCGAGTACGGCATTATCACTCCTGAAGCCAGTGCCGCCATTAATAAAGCCAAACAAGAAGGCCGCCGTATTATCGCCGTCGGCACCACCTCGCTTCGATTACTGGAATCTGCCGCCGATGATAATGGGACTCTGCACCCTTTCTGCGGTGAGACCAATATCTTTATCACCCCTGGCTATAAGTTTAAGATGATTGACTTGATGATAACCAACTTTCACCTTCCCAAGTCTACCTTATTTATGCTCATCTGCGCCGTTGCCGGCATTGACCGCATGAAAGAAGCCTACGCCCACGCCATGCGTGAAGGCTACCGCTTTTATTCTTACGGAGATAGCTCAATCATCAAATGCGTAAATAAAATTTAAACCATATTCGTATATACTCCGCCTCAAGGTCAAAACTTTTATTTAGGATTGGAGCATTGCGTCACTTTCTTTCACAACTGGAAAAATTTTTTCCGCTTTTGCGCAACAGCACGCTTCCGGCCTTTTTATTTGGCCTTAGCCTGCTGTCTTTTTACGGCGGCTCTCCTTTTGAGGCTCAATCCATCATCAACCTGCATATAGCTTTTTGCAGCTTATCTCTTTTGTGCTTTTTAATCTTGGTTTATTTCAACCGCAACAAACCAAGCTTTTTTCTACTGATAATTTTCAGCAGTTATATATTGATAAACTACCTCAAAAACACTCTCGGCGAATCAAGCCTTAGCTCTGCATCATACCTCAACCTCTGTACTTTTATATCGCTCAATATCGGACTATTTTATTACCTTCCGGAGCAAAAACTCCTCACCCGCCAAAGTGTCTATATTTTGCTGTTTCTGTTTTTTGAATATACTATCGGAGAACACCTAAGCCGCGCCGGCATCAGCATTATCCCCCAAGCTGAATTTGGCAGCATCAGCGGCTTAGAGAGCATAAATCTGCTTTTATTCGCCATAGTCTTAATCAGCCAATTCATCACCAGCTCTCTCACCGGACGGATTCTCGACAGTGGATTATTTTTTGCCTCTCTCTGCATAGGGTTTGGCCTATATTATGCCGACAGCAACACCTCATTACCATTATTTTTCGGTACTGCCATATTCATCACTTTGCTCTCCGGCATCGAGCATTTATACCAAAGCACTTATAAAGATGAGCTGACCGAACTCCCCGGCCGCAACTCTTTTCTGCTTCATTCCAAAGATTTTCCGCTCAAATACAGCATCGGACTGATTCTGATAGACGACTACGAACGCCTCAGCAAAGTCTTCGGCCGACAAGGTATCAACTCTCTGGTCAAGATGATAAGCCAACGCCTCCAAGATACCGAGACCGAGGCTCAAATTTATCGTTATAATGATGATGAATTTGTGGTTTTATTCCGCGGTGAAGATAAAAAAAGCGCCTTCAACCGAGTAGAACAAATGCGCCGGAGCATAGCCTCAGCTGAATTCATGCTCCGCGGCTATAAAAAACCAATAAAGCTGACCGTCTCCGGTAGTGTATCAGAAAAGAAGCGCAGCGACGCCAACGCGGTTGAGGTTTTGGTTAGAGCTGACAAAGCCCTTCAAAAGGCTTACCGCTTTACCCAAAACATCACCTCTCAAGCTTAATCAGCGTTTTTTGTCCGCCGCCACGACACCGCCATCACCCAAACTCCGACCACCGCCAACGGCAGTGACAAAATTTGCCCCATGGTAAATCCACCCAAGAAAAATCCCATATGAGCATCTGGCTCTCTAAACATCTCCAAAAAGCTTCTAAACAAAGCATACATCAACACAAAAGCCCCTGATACCACACCATATTGCTCACGAACTTTAGGCTTTGACCACATCAGATTAAGCACCAACCACAGCACCACGCCTTCAAGCGCCGCTTCATATAACTGCGAAGGATGCCTCGGCAAAAATCCACCATTAGGAAAACGAATAGCCCACGGCACATCGGTTACTCTTCCCCACAACTCATCATTAACAAAATTTGCAATTCTACCCAAGCACATTCCAATCGGCGCCACCAAAGCCACCAAATCCGTCAGCTGCAAAAATGGCAGTCTCACTTTTCTGGCAAACAAATACAACGCCGCCATCACGCCGAGCACCCCTCCGTGAAAAGACATTCCACCATGCCAAATAGCAAAAATCTCCAGCCAATTTTCACGCATCATTGCCGAGCCATAAAACAACACATATCCCAAACGACCACCCAAGATAATCCCAAGAGTAACATAAAAGACCATATCCTCCAGCTGCGCTTCACTCAAACCGGTTTTATACTTGCGCACCACCCGCTTCAGCAACAGCCACCCCAGCACAATTCCTACCAAATAAGCCATCGAATACCACCTGATAGCCACCGGCCCCAACTGCAACATAATCGGAGAAATCTCAGGATACGTTAATCCCATAACAACAAACCTTTCATAAAAAAAACAACCGCTCACAATTCCATTTGCGGCACATCTCTATTGCTTAACATTATATTAATATCCACCAATATATCCACATCTAAAAAAATTATCCCCCGAGTCGAAAAAGTCAAACATCTGAATTTACGGCATAAAAAAAATAATCCACAACTTTTTGACTTTAGCAGGTGGAAAACTTCACAAAGCTTGTTGTAATTCTCGAGTCGCTAATGCACGATAGGACTATCGCGCCCGTTGTCGTTTTCATAACTATGGAGAAAAACCGTGAATCTGGCAAAGAATTATGCCTTAAATTTCAACCCGATAGACATTGTCGAGGACATCTTCACCGCCAAATCCTATGAGCTTGAACGCCGCTCAGCAGAAGAAGTCGCTATTGAAGTCCAAGGCAAATGGAACAATATGCTCCTGTTTTTTTCATGGGAAGAAAATTTGCGCTGCCTCCACCTCTCCTGCCTCATGAATATCGAAACCACCATCGAAGACCGCAGCAAAGTTTTTGAGCTTATGGCTTTGGTTAATGAAGAACTCTGGCTTGGTCACTTTTCATACTGGACCGAACAAAACATGCCGGTTTTCAAACACGCTATTCTCCTTGATGATGATGACTTCAGTCGTATCGAAAGCAAAATCGCCCAAGTTATCGAAATCGCGATTAAAGAATGTGAACGTATGTACCCCATATTCAATGTCGTCCTGACCAAAGGCATGGACCCCAAACAAGCCCTCTATCCTCTGAGCATGACCACCTTGGGCAATGCATAAAAAAAGAGCACCGAATACACTCATCCGGCGCTCTACATTATCAAAAATCATCATCTTCAAAACACAACAAATCTGATTTAAATTTATTGTATTTATTCACCCAATAACCATACACGGCATTAGCCGCCATTCCGCCGACGACGCCGAACCACCACCACGGGGTCCACACCACCACCAGCAAAGCCGACACGATAGGCACCAGCGGAATCACCGACCACCAACTCTCCCTGCAAGACTTAAGCGCAAACCAAAAACCAAAATTAACAATGCACAAAAACCACAACAGGCAATCCATATAAGTCAATCTTCCCCAGTCCCACAACATTGCCATAAGCACTGCGACACCAGCCGCCGCACATAACAACCATGTCCAACCATGAGACCTGCATTTTACGATTCCCAAGGCAGCCATAGCCGCCCCCACAAATGCAAAAAATACATTTCCTAAAAAAGCATTTCCTTCCATAATAATTAATAGTTTAACATTAATAATACCATTTCGCCTTGAGGATAACCCAATCAAGCACTTTGTCAATAAAAAAATACTTAGCGCAAAGTTTTCACCCAGGCTCTCACACTTCGGTTATGCTCAGCCAAAGACCTTGAAAAATTATGCCCGCCTTTACCATCAGCCACAAAAAACAAATAATCCGTATCTGCCGGATGCGCTGCCGCCCAAATTGACGCCGCCCCCGGATTACAAATCGGTTTCGGAGGCAACCCATAATACTTATAGGTATTATACGGGCTATCAATCTGCAAATCTTTTCGTTTCAGGCTGCGTTTCAGCTCAGCATTACCTTCGGTCAAAGCATAAATCACCGTCGGATCAGTCTGGAGTTTCATTCCCTTTCGCAACCGATTAACAAAGACCGAAGCCACTATTGCTCGCTCGCTATCGACAGCAGTTTCTTTTTCAATAATTGATGCCAAAATTAATAATTCTTCAGGCGTTTTGACCGGCAAATCGTCTTCACGATTTTTCCAAGCCTGAGCTAAAACTTTTTCTACGGCAGCCTTGCCTTCCCGCAACACATCTTGCTTTGTATCACCATACTTATAGGTATAGGTCTCAGGCAAAAACAACCCTTCCTCAAATTTCTGCAACGGCTCTCCACCCAAATTGGGAGCCTTATTCAAAATCTCGGCAATCTGCACCGACATCAACCCTTCCGGCACCGTCAACTGATGATAGACGATATCACCTTCAGCAAGCTTTTCAATCGCCTCAGCCATCGAAATTTGCGGTTCAAATTCGTATTCTCCGGCTCGCAACAACTTATCTTTACCCATCAATCGCGCCGCGATTCTAAACAAAAACGGATGCTCAATCACTCCAGCCTCAGCCAAACGTCCAGCCACAATGGCCGAACCTGCACCTTTGGGAATCACCACCGTTATCGGATTCTCCAACGCTCCGGGCTGATAGACCATCCGCCTCCCCCAAGCCACTCCGCAAAGTCCTAATACCAGCAACAGTACAATCAACTTTTTCATTTGTCGTTCCTCAAAACCATCACTCCTCCAACTTAGAATCAACTATTTTGAGAGTCAACAAACGATAATTTCATCAACAACAAAAAAAAAGAGCCCGCCAATGCGAGCTCTTTATCAATTAGCCAAAGCATTAAAGCTTTTTGAATACCAATGATGAGTTAGTACCGCCAAATCCAAACGAGTTAGACATAGCCGCTTTAATCTCTTTCTTTTTGGCTTTATGCGGAACCAAATCCATATCAGCCACCTCGTCAGCCGGATTATCAAGATTCAGCGTCGGCGGACAAATCTGGTCTTCAATAGCTTTAATGGTAAACACAGCTTCCACTGCACCTGCAGCTCCGAGCAAATGCCCGATAGCCGACTTGGTTGAAGACATTGACACATATTTCATATCATCGCCAAACAACCGTTTAACGGCCAAAGCCTCGCCGACATCACCAGCCGGAGTCGAAGTTCCGTGCGCATTAATATAGTTAATATCTTTGAGCTCAACCCCATGCTCTTTAGCATGATCAGCCGCCATTTTCATAGCGCGATAAGCGCCATCGCCAGAAGGAGCCGTAATATGATAAGCATCACCGCTCATACCATAACCGACAACCTCAGCATAAATCTTGGCTCCACGAGCTTTAGCATGCTCATATTCTTCCAGCACTACCGCACCGGAACCTTCGCCCATCACAAATCCGCTACGATCTTTATCCCACGGACGAGAAGCCTTTTCCGGAGCATCATTAAAAGCAGAGGTTACCGCCTTCATTCTAGCAAAACCAGACAATCCCAATACATTTACAGCCGATTCTGCACCGCCTGCCAACATCATATCAGCATCACCTCTGGCAATGATAGACGCCGCATCACCTATTGCATGAGTACCTGTCGAACAAGCCGTAACACAAGCATGATTGGGTCCTTTTAAGCCAAATTTGATAGACAGATTGCCCGAGACCAAATTAATCAAACAAGAAGGAATAAAGAACGGAGAGATTCTCTTCATTCCGTTTTCATGGAACGAGATAGAGTTTTCATAAATCACATCCAACCCGCCGATTCCGGAGCCCATCATCACACCAAAGCGGCATTTTTCCTCTTCGGAAGCTTTTTCCGCATCCCAACCGGCATCATGAAGAGCATCACTTCCGGCAGCCAAACCATACAAAATGAATCGATCATTTTTCTTCTGGTCTTTAGGCGGCATCACGGTATCCGGATTAAAATCAAATTCGCCCTCACCCCAAGGCACCTGACCGGCAATAGTAACCGGAATATCTTTCAAATCAATATTTTCAATTTTTCGGATACCGGACTTACCTTCCAAAATGGCCTTCCAGTTATGGTCGACCCCGCGCCCCAAAGGAGACACAATACCTAATCCCGTAACAACAACTCTTCTCATACACATACCTCATAAAACATTTCGAGCAAGGGCAAATAAAATATAAAAAGATAAAACTCGCCTAATCTCCTAGAGCGAGTTTCATCAATCAATCTAAAGCCCTATAAGACTTACGCATTTTTAGAAAGATAATCAATGGCATCTTTAACGGTAAGAATTTTTTCAGCAGCTTCATCAGGAATTTCGCAGCCGAATTCTTCTTCGAAAGCCATAACCAACTCAACAGTATCCAAACTGTCAGCGCCCAAATCGTCAATGAAACTAGCGTTTTCAGTAACTTTAGCTTCTTCAACACCAAGGTGTTCAGCAACGATTTTCTTAACGCGATTAGCGATATCAGTCATATGATAAAACCTCATAAAATTAAAACAAATTTCTCAGGCCACAACAGCCTGTGAGAGATTAGTTATCACAAAAAGATACTATTTGACAAGCATTTTTTTATTTTAGCATTATTTTAATTCATAAAAGTGGCGGATTTCCTAGCTTTTTATTGTTAATAAAATTTTGCACATCACATCCGAATACAAACATTTTTTTGAAAAAATCCGCTGAATAAATCAAAACAGTTGTTGAAAAAACAACAACGATGATATAGATTTAATACAGTTATTGAAAATATCAAGCAGGAGATTGGAAGATGAAAAAGCTTTTTTATATCGTTTTGGTAATAGTTATTTTACTGGTTATCGGGCAGTTGTTGAGAAACAATCTTCCTGCCGCATCAGAGACCCCTGAGGCAATCGGTGTAGACACCGTTGTTGAAGAAAACGCCGTTGTTACCGAAGATGCCGACGGCAACATGGTAGTTGACGGCGAAGTAGTTGAAGATATCGAGGAAGAAAATCCGTCAGCCACCTCTGATGAGCAAGAAACCGTAATTTCAGAGTAACAAATTGCAAAAAATTGTTATCAAAAGGTCGGATTCGTCCGACCTTTTTTACTTGCTAAATCAGCAAAAGGAACTATATATAATAGCGAGAACAAAAATAATTTTAACGAAAGGGATTCTGTAATGAAAGTAGGTATTATCGGAGCCGGCTCCGTCGGCAGTGCCACCGCCTTTGCACTTGTAATGAAAGGCGTAGCTCGTAAAGTAGTTTTGATTGACGCCAATGAAAAGAAAGCACAGGCTGAGGCTATGGACATCGCCCACGCGGCACCTTTTGCCTACGCCAACAAAATCAAAGCCGGTACTTATGAAGACCTCAAAGGCTGTGAGATTGTAATTGTTACTGCCGGCGCCAACCAACGCCCCGGAGAGACCCGTATTGACTTGCTCGGCCGCAATGTCAAAATCTTTGAAAGCATCATTCCCCAAATTGCCAAAGCCGCACCTGAAACCACATTGTTGATTACCGCTAATCCGGCCGACATTATGACCGAAGTCGCCTTAAAGCTCTCTGGCTTCCCCAAAGAGCGCGTTATTGGTTCCGGTACGGTTTTGGATACGTCACGTTTCCGTACTCTGCTCGGTTATTATCTTGGCATTTCGCCGCAATCTATCCACGCCAATGTTTTGGGTGAACATGGCGACAGCGAGGTTTTGGTCTGGTCTGCCAGTGATGCCGGTACCGTATCTTTAGACAAGATTGCTCAAGACATGGGCAAACCGTTCACCGCTGATATCAAAGCTCAGATTGATGACGGCGTCCGCAATGCCGCTTACAAAATCATTGACGGCAAAGGCGCCACTTTCTATGGCATTGCCGGAGCTTTGTGCCGTATTTGCAGTGCTATCACCAACAACGAATACGCCGTTTTGACCGTATCATCACACCATGATGATGTTGAAGGCGTCAAAGGCGTATGCTTGTCATTGCCGACAGTTTTGGGCAAACGTGGTGTTCACAAGGTCATCTACCCGTCGCTTGATGCCGCAGAAAGCAAAGCCTTACACGACAGTGCTGAAGTTATGAAAGAATATTCTGACCAAGCTTTGGCGCTTATTGCCGCAAAATAATCATTAAGGCTTAAAAACATTTGCAAATCCCTTTCTTTTGGCATATATTGCCACAGAAAGGGATTTTTTTAGGTAAAACAATGGTACAAATCGTCACGCTCGGCTGCCGCCTTAACAGTTATGAATCAGAGATTCTGAAAGAAAAACTCCGCCATATTGACAACCTGATAGTTGTCAATACTTGCGCCGTTACCGGCGAAGCCGAACGCCAATGCCGCCAAACCATACGCAAATTGCGCAAAGAAAACCCCGATGCCAAAATCATCGTCACCGGCTGCGCCGCTCAAATTGCCCCGCAAAAATTTGCCGCCATGGATGAAGTCGACCTCGTCCTCGGTAATAAAGAAAAAGTCGATATCGAGCAATTTATCGATTCTCCTCTGACCGAAAAATCTTACGTGGGCAATATTTTTGACTATGACCAATACGACCATTATCTCATCACCGGCTTTGAAGGCCGCCACAAAGCCTTTGTCCAAATCCAACAAGGCTGCAACCACCGCTGCACCTATTGCATAGTGCCTTATGCCCGCGGCAACAACCGCTCCGTCCCAAGTGAACAAATCTTGACCCAAATCTGTGAGCTGTTACAACAGGGCTTTCACGAAATCTGCTTAACCGGTGTTGATGCCTGCTCCTACCAACCCTCTTTCAGTGGTTTGGTTGAGACCATTTTGACCCAAATTCCGGAGCTACCCTCGCTCCAGTTTGGCTCTTTAGACCCTGCCGCTCTTGATGATGACTTCATCAATCTGGTCGGGCAATATCCTGCTATCCACCCGCATTTTCACCTTTCGGTACAATCCGGTGACAATCTGATTCTCAAGCGCATGCGCCGCCGCCACACCCGCGAAGATGTTATCACTCTCTGCCAGAAGATTCGCCAAAAGCGCCCTGAGGCCACTTTCGGCGCCGATTTTATCTGCGGCTTTCCGACTGAAACCGATGACGCCTTCAACAACACCGTCCGCCTCGTGCATGAAGCCGGCATTAACAAATTACACGTATTCCCCTATTCTGAGCGCCCCGGAACCCCTGCCGCTTTAATGCCTCAAGTTCCGGTAGAAATCCGCAAACAACGAGCCAAAATCCTCCGTGAACAAGGAGAAAATATTGATGACTAACTTTTTCCAAAAGCTCAAACAAGGCCTGCAAAAATCCTCTGCCAACCTCACCGAAGGGATTAGTGATATTTTCACCAAACAAAAGGTCGATTCGCAAACCCTGGATGACTTGCAAGACGTCCTCATCAGCGCCGACATGGGGGTTAAAGCTGCTACCAAAATCATCAATTCATTCAGTAAGCGGCGCTTAAACAAAGATTGCTCACCTGAAGAGATTAAAGCCGAGCTCGCCGCAGATATTGAACAAATCCTCACCCCGTGTGAAAAAAGCTTTCCGCCCATTAAGGGACACCAACCTTTTGTTATCTTAATGATTGGGGTTAACGGCGCCGGCAAAACCACCACCATCGGCAAGCTCGCCGCCAAACTGCAAGCCCAAAATTTGCAACTTTCCTTTATTGCGGCCGATACTTTCCGCGCTGCCGCGGTTGAGCAACTAAAAGTCTGGGGCGAGCGCAATCGGATTCGGGTTTACAGCGGAGCCAATGGCTGCGATGCCGCCGGCCTATGCTATGATGGGCTCCAAGCCGCCATCAAACAAGGCGACAACGTTGTCTTTATTGATACCGCCGGCCGCCTGCAAAACAAAACCGGCTTAATGGACGAGCTCCAAAAAATCACTAAAGTCATCAAAAAAATTATCCCTGATGCCCCACACCAAACCTTGCTCACTATTGATGCCACCACCGGCCAAAACGCGCTTGACCAGGTCAAAACTTTTAGCCGCATCTGTCCGGTTGATGGTTTGGTTGTCACCAAACTTGACGGTTCGGCCAAAGGCGGCATTTTAATAGCCATTGCCGAGGAGTCGCCGCTTCCGGTTTACTTCATCGGCGTAGGCGAAGGTATTGATGACCTGGACACCTTCTCCGCCCATGACTACGCTTGCAACATCTTAGGCTTAAAAGCTTAACTCCCCCAATATTATCCTCTCCCCATTTTCCTAAACGCCCCTCCTCCCTCCAATCCTTGCCTCTCCCTTCTGCCTTTCCTCCCTCTAACACTGCTAGACAAAATTAGCCGCAACACACAATTTTATCCCAACCAATCATCCACCACAAGCTGAATAGCTTGTGCCTCCGGCTCAAGCCGGAGAAGCTGTGCCAACTCACCCCACCCCTTTCCTCTCCCGTGCAGGGAGAGGTCGACGACTGCGGCGTCGGGAGAGGGCAGCACCGACGCACTAGCGCCGGCATTTATTTTTTCCCCTCTTTTACATCACCCTTCACCACTCACAGCACAACACTCACCGCCTTCCTCTTTCTGCGTTTCCATCAAATTCCACTTTTTTCAACATCTCCTTTTACTCCTGCCTTTCCTTAAAGTTGTTAGACAAAATTAGCCGTAATATGCAAATCATATTCCCAATCAACCATCCTCCACAAGCTGTTAAAGCTTGTGCCTCCGGCTCTGCCGGTGCTATTAACTATCAACAAACTCCAACTCAAACAAGCATTTAGATGTCCGGGTCAAGCCCGAACATGACTGTTGATAATATTTTTTTATCCTACTCACCCAACCCAATTCCAACTAACTTCCAGCTCCGCTCCACCTTTTCTTCCTCTACCCTTCCTTTCCATCCCATACCCGCTCCATCCCTTCACCCTCCGCCTCCGCCTGATAAACCCTCCCTTAAATAACTGGACAAAATTAGCCACAACACGCAAATTATATTCCCAATCAACCATCCACCACAAGCTGAATAGCTTGTGCCTCCGGCCCCCGCCGGAGCCTTTCCCTTTCTCCTTACCTCTCCCCATTTTCCCAAACGCCCCTCCTCCCTCCAATCCTTGCCCTCTCCCTTCTGCCTTTCCACCCTCTAAAACCACTGGACAAAATTAGCCGGATTTACTCCCCCGCCATTCCAACATATTTCTAACTCTCAAGACTTATTCATTGATTTTTAAGCTCTGTTATGCTAGAATTTTAATCAGCGGGCAAAGTCTGTCCGTCAGGGCGTGAGAACCCTTTGTATTGTAGTCGTTTGGGTATAACGACTTAAAATAATGATTACCGGTGCTTATATGCCTCTTGGGGCGGGTGCCGGAAGCTGTGCCAGCTTCACCCCCTAAATTAACGGTTTACAGATAGAGTTTAAAAGACGAACTGCGTTCGCATTGTGCCGGTGTTGAGTTTTTGTCCTTGCTTGAAAATAGTGATTGAAATAAATAAAAATTTATGTTATACTGCTCCTATGTAAAAATGCATAAGGGAGCTTTGACTATGAAAATTAAATATTTATTGATGGGGACATCTCTGTCCTTAATCCCCCAAACCATAAATGCCCAGTGCGTTGCCACCCAAGATTGCGCCACTTTGGGCTATACCGAAACTTCCTGCTCCGGCGGCTCCGGTGTCAAATGCCCCTTTGGCAACAAATGGGCATGCTTCAAATCCGAGTCGGAAATAAAGAACCAACTTTGCACAGAACTCGGCTTCACCCAAACCTGCACCGGCACCAACCAAACCAGCGGCAAGGGTAAAGCCTGTAATGGAAAATACTCCGAATGTACTTGCTCATCCGGTTACGCTTGGAACGATTCGTCTCAAATTTGTGAATATAATGTAAAATCCAGTTGTGCTATTGGAACATTGTATTACAGCGACGGCACCTGCTCTGATAAGCTTGAAAGTTCTAAAACTCTGCTGGGTGTAGTTATCTATGAAAAATCAGACAATGAAAACGGCTGGATAATGACAGTTAAGCCAGTTGAGGAGGATATTGCATGGAGTCCTTACCGAACGGATATTGCCGGATTGCCAAATTATGAATTAGAGACAGATATTCTCGATATACAAGCCAGCTGTACCAATACAGAGATTATCACAGCTCAAGGTAAGAGTTCAAGTTATCCGGCAGCATGGGCCGCCAAAAATTATAAACCAACAGGTACACCATCAGGTAAAAGCTGGTGTTTACCATCTGGCGGATTATTAAGGATATCTCTGCTCAACAGTATTTCTCTAGCCAGAATTAATGCAGGGATCACCACTGCCGGAGGAATAAAAATCGGAAAAGCAGACTCAACTTCGGAAACTCTTTTATCATCGTCGGAGAGTGACTACCATTATATATGGGATCTGACGATAATCACAAGGTATAATTGGTATGCTCAGTTATGGATTAATCACAATCCTAAAGCTAACAAAAGAAGCATGCGACCGGTGCTCGCTTTCTAGATTCTCAACACCGGCACAATGCGAACGCAGTTCGTTCCCTTGCCCCTATCACTCAACCGCTAACTAATGGCTCCACCGCCTCGGTGGTGCCCCTATCACTCAACCACTCCCAAAGGCTCGTCGTGATACGGCGAGCCTTTTCAACTATGGAATCCAAGAATTTGATAAACCCTTATGCTACGCCGCAGATTTGCGACGCGGTGTACAACAAGCGGTACATAAGGAGCAAATCTGCTAGTATGATAAGGGTTTTGCAAATTCATCACTCATAGCGCAATGCATTAATCGGATTCAACAACGACGCCTTATACGCCGGATAAAAGCCGAAAAATAGCCCGACCAAGCCCGCAAAGGAGAACGGCAATAATACATAAATCAAAGCTATTTTTGGCGTCAGAGAGGTAAAATGCGCCACCAATTCAGTACCGATTAAACCGGCTAAAATTCCCACAATCCCGCCGATGAGCGATAGTACCAATGCCTCTGTCAAAAATTGCCACCGAATATCCCAAGACTTGGCACCGATAGCCATTCTGATACCGATTTCACGCGTGCGCTCCGTCACTGATACCAACATAATATTCATAATACCGATACCACCCACCAACAGCGAGATTGAGGCTATTGATCCGAGCAAAATCGTCATCACCTTGGTCGAGCTCTCCATCATCTCCATCATTTGGGTCAAGTTACGAATCACAAAGTCATCATCTTTATTGTCACCCAGATTATGCCGCTGGCGCAACAGCTGCCTGATTTCCTCTTGCGCGGTATAAGTGCTTTGCGAGTCAACCGCCTGCAGCATCACAAATTTTACTTGATCCGGAAACTTAATCCCCATAACTTTTTTCTGGGCCGTGGTGATTGGAATAAACACCGCATCATCTTGGTCGATTCCGTTAGTGCTCTGCCCTCGGGTTTCCAACACACCGATAACCTTAAACGGCAATCCTTTAATCCGCACTGTTCGGTTCAACGGGTCCACATCGCCAAACAGCTCTTTAACTACGGTCTGCCCAAGAATAGTAACTTTGGCAGAATTTTTAATATCCGTATCACTAAACAACCGCCCATAGGCCAAGTCCCACTCTTTGATTTGAAAATTACGACTATCGGTACCGGTAACTGAGGTTGACCAGTTGGCATTGCCATAAATAATCTGCGCGGTTTCTTCCAACACCGGCGCCGCCAGCTTAATTTGCGGGATTCGGCGTTGAATTTCATCCCCATCGCTTTTTTTCATTGTCGGCTTTGCACCATGCCCGCTGCGAGCTCCGCTTGAGGTTGCCACACCGGAGCGGATAATGATGATATTTGAGCCCATTGACTTCATATCATTCTGAATAGAGATTTGCGCTCCGTGCCCCACGGCCAACATCACAATCACTGCCGCCACACCGATAATAATACCCAAGCTGGTCAAAATAGAGCGCAGTTTATTAGCCTTAATCGCCCGAAAAGCAATACTTGAAATCATCGCCACATTAATCATCTATTCGGCTCCCGTCAATCTGTTGAGCACTTTTTCATCGGAATGTATTTCACCATCCACCACGCGGAGGATTCTCTTGCTGTATTGAGCAATATCTTCTTCATGCGTAACCAAAATAATGGTACGCCCCATTTCCTCATTGAGTTTAAGGAACAGGCGCATAATTTCAATACTCATCTTAGTATCAAGGTTACCGGTCGGCTCATCGGCAAAAATAATCGGAGCCTCATTAACAATGGCACGAGCAATCGCCACACGTTGCTGTTGTCCGCCGGAAAGCTGGCTTGGCTGATGGAACATTCTCTCTTTCAGCCCGACTTTTTCCAAAGCCTTTTTGGCGCGTTCAAAACGCTCTTCGGCGGGTACTCCGGCATAAATCATCGGCAGCTCAACATTTTCCACGGCTGACGTCCGCGACAACAAATTAAACCCTTGGAATACAAAACCTATCTTTTTGTTGCGAATTTCAGCCAGCTGGTCAGGTTTCATTTTGCTGACATCGACCCCATCCAGCACATATCGCCCCGAGGTCGGCTTATCCAAACAACCAAGAATATTCATAAAGGTTGATTTCCCTGAACCTGAAGGCCCCATAATCGCCACGAACTCTCCCCTTTCTACCTCCAAGGAAATCCCTTTGAGAATATTAAGGTTCATATCCCCAACCAAATAACTTTTTTTGACGTTTTTCACCTCAATCAACGGCATTATCTAATCCTCATTCTGGTATTTCCTTTATTGGCTACAAGCTGTTCTTTCTTGGCCAAAATCACATTGAGGTTTTCGTTCAGCATATCGGAAGACACCTCGGTTCTGTCATCATCTGACACCCCGACATTAATTGAGATTCGCATTGGCACTCCGTCTTGCAGCACCCACAAACCTTTGTCTTTGTAGCGCTTGGTCAAGCCGTACTCATCTTCAATATAGAAGCGTAAAGCCTTGTTTGGCACCAAATATACCCCGAGCTTTTCAGCGGTAATAATCTCCACATTAGCGGTCATCCCCGGCTTGAGCTTCAAGTCTTTGTTATCAATTTCAATAATCACCTCATAAGTCACCACATTTGAGGTTGTAATCGCCTCATTACGAACTTGGGTCACGATTCCATAAAACACCTCATCGGGATAACTGTCTACGCTAAACTCCACCGTCTGCCCTTCTTTAACTTTGGCAATATCTGCCTCCACAACTGAGGTTTCGATTTGCATTTTAGTCAGGTCTTCTGCCACATTAAACAAGGTCGGCGTCTGGAAGCTTGCCGCCACCGTCTGCCCGACTTCCACCTCTTTAGACACGACGATTCCATCAACCGGAGAAACGATTTTAGTATATTTCAAATCAATTTCTGCCGCCTGCAGAGCTGCCTCGGCTTGCTTAACCTCAGCCTCTCTCAGCTCCAGCTGGACGGTAGCATTATCATAATCGCGTTGCGCCGATTCCAACTCTGCATCAGCTGAATACTTTGATGAATTAAGCTTTTTGATACGGTCCAAATGCTTTTTATAATACACAATATCATTTTTCACCACATCGACCTGCGCCTTGGCAATACTGAGCGCCGCCTGCTTTTGCGCGACCGTTGCCTCAAACAAAGCGGGGTCAATCTGCGCCAAGAGCTGACCTTTCACCACCTTAGTATTATAATCAACCAATATTTCAGAGATAGAACCTGACACTTGCGTACCGATGTTTACGGTAGAGATTGGATTAATCGTACCGGTAGCGGTAATTTTCTCGGTAATATCACCTTTTTCAATTTTTTTGGTAATATACTCATCGGTTTTCTTTTCATCACTGAACAAATAAACACCGGCTAATACCACTGCCACCACCCCGATAACTACTTTTTTCAACTTTTTATCCATCTGATTCTATCCCATTTTATCAATTTTTTTGGCTTTAGGGCAAAAAAGTGCTTGCCATAAAAGCATTTTTTGTCTATTGTATAAAGGATAACATATAATTATTAAATATAAATAAATTTACAATTATGGCAAAAAAACAAATTACTATTAAGGTCTCCGGCATTAAAAAAGACAACAGTGCCGCAATCAAAAAATCAGAAGCCAATTGGCAAGCCGAACACAAAATTAAGGCTCGCCAAAAAGAAATTGAAAGCCTGATTAAAGAAATCCGAGAAGCCGTATCAAATCCGCAAAAAATTACCGCCGATTTGATAAGACGTTTCAACGAGGCAACTTCGTATTCCACCACCGCGGAATACATGAAGTACCGCGACCGCGTCACTAATCTCTTAATGTGTGCTTCAGACTTTAACAGTCAGAAACTCAGAGCAACTCACGGAGAACTGGCCGACAACCAAATTAAAAAACTGGCCGGCCAAAAAGTCGTTCAAATTGCCAAAGAGCTCGGCATAGTTGAGTTTGGCGTAATTATTTACAGTACCATCAACGGACGTTACATCAGTAACACCACGTTGGATATGCTGGAAGAACTCGCCAATGATCTCATTGAGCAAGGCACATATCAACCAATTCTGCACAAGCTATCTAGCTATCTGGCTGCCGGAGGTATGACTTGTCCCGGAGACAAAGAACTGACGCCGTTCACCCCTGAAAAGACCGCACGTATTAAAGTGCTGGTCAAAAGGTTTGAAGCAGCTCACTAAAAAACACCCCCCCCCGTTCTTTTTCAAGAACCGGGGGTTTGTTTTTTTATACCACCATATGGTCAACAATCTCTCGCGCCCAAGCTCGTAGCTCGGCATCTTGCATAATTGACAATTTTATATTTGACTTTTCCAGCTCTCGGGTCGTTCCGCAGTCAAAGCGCACCGCATCACACAACACTCCGTGCAAAGGCACGCCGCGCTGAGCCGCCAACTCCATCGCATCAGTCAGGTTTATCTCTCCATTAGTTCCTTTGCGTACTTCCGGCAAAATATCCATCAACACATTAGGCAAAATATACGGTCCCATGCTGGCATAATTTGAAGGCACTTCTTCCAACTTTGGCTTTTCGACCAAACCACTGGCTTTCACGATTCTACCGGCACGCACCGCACCGACCAAAGCCCCATAGCGCACCATTTCTTCCCGCGGAAACTCCATAATATTTTCAACCATTCCGCCGGTTTCCGTATACACATCAATCAACTGTTTCAGGATTCCCTCACCATGGAAGTTGATATATACGTCATCTGGCCACATCACCATAAAATCACGCTTTCCGACCAACTCCTTGGCCATCAAAATAGCATGTCCGTTACCTTTAGGCTCGGCTTGTCTGGCAAAAGAGAACTTCATACCTTGAGGAATAATATTCTGCAAACTGCGCAGCAAATCATGCTTGTTATGTTCACGCAAATGCTGCTCCAATATCGGATTCGTTTTGAAATAGCGTTCAAACAAATCCTTCCCGCTTTCATCACTATAAATAAAAATAACTTCTTTAACTCCGGCCGCGGCACAAGCATCCACCGCATACTGGATAATCGGTTTCCCGTGCAAAGTCAAAAAACCTTTGTGAATCACCTTTGTCGCCGGCAGATTACGCGTTGACAATCCCGCCACCGGCAGAATACAAACCTCTGGTTTTGTAGGCATTTTAACAACTCCTCTAAGCACTATTTTTTAATAATACTTATAGTAGCATATAAAATGTAACTTACCAAGCATAAATACGCATTTCTCCCAACTAATCTCTGCTGATAGTCCCGCTGGTATCAACTTTTGTTCCACCGCCTTTTGTTACCAAGCCGCTCCTTATAATTATCTCCTCTTTTTTTTGTGGAGCATCATCACGTCGCACCTTGCCGGAGAAATCAAGCACCGGAATATTTTCTTCCTGCACTTCTTTTTCAGCTTCTTCCAGCTCTTGAATATCCGGAATAAAAGTAGTGGTTTTACCTGTTGCATCGACCGAAATTTTGCTGATATTATCCTCGACTTTTTTCTTTCTGGCTTCTTCCAATTGCCGTGTTTCAAACCATTCTTCCTCAGCGACTACCAGTTTTTCAGCCTCATTAAACAGCGCCTTAATGGTTCGCTTCATATTATCCTGCACTTGTTTCAACGCGCTGATTTTTTCGTTTTGTTCCTTCACCACGGCAATAATCTCGTCTCCGTTTTGCGAAGTCTTAATATTGTTATAAGCCTTCAGCGCCTGTTCAGCCACTTCATTAGCCGAGTTAAGGGTGTTGTCAACCGCCGTTTTCAAGTTTACGATTGTAGCGGCTTTACCCAAATCCAACACACTCCCGACCTTATTCAATCTCGGCGTAAATTGCCCAAACTCGTCCTTGCTCTTATCATAATCGGCTTTAACCTCCTGCTGAATTTCCAAGACTTGAGCATTGTTGCGTTCCGCCATTTTGGCTGCTCCTTTGGCATAGACTTCTTTAATTGTCGGAATATAAAAGTCAATACCGCTCTCCACTTCATCATTTTCTTTAGCTATTTTATCAACAAAAGCCTCGTCGAATTCCGGCGTCATAATCAAAGTACTAATATCTTCCAGAGCTTTTATCTGTTTATTAATACTGTCATTAATCACCTCAAAATCCTGCTTAGCCTGCTCATCATCAATCACGCTCACACAATTTTGGAACAAAGGCACAATCTCATCATTTATCTTGCGTTTCAGCAACACACTTCTGGTTTTCTGCGCCGCCATCAATTGGTCCAAATGGTTCAATCGAGCCTGTTCACGCGCCTTTTGCTCAGCAATTTTTTTCTGTAGCATTTCCTCAAACATCTTGGTAATAGCATCAACATTTACTTCCAAAGCCGGATTTTCCAAGTTTCCGTTCAAATTAAACTTATACCCCGGCATATTTTTCTTGCTATCCGTCCACAAAAACTCAAATTCAGCCTTTTCATCCCATGTTGCCAAATTTCCGCTGGCATTCATCACGACCTGAAATTTAGGCGCATCAAACACCACATTATTCAAAGAATACGCATTCTGGTTTATCACCAAGGTTCCTTTAAGTTCATCAAACAAAGTACTTCCGCTTTGCAGATTGCTTTGCATATTTTGCACCAAACCGTCAGCATTTTTACGCTGATCCAAATCCTTGACAATAGCCTCCAAATTCCACCCGCGGATTAAAGGCTTCTCTACATCAAAACCAATCTTTGCCGTCAAAGAATTAGCAAAATCAGCCTCTGATGCAGCCACAGCCTTCCACTCAGCGGTAATATCGGCAACACCGCCAGCCAAACCATAACGACTTCCGGCCAGCATATCCCCCTTAATTGTCTGCTTAGTAAACTTTATCGTACCATCTGTTTTAGGTGTACTTACCGTATTCAAATTCAGCTTTGCATCAACTTTTCCACCATTAAAATCTGCCGCAAATTCGGTTAAGTTCAAATTTCCGTTATTCAATTTAAAAGCACAGTTTAAATTGTCAAACTTCATCTTTTGCCACAACAAAGTATCGACCTTAAACTTTCCAGTCAAATCAAAGCTATTAATAAAAGCATAATTAATCCGATCTTTTGACAAATAGGGCTTTTTCAAAAACTCTACACTTTTTGTATCAGACTCTTGAAAACTGATTCTCGCGGCATCAACACCCTCAGGCCAAAACTGGTCTACTTCAAAACGATTAATCTGCGCATCAGCGGTAAACACATTTCTGCCTGATGTTTTATCCCAAGCCATATCACCTTTAAACAGCGTTGACCCGATATTCACTTCGGCTTGCCCCAGCTTAAAATTATCAGCATCACCGTTTATATTACCTTTTAACGCAAACAATCCCAACGAAAAAGCCTTCGGAGAATATTTGACATTAAAATTATTCATCATTTTCACAAAATCCGGAGCTTTAAGCTCAATCCTTCCGTCAAACAAAGGCTTCGGTGCATCAAAGGCCACACTCCCGATATAATTAAAATCAATATTTTCCAGTTTTCCGTTAGAGTTAAGGTTGATTCGCTTATCATTTCCGCTGATATCGCCTTTCATTTCAAAACGCTTCAACACTTGCAAATTAATATTCGGCACTCTGATTTCAAGCTTATTGCACATCGACATAAAATCATTTGTAATCAAAGAATAATCAAGCCTGTCAATATTAGGCTCAACCCCTAATCCGCTCAAACTTCCCTGTAATGCCAAGCTCATATTAGCAACATTAGCAATTTTCAAACTCTCAATCGCCAACACGCCATTATTCAGCACTATTGCCATATCCACATTTTCAAGCGGCAAATTTTCAAATATCGCCAAATCCGCCTTAAAGCCAAGGCGTACATCTGCCTTTTTAAGCCATTGAGTATTTTTCAAACGATAAAACAATCGCTTAGCCAACACGGTTTCAGCTTCTTGTTTAGATAATTTAGCCACATAATTATCAAAATTGATATTATCGGTATTAACAATAATAAAAGCCTTCAGCTTATCGCCAAACACAAACCCTGCATCACCTTTCAATACCGACTTATCCAAAGTCACCTCATAAGGAGACACCTGCAATTGGCGCAAATTACCAGACAAGGTCGCTTTACCGGCAGCTTTCTGATAAGTAGCCGGAGCCGCCGGAACCACTTCATATCCCAGCCACTTCATAAACTTATCAAACTCACCTGTGGCAAAAGCCGTCTCCGCCTTATATACCGGCTCTCCTTTTTCCGGCACCAAAGACCCCCTTATCCCTAAAGATGTATCCTTCAACAATGAAGCCTTAGCCTCACGGAGCAACAGCTGGTTATCCACCCAGTCGAAGCTCACCGCCACATCGCGCAGTGTTTCTCCGTTATAATAAGCCTTTAGAGCCTTCACATCACCAATAAGATTAAACTTTGTATTCGGCACAAATTTATTATTTCCGCGATACAATTCCGCCTGAGACCGAATAAACTCCGCCGCTTGCGCCAAATCCCAATCAGTCATATTAAAAGCAAATTCAATTTTAGGCTTAATCCCCGTTTCCGCATCCGGTAAAGGAATCAAAACATTTCCGGCACCTGAAGTTTTGCCATATTTCACTACCACGTTTGACAAATCAATTTTTGCTGTGTTGGTATTAATCTCGGCCGATACCGCCAACGGCAGATTATACGCTTGAGAAATTCGCTTTTCACCCAGCATTTCATTAGCAAAGTCCACCGGCTTTTCCGATTCAAATACCACGCTTCCCAACACATTTCGTTTTTCCAAAAATACCGTACCGTCAAAACGAATATACGATTGAGTTGATGGATAATTCACCACCATATTCACCGATGTTGCCATATCCTCAATAATTTTTCCCAAAGATATAGCAAAACCTTCCGGTTTTTCGCCTTTGGTATAGCTCCCCTCAATACGATAAGGCCCATACACATTTTGCGCCACCACTTCGGCGTTAAGATTCTCTAATGTTGTATCAAAATTTTTCTGCTTATCAATCAGCTGTACGGTGGCCTTTTCGAGCGTCAAACTCTCTAAGGGAATATTCACATCTCGCAGATTCATGTCCGGATTCGCATTTTTTTCCGGCAACCAGTTAAGGCGCATATTTTTTTCAAGCTCAAAAACAAGTTTCGGCTCTTTGAGAGCAACGCGTTTAATATCAAAACTATCACTAAACAAAGCCCCCAAAGACACCTTAGCCTCTAATTTTTTAATTTCGGCCAAAGGTTTCTGACGATATTCACCGGTAGGGTTATACAGAATAACATTTTCCGCCGACAAGGTTGGTGACGGCAACAAAGACAGAGAAACATTCCCCCGAAAAAGCACTTTTTTACCGGTAATACTTTCAATCTGCGCCGCAATTTTTCCCTTATGCTGATTCCAATCCATAGTAGCCACATAAGTCACGGCACCGCCAACAGCTAAGATTACAAACGTTACAACCCCGATAAGCACAAACTTTTTCAAAGTTTTTCTCCTTTTGTTCAGATATTTTTAAATATCCTTTGCCAAACTCTGAATAGAGGATATACTCAAAAGCATAAAGATTTAATTAACATAAGGAAGCTTTATGAACACATCAGAGCAGTTATTTGCGGCCGCCTTAAAAGCCTTTAAGCAAGCCTATGCCCCCTACTCCGGCTTTCCGGTCGGGGCTGCCGTTTTAAGCACCGATAATCACATCTACTCCGGCTGCAATGTTGAAAACATTTCCTACCCTTGCGGCAGCTGCGCTGAACAAAGCGCTATCTCTGCCATGATAAACGGTGGCAGCCGCCACATTCAAGAAATTTTGATTTTAGCAGACAGAAAAAATTTAAAAAAAAAAAAA
>CALXRR010000015.1 GCA_944390905.1 uncultured Alphaproteobacteria bacterium
GATTCATCATGGCATACGGGCTGTGTTTGCAAGTCTGAATATAATCAGACTTGTACTTCGCCTATGAAAGGGGTGGGTAGCAGCTGTAATAACAAATACAAATCCTGCTGCAACACCTGTCCTGAGTATACTTATACCTCAATCCCTAAAGGTTATGTTTCAGCCGGTTCTTGCAGTAGCTGTGATGGTCCTAAATATAAAGTTACCGAGGCTCCTTGTACCGGCTACAAACGCGCCGGAGATTGTGAGTGTGGTTATGATACGACTTCTTCAACCTGTTTATCCGGTTCTACGACATTATACAAATCTTGCAAACCATGTTGCTCTTCAGCTTATGTTTATAACAGTTCAAACTGTGTTTATCCGAAGAAACTAGCCGGTGATGAGTGTGGAGGTAAATATACCAAATGTGAAGGCAATTGCGCTGATGCCGGATATTTATCAAGTATTCCGAGTGGTAAAATTTGTAATAAAGTAAATTATGCCGGAAAAATTTGTTATACATCTTGTCGAACCGATGATCGTACGGATTTGGCAAAGCGTTATTGTTCAGGTTCTCAACTGATGTATGAAGAGTATCGCAAAGATGGGGTTTATTTAGGTATTTTGGTAGGTAATATTTTAGTTAGTAATAATGTGTTGTATAATACTGAAAGTGAATGTATTTCAGCTTGTAATTATAGCACTAGAGGAGGGTTGCGTTGGCGTTCTCCTAAAATTAGTGAGTTTCCAGCTTTGCGTTGTGCTATCGTGGCTATGGGTGGTAAAACGTATGATGTCTATTGGGCTGAGGGTGCCGCTGGATATCATAACGGAAGTGCTGATTGGTTGTTTGGCGTGGAAGATATGAGTGGGCCAAGTCATTTGTATGTAGACCAGTCTAATTATTGTGCGTGTATTTCGGAGTTATAATAAAAAAGGGAGGTGTAAAACCTCCCTTTTTTGTGCTTAGAACCTAAAGTAAATAAATGGGTTGTAGGTCGAAGCCGTAATTGAGGCTACGGATAATATGAATAATATACCCAGCCAGATGTTGATTGCTCCGCGTTTGAGCTTTTGAGCATAGGGGACATCTAAAATGCGGGTGAAGATAGGCATTGAGCATAAAATACCTACGGCAAAAGCCAGAAGCTTAATGTTATCCATCTCATAAAGCATTTCGGAGTTGATTTCTTGCCAGTTGTTGAGGCCAAACATGCTCTTTAGATAAGTGGTGGCGTGGGTTAGATTATCAGCGCGGAATAGTACCCAGCCCAAGATAAAGGCAAACATTGCATAAATATGGTGGCTGACGCTTGAAATTAAGCCTCCTTCTTGTTTGTGCCAGCCGGTTATCTTTTCAAAGATGATAAACATACCGTGCCAGATGCCCCAGAAGATGAAGTTCCAGCTGGCTCCGTGCCAAAGACCGGTAACCAAAAATACTATAAACAAGTTAATGCAGGTACGGTGCGGTGAAACCCGATTGCCGCCAAGAGGAATATATAGATATTCCTTAAACCAGGTGGAAAGGGAAATGTGCCAACGGCGCCAAAACTCGGTAATTGATTTGGAGATGTAGGGATAGTTGAAGTTTTCCAAAAAGCGAAAGCCAAAGATTGAGCCTAAGCCTATGGCCATATCAGAATATCCGCTGAAATCGTAAAATAGCTGGAGGCTGTAAGCCAGAGCCCCTACCCAAGCGGTGAAGGGGTCAAGTGTATCAAGCGGTTGGGCAAAGATTTTATCTGCCAATGAGCCCAAGGTATTGGCTAACAGAATCTTTTTGGATAGGCCTATAATGAAGCGTTTGACACCATAAGAGACTTTATCAAAGGTGATGCTTCGGTTGTTGATTTGCTCATCAACATCGTGGTATTTGACGATAGGGCCGGCAACTAACTGCGGAAATAGTGTGATGTATAGCGACAGTTTGTAAACGTCTTTTTGAACGCTGACTTCTTTGCGGTAGACGTCAATAACATAAGACATAGCCTGAAAGGTGTAAAAAGATATACCAATTGGCATGACTACGTCTATGACGCTGATGTTAGCATTGAAGGCTGCGTTGATGTTGTCCATTACAAAGTTGAAGTATTTGAAATAAAACAACGAGCTTAAGTTGGCTATAATCGTGGCAGCCAGGATTAATTTGCGGTGAAGCTGATTGCGGCTGCGGCTGATGTAGTTGGCGCCGATGTAGTTGACTAAAATCGTCAGTATCATTATGGCTAGATAGCGCGGTTCTCCCCAGGCATAAAAGATTATACTTGCAATGAGCAGGATATAGTTGCGGATTTCTTTGCGTGCTAAAAGGTATGCGGCGCAGACTATCGGAAAAAAAAGAAATAAAAATGTTAAAGATGAGAATAGCATTACTTTAATCCTTTGGGAATGTTAAAGAGGACAACGTGGGAACCATGCGCTCTAGCTGTTCCATGATTATGATGTCTCCTTGTTTAAGCTCTTGAAGATCTGTATCTTTGATGTCATAGCGCCATTTGTAGTTGACTTCTTTGAATGTGTTGTTGAGATATGGACCAAGGTTAGCACTGAACGAATCTCTGTATATATATACAATTTTTTTGCCATAGGGATTGTTACAATGAGTGTCTTGGGTTTCACCGAGAGAGTGGTCACAGGTCTCGGTATTATTTATTTGAGGATAAAAATAGGTTGTGTTATTGTCTATTTCTGATCCTGGGTAGAGTTTATTTAAATCTCCTGAAGGATGTTTTGCTTCATATAATGGAAGGTCTTTTAGTACTTTAAATGGTTGTTTGCGACCTTGGTTGATTTGATGCATTAATTCAAGGTACCCGATATAGGCTCCATACGGGGTCCAGTGGGTGTCATTTTTCCAGTATAATAAATTGTCGCTTTCTTTTTTGGCCTGATGGATAACATCATAAAGGTAGATAACTTTTACATGTGTGTGCTGATGTAAATAGTTTACCAATTGGTTGATGCGGCTTTGGCTATCTGGTTTTTCTTTTTTGATACCTTGGATATTTTCGCCATAAATTTTGTTTTTATCGGGACAAATCAGGTAGTAAAATTCTTTGCCGTTCTTTTTTGCCCATTGGTCGATGTCTGATAAGTATTGGGCTATATTTTGTAGATCTTCGTTGCTGAATGTAGAGGTGTTTTTATAATTGTTAATGCTGTCTTCTTGGGTATAGAAAAGCCAGTTATCTTTGCCTACCAGAACTTTGTCGTTGCCATGTCGGCTTATGTTCATTTGGAGATAATTGTGAAAGTTTATGATTTTGTCTCTGATGTAGAAATGGTCGTTAAACCATTGTTCAAATTGTTGTCCGTAGTTTTGAGATTTATCATAAATGGCTTTTAATGTGGGGCGAGCGGCTAGAGTACGATTTTCATTTTGGGAGGTCTCTTGGTCTGAAATGTTCCACATCGGAATGAAAATTGCTGTAAAAAATAGGCTTAAAAATACAATATCTATTCTGGAATAGTGACCTTCCAGTTTGAATGTGGCTAGATATTTTATAAGCTTGTAGGATATAAAAAAGTAAATCGTGGCTAGGATAGTAAATATATATACATCAATATTGTTTTGACCTTTGATTGTTTTGGGAAATTCTATGGTGATAGCGGCACTGTTCTTAGATGATGTTGTAAAGGTTAAGTCGTTTTGGTTGGAATGTTTGTTTAATATATCAGTGTATTTAAAATCTTCAAAATTATTTATGGAATTTTGTTTTTTTCCGGTGAGAGTGATATTGGATAAAGTAATGCTATTGTTGCTTGGAGCAAATTTAAGGCGTATTGTGTTTAGTTTTGCTGCATCTATAGTGATGTCTTGTTGAGATGTTCCTGCGTTAATGGTGCCGTTAATGTGGCTTGCAGTGTTAAATAATTGGGAGGAATGGGTGGTATAAAGGACTTCATAGTCTACTTTTTTTGCTGAAGTCGCAGTAAAATGTAAGGTAAAGTTTTTGATGTTCCAGAAATGGGAGGATAGATTTAGTAAAATAGCCGTAATTATTAAAACAATTATTATTGTTTTATTGGGGCGTGGAAAATAGCGTTTCATTTAGTTACTCTACAAGTTTTGGTGTATAAAAATAAGTCTATAGCTGTAAAGTTTAAAATACATAATATGCTTTATCTTGCAAATAAAAAGTAATGTTTTTGAACAAGATAAGGTTGAAAATTGAGGAAATAGGAATAAAATCAGGTGATGAATGTATGAGTGAAGATAAAAAAGAAACGCTCTTATAAAGAGCGTTTCTTTGATGGTTATTTGTTTTTCTTGCGGTTTTCCATGTAGTGTTCAAGCCAATGGATGTTGTACTGTCCGTCAATGAACTCTGCCTGTGAAATAATC
The DNA here is from genome assembly GCA_944390905.1 of uncultured Alphaproteobacteria bacterium. Classification (GTDB taxonomy): domain Bacteria; phylum Pseudomonadota; class Alphaproteobacteria; order RF32; family CAG-239; genus HGM16780. The sequence goes on from CALXRR010000015.1 coordinate 4,331, forward strand.
TCTTGATGCAGAGGAATGGTGGTTTGTACGCCTTCTATTACAAATTCTTCCAAGGCACGGCGCAAGCGCATTAACGCAGCGTTGCGGGTTTTGCCGTGGACGATGAGCTTGGCTATCATACTATCATAAAAAGGTGGAATGCTGTAACCGGAGTAAATCTCTGAGTCTACTCTGACACCCAGACCGCCTGGGGCATGCCATTCGGTAATCTTGCCGGGGCAGGGGGTGAAAGTTTCAGGATTTTCGGCATTAATACGGCATTCAATTGCGTGTCCGCTGAAGGTGATATCGTCTTGGGTGTAGCCCAATTCGGCACCGCTGGCTATACGAATCTGTTCACGGACGATATCAATGCCGCTGACGGCTTCGGTAATCGGGTGTTCAACTTGAAGGCGGGTGTTCATTTCCAAAAAGTAGAATTTGCCGTCTTCATATAAAAACTCAAGCGTTCCGGCGTTGGTATAGCCGATTTCTTCAATTGCCTTGCGGACAATGTCGCCGATTTCTTTGCGCTGTTGCTGGTTGAGTGCCGGTGATGGGCATTCCTCAATAACCTTTTGGTTCTTGCGCTGAATCGAGCAGTCGCGTTCGCCTAAGTGGACAACGTGGCCGTATTTGTCTGCTAAAATCTGCATCTCAATATGGCGTGGTTTTTGCAGATATTTTTCCATATAGACCACGTCGCTGGTGAAGGCTGCTTTGGCTTCGGCTTTAGCCATGGTGAAAGCTTCACGCATTTCTTCATCATTAAAGGCGATTTTCATGCCTTTACCGCCGCCGCCGGCTGTGGCCTTGACTATTACAGGATAGCCGATTTTGTTGGCCCATTCAATAGCGTGGTCAACGCTCTCTAATGCAGGAGAGCCAGGGGTGACCGGAAGACCGGCTTTGATTGCGGCCTGACGAGCGGTAATTTTGTCACCCATAAGGCGCATTTGAGCTGCGGTCGGACCGATGAAGGTGATGCCATGGGCTTCAACCATTTCAGCGAAGTCTGCATTCTCGGATAAAAAACCGAATCCGGGGTGAATAGCGTCTGCTCCGGTAATCAGCGCGGCTGAAATAATGGCTGACATATTTAAATACGAATCGCTAGAGCGAGCCGGACCGATGCAAACAGCTTCATCGGCCAGACGAACGTGCATGGCGTTGGCGTCGGCTTCTGAATGAACGGCTACCGTGCGGATGCCCATTTCGCGGCAGGCGCGGTGGATACGCAGGGCGACTTCTCCTCGGTTGGCTATAAGTACTTTTTCAAACATGTATTTATCCCGAAGTTTGTGTTTATTCGATAACAACCAACGGTTCACCATATTCTACAGGATCACCGCTCTCTACCAGAATTTTGCTGACTTTGCCGCCTTTGTGGGCTTTGACCGGATTGTAGGTCTTCATGGCTTCTATCAAGCAAACTGTATCGCCTTCGGCAACGGTGTCACCGACTTTGACGTAATTCGGGCTGTTGGGATCGCTGGAAAGATATACTACGCCCACCATCGGAGATTTTACGCTGCCGGGGTGCTTGCTGTAATCAACTTCAGCCGGGGCTGTGCTGGCTGCGGCGGTAGGCGCTGCAGGTGCAGGAGCTGCTAAAGGAGCAGGCATCGGAGCTGGAGCTGCGACCGGCATCGGCGGAACAGGTGCCGGATGCGGATGGCGAGACAAGCTGATGCGACAGCTTTCGTCTTCATATTCCAGTTCGGTAAGGCTGCTGTTATCAAGAATTTCAGCCAGTTTGCTAATAATCTTTGTATCCAATGGAGTTGACATATTTATTCTCTCTTACTTATTATTTAAACAAATTCTTCTTTATTCATATCTTGATTTTAAGTGAAAAACAACAAGAATCTTTATATTAGTGCTGAATTTGTGTGGAAAGCCCGAAAATTAAGGTGTTTTAAGTATATGTTTACAACTTTTCTGTTATGTTGTGTTAGGCAAAATTGATGGAGATTGAGTGATGAGTGATTATTTGTGGTTGGGCTATGCTTTATTGTCGGCTTTGATGGCGGCTCTGGTCAGTGTGTTTGGAAAAATTGGCTTGCAGGGGCTGGATGCTAATACGGCAACGGCTATTCGCGCCGTGATTATGGCTTTGTTTTTGGTGGCGGTGTTGCTGGTGCAGCGAAATGTGGGGCATGTATCGGAGATTTTGAGCAATTCTAAGGCGATGTTATTTATTGTATTGAGTGGGGTGGCCGGTGCGTTGTCTTGGTTGTTTTATTTTGTGGCGCTTAAATATGGTAAAGTGGCGCAGGTGACATCAGTGGATAAGTTTAGCGTGGTGTTGGCGGCAATTATTGCCGTAGTGTTCTTGGGTGAGGCTTTGTCTTGGGTGTCGGCGGCAGGGGTTGGTTTGATTACCGCCGGAATTATTTTGGTCGCCTTGGGATAAATGGCACAAAAATTGCATATTAATCCTTAAATGATTTAATTTGTTTGAGGTGTAATATGGCTTTAGGTATATTTTTTGCTCCGGTCTCCGGTATGAATGCACAGAGCAATGCTTTGAGTGCCGTCAGTGATAATATTGCCAATATCAATACCGTAGGCTATAAATCTGCCAGTACTTTGTTCTATACCATGCTGGGGTCTCAACCGGCGGCGTCAGGCATTAGTGATGAAATCTCGACCTCAAAGGTGGATACTTTCGGGGTGGGGTCTTATACTCGTTATTCGATTTTGGATCAAGGTGTGGTGACTTCTACCGGAAATGCTTTTGATGTGGCGCTTAATCAGGAAAATGCATTCTTTGCCGTGAATGACGGTTATGGCAATATATATTATACTCGTGCCGGTAAGTTTTCTCAGCGTGCCGAAGGCGGAGTAAATTATTTGATTAATAACAGCGGTTATTATGTACAGGGATTTAAGGCTAACGGAGACGGTACTTTTGCCGCTACAACATCAGATGTGGTGATTGATCCGGTTAGTAAAATGCCGGCAGTGCCGACCACGGATATGGAAATTATTGCCAACGTGCCGGCAAGCGATGTTGATTCCGCTGCTTATGGATTGACCGTATATGGGCCTGAAAACGGCGGTGAAAATATGAATATGGTCTTTACTAAAGTTGAGGGAAAGCTCAATACTTGGAGTGTTGATTTTGTGGCTGAAAACGGTACTGTGACCGGAGGCCCGATTGAGGTGCAGTTTTCAAGCGACGGAAAGCTAGTCTCGCCGCAAAGTATTAATATTACTACCAACTGGAATGACGGAACTTCTAATAATATTACCATTCATATTGATAAAATGACCCAATATGCGGGATCTGATGTGGAGACGCGTATATCTCAAGATGGGGTTGAGAGCGGTGATTATCTTGGGAGTTATATTGACCGTGATGGCGTGTTGCGTGCCAAATATACTAATGACAAGACTTTGGATATTGCTAAGTTGGCGGTAGTGGGTTTTCAGGCTCCGGAGAATTTAATTCCGGTCAGCGGGACGATGTTTGAGGCAACCAGTGATGTCGGCGGGAGTTTTTATGTGATTGGTTCTGATACTGAAAATTTGAATGTTTTGGTGCCAGAATCGGTGGAAGCTTCAAATGTGAGAGTGGAAGAAGAATTTGCCGAGATGATTCAAGTGCAGCGTGCTTATAATCTGAACTCTAATGCTTTTACCGTGATTAATGAAATGACATCAACCGCAATTGATTTGAAGTCGTAGGTTGGAAGCGGGCACAGGGAGTGTTCTCTTAATGCGTTATATTAGGAAGCTGGCGGAAGATGCCCTCTATCTGCAAGGGAGAGGAATATAGGGAGAGGGGGCCGCACGGGAGAGGATGGGTTTTTTATTGACATCTTTATTGAGGCCGTTATAGTGAGCACGTAAAAACATTATTAATTTATAAAATTTATAGCTATGTTTATTATTGTTATTTGTTTGGTGCTGATTATGTGGATTTTGATGCATTTTAAGCGCAAAAAAATCGCACTGCAAAAAGAGGCTGAAGATTGTAAAAAGATGATGCTTAGTGATGAACGGTGCTTGCCTTCTCAACAGAGACGTTATCTGAATTATCAAAAACAGCAAAGTGTGTTGAACCGGTTGATGCTAGGTGCAATTCTCTTAGTGCTCTTGTTGGGTGGAAGGTGGATGGTTTTGGCTCATCAGTGGGACAATGTGGTTGAACAACTTGGTATTGAAGAGCAAAAGCAAATTCATTGGTATTCGGAAAATGCAGCCAGGCTGCGTTTTTATGCTGATGTGCAGCCAGATTCTGTCAAACTGCAAGCCTTTGATGCAGCCTATGAACAAAATTATAATTTTAGATTATGGCAGCATGCAAAATGCGGAAAGCTTTATTTATGGATGGGCTTGTGGTCTGTGGTTGCTGTTGCGGTATATGTGATTTTGTTTAGAAAAAAGTATTATCAATGTGATAGAGCTTATTTCGGGATTGCCTTGGCTTCAATTGTTTTTATGGTCGTGGAGCTGGCGGCAATTGGGGTGATGGCAATGGCTTGTCTGTCAGCGATTGTTTTATGCGCGATGTTTGAAGTTTTGTGTTGGCATGTTGCTTCGTTGATATTAGCTTTATTATATCCACTTAATCCGTAATCAATAAGAACCGTTGCTTAAGATTTAAGCAGCGGTTTTTTGTTGACATTTTTGTCAAGCAGGTTATAGTGAGGGGTAGAAAAATATTATTAATTCTTAAATTTTTGTGTTATGTTTACAACTATTATTATTTGCGGAATATTGATTCTGCTGATTTTCGGAGGATGGCTGAGCTATCAACGAAAGCTGGACAAAGCCTTTAAGGAACAGAGTGAGCGAGAGCCAATGTTTGACCTTGACCGAGATGTTAAGCCGGGGCTGGACAGAGAGGCTTGGAATATAAGAAAACGTCGCGCCTTTATGTTTATGGTTTCTACAATAGGCGGAGTCATAGTGATTGGTGCGCTAATCTGCGGCATAATGGAATGGAATGCCGGTGCCGAGCAGAGGCAAATAGCAAAGGCTGAAAAACAACGCCAAGCTGAGCTGGAAGGTGATGTGGCACTGTTTTCAGAGGCAGCTATCCGAAAACGTTTTATCAAGTCTCAGCAAAAAGAGTTGGACAAGCTGCAAGCTAAACTCGACAAGCTGGAGGCGGAGAAACAACGTCTGCAAATTGAGTGGCAAAATGACCTGAAAAAGCTTTCCACACCACTTAAATTAGCTCGAGATTCGGTGTATTATCGTAGCTTGGCTGATTTGAACGAGGAACAAACCGAAATTAACTCTGATATAGCCGCGGTGCAGAGTGAAACCATTGAAATGTGGCGAAATGATGCCGGTGGTGATATATTGTTGTATTTGTTTTTATTGGGTATTGCTGTATGGGGGGCTAGTATCTGTTTTGGAAAAAGGTTTTATTGGTCAGGTGCCGCAGTAGTGTCGGTCCTGTGGATTGTACTGATGAATCTGGTAGGCGGACAATGGTCTGATATAGTACTTATATTGATGCCGGCATGTGTGGCGGTTTATTTTGGATATATGGCACTTACAGAAATTGGGATATATGGTACTTACAGAAATATTGATGATTGATTAAAGATTCTGAGCTAAATAGAAAACCGTTGCTTAAGATTTAAGCAGCGGTTTTGTTTTGTCGGCATAACAAAAAAGCCTGCCTAAATACAGCAGACTTTTTATAAAACATCTAAAGTGATTATCAAAAATTAGCCCTGACGTGCTTTGAGCTTCGGGTTCTTTTTATTAATGATATAAACGCGACCTTTGCGACGTACAACTTTGCAATCTTTATCGCGTACTTTCTTAGACTTTAATGAGCTATAAACTTTCATTTTTCTTTCCTTATATAAATATTTGCCTGAAACTTATGATAAAAGAGAGCGTTTGTCAACCATAAAATTATATTTTTGGTAAAAAACTTGATATTCTTGTGTTTATCTTTATAATCAGCAGTGGTTTAAGGAGAATCCTGATGATGAAAAAATGTTTTGCTTGGGCTTTGTTGGCGAGTTTGTGCGGGGGTGTGGCTCCGGCTAAGGCGGAGATGGCTTATTTGGATGAAGTGCGGGCACTAGGCGCCGTGGCCGGACAAGGATTGGCTTGTGGGGCGGCTAAATATGATACTTTTGAGATGCTGGCTATGGCTATCTTAATCTCTAAGGCGCCTAGCGATAATTTGCAGGCGCAGGCGATGTATGCTTATAATGAAGAAAAGGCAAACGCTTACCTATCCAAGCAATATGACGGAATGTTTGAGTGTGCCGAGATTAATGCCAGATTTGATAATCAGGGGATTTTTGAGGCAGTGCTCTATGCCGACGGAACTATCAAAATGCCCGATGGCAAAATTATTACGCCAAGGCAGGCTTATGATGCCAGACAGATTTATAATCCGGATAAGCAGGCACGCCAAAAAGCGCAAAAAATTTATGATGGCGGTAATAATGTAAAAGTCGGCGAGATTAGCATTAAACCTTATGGTAATGAAAAAGATGTGCAGACCGTGTATGCCGGTGCTGCCAATGTACAGTCTTCGGTGAGTTTGCCGGATAGTGCAAAAGCTGTGTCCGCAAGCTCAAGCGTGGAGGCGAATCCGTCGCGATATTCTCAGCCGGTGGCTGAAAACAGTGTCGGGCATATTAAGTCTAAGTGGTAGCAGAGGCCAGAGTGCCGGAGTTTAAAATGATTGCAACTTCTGAAAAATCATTTATACTGCGGCGAAAGTTGTTTTTTGTTTGATTATAAATTATGAGGAGTGTTGAGGCTTATGGCGTCTTATCAGTATATTTTTGTAATGCAGAACCTGACCAAAGTATTCCCCAATGGAAAGGAATTGTTTAAGGGGATTACGTTGTCTTTTCTTCCGGGGGCAAAAATCGGCGTCTTGGGTGTGAATGGTGCCGGTAAGTCTACGTTGCTCAGAATTATGGCCGGAGTGGATAAAGAGTTTAATGGTGAGGCTTGGGCGGCCGATGGTGTCAAGGTCGGATATTTGGAGCAAGAACCAAAGCTTGATCCTAACAAAAATGTGATGGAAAATATTATGGATGGTTTGAGCGAAACCAGAGATTTGCTCAAGCGATTTGAAGAAGTTTCAATGAAGTTCGCCGAGCCGATGAGCGATGATGAGATGAATGCCCTGATTGAAGAGCAAGCCGCCCTGCAGGAAAAGATTGATGCCTGTAACGGTTGGGATTTTGAACGCACCATTCAAATCGCGATGGATGCGTTGCGCTGCCCGCCGGCTGATGCCGATGTGACCAAGCTTTCAGGCGGAGAAAAACGTCGCGTGGCATTGTGCCGCTTGTTGTTGCAAAAGCCAGATATGCTCCTGCTTGATGAGCCGACCAACCATCTGGATGCCGAATCGGTGGCGTGGTTGGAAAAGCATTTGCGCGATTATAACGGTACGGTGGTGATGGTTACGCATGACCGCTACTTTTTGGACAATGTTACCGGTTGGATTTTGGAACTCGACCGCGGGCAGGGTATCCCCTATGAAGGAAACTATACCTCTTGGTTGGAGCAAAAGGAAAAACGCTTGGCGCAAGAAGCCAAAGAAGAATCGGCTCGCCAGCGGACTTTGGCTAACGAGTTGGAGTGGATACGCAAAAATCCTAAAGCTCGTCAGGCTAAGTCTAAGGCGCGTATTAATGCTTATGATGAACTGCTTTCTGCCGCAACGAAAGAGAAAATTACGCAGGCGCATATCAATATTCCGATGACGGAGCGTTTGGGTGATTTGGTGATTGAAGCAAACAACATCAGCAAGGGGTATGGTGACCGCCTGTTGATTGATAATTTGTCTTTCAAAATCCCCAAGGGTGCAATCGTGGGTATCATCGGGCCGAACGGTGCCGGTAAAACGACTTTGTTCCGGATGATTACAGGGCAGGAAAAGCCAGATTCAGGTGAAATCAGAATCGGTGAAACCGTCGACCTTGGCTATGTTGACCAAGGGCGTGATGAGCTTAATCCCGATAAGACCGTGTGGGAGGAAATCTCTGACGGGTTAGACATTATTCAACTTGGCAAAAAAGAGATGCCGTCGCGCGCTTATGTGGGGCAATTTAACTTTAAGGGTGGCGACCAGCAGAAAAAAGTCGGTCAGCTCTCCGGTGGTGAGCGCAACCGTGTGCATTTGGCCAAGATGCTGCGCAAAGGGGCTAATGTGATTTTGCTCGATGAGCCTACCAATGATTTGGATGTTGATACTTTACGCTCGTTGGAAGAGGGGATTATGGACTACCCCGGATGTGTATTGGTAACCTCTCACGACCGTTGGTTCTTAGACCGTTTGGCAACGCATATTTTAGCCTATGAAGGTGACTCGCAAGTGGTGTGGTTTGAAGGCAACTTTGAGGAATATGAAAAAGATAAGCGTCGTCATTTGGGTGATGAGGCGTGCAATCCGCATAGAATCAAATATAAGCCTTTGGCTCGCCACGGTGCCCGTGGAGCCCTAGGTTAGCTGTTGGAAGCGGGTGCCGCTTCACCCACTAGGTTAGCGGTTGATGGATAGGGGCATAGGGCGAACTGCGTTCGCATAGTGCCGGTGTTGAGTTTTGGGCACTGGATCCCCGGGACAAGCCCGAGGATGACAGTGCGGATAAAGGGATAAAAAACTAGAAAGCCATGACCGGACGAACGGAGAGGGTGCTGGAGTAGTTGCCCTTACTGCCGTAGTTCATATTGAACGAACCACTCGTACTGGCGTTGAAGTACCACGCGCGGGTGGTGAAGGAGTACTCAGACGATGACCAAACGCTCTCATATCCACTGGATACATTTCCTAGGATTGTACCTCCGGCAATGGTAATACTGGCATTTACTTTGGTGAAATTGACGGAATTATTAAGGTTATTCAATAAGCCACCTGAAGGTAGGCACCAACTCTTTCCGCTTGGGGTGCCTGTTGGTTTATAATTCTTAGCTGCCCATGCTGCGGGGTAAGTTGAGCTATTACCTTGAGCGGTAATTTTATCCGTATTAGTACAACTGGCTTGTACATCAGTCGGAGTTGAGCCATAGTTAGTAAGTCCCGGAATATCCGTACCAGATTCATCCCATGCAATACCGGTCTTAACCGGCTTAACCGTCATAATCCAGCCATTCTGGCTGGCGGATTTTTCGTAGATAACTACACCAAGCAGAGTTTTAGAGCTTAATCTATCTTGCGAGCAAGCGCCATCGCTGTAATACAATGCACCGATGACGCAGTCTGAATAATCAGGTTCACTACTCTTACAAGTACCGTTTTGCCAAACATACCCGTCAGCGCAAGAGCAGTAATTATATTTGCCATTGCAGGCTTGGCTGGCGCCGCCGGTTTGGTTGGTGCCGGTGCAGGAGAGGGTGAAACCAAGGTCATTACATATTTCCGACTCGGATTTGAAGCAAGCCCATTTGTTGCCGAAGGGGCATTTGACACCAGAGCCGCCGGAGCAAGAGGTTTCGGTATAGCCCAGTGTGGCGCAATCCTGCGTGGCGACGCATTGAGCGTTAATAGTTTGAGGGATTAAGGACAGACTTGTCCCTATTAACAAAAAGCGTATTTTCATAACAAAAGCTCCATTGTTTTTATAGTTAAACAAACTCGCCAGAGTCATGAAAACTAAGGCGAGCGGAGCTGAAAAACTGTAAGAGTAACAGTCGCTGTTATTCAATATATTACCAGCACTCCGCCACTAGGCGGATATTTCACTCTTAGGTGTTTTTCAGACACCGCGGTCGGCTCGTCCGACTGCAAATTCAGAATATCACTTTGGCGCCAAGGTTGCAAGCGGTTTTTGATGTAGTGGTGAAATGTGCTTTTTCAAGAGAGAATGGTGACATCATATATTATCCGGCTAATTTTGTCTAACCGATTTTAGGGGAGGTAGGGGTAAAGGAAAGGAGAGGAATAGTTTGTGGAATGAAATTTAGTAAAGAAGTGAATGGGCTAAGATAAAAGTGGAGTTCTGGCTCCGGCTGAGCCGGAGGCACAAGCTGTGCTAGCTTGTGTTGGATGGTTGGTTTGGAAAAGATAGCTTGCTGTGGCTAATTTTGTCTAGCGGATTGAGGGAAGGAGGGGATTAAAGAGGGGAGTAGTTGGTGGAGGATGAAGGAGGGCAAGGATTGGAGGGGATAAAAAAAGAGGGAGAAGTGGGAGGAGGATAAAGAAAGGTAGAGATTGAGGAGAAGGCGGAATAGTAAAGGGTAAAGAAGAGAGGCAGAGGAGGCGCGACCACCGAGGTTGTTGGAAGCGGGGAGCCCCCGCGGGCATTAGTCACCGGTAGCTTGTGCGGTGCCACAAAAGGCGCGATGCTTGGGTTGTGCCGGTGTTGAGTTCTTGGCACTGGATCCCCGGGTCAAGCCCGAGGATGACAGTGCCGGTAGTGGGATAAAAACCTAGAAAGCTAGTACCGGCCGGAAGCGGGTGCCGCCACGGTGCCCGTGGAGGCGGGGAGCCCCCGCGGGCATTAGTTAGCGGTGGCTTGTTACGTGCCAAAGGAGGCGCGATGCTTGGATTGTGCAGGAGTTGAGTTCTTGGCACTGGATCCCCGGGACAAGCCCGAGGATGACAGTGCCGGTAGTGGGATAAAAACCTAGAAAGCGAGCACCGGCCGGAAGCGGGTGCCGCTTCATCCACTAACTTTGTTGTTTGGGAATTGGGGCAGAGAAACGAACTGCGTTCGCACCGTGCCCTTGTTGGGAATCTGAAAAGCCATTGCTAAATTGTTTTATAAGACATGGAGTGTTGCCGTTTGAGGGATTTATTGGTTATGATAAAAAAAAGTAGATTTTTGTGAAAATTGTGATAATATATGAGTATGGTTTAATATAATTTAGGAGAGTATAATGATTTCAGAAGATAAAAAAACAGTGACCAGTAAAAGTGGTGAAACATTTATGGTTACAGATAGATATGCTGAAAACCACGGGTCTGCACCTTCATCAGAGCATACTTTGGAGTTGTCACAGTTTGGTTCTAATCATAAAAAAGAAGGTATGTATGTTTTTTATGCAGATATAAATGAAGGTAAAAAACTTTCGGTTCGTGATAGTGAGCCTACGGTCGGAACTTATAAAAATGGTAAAAAAGATGGTCCGGCTTATCATTTTTCTGCTAAAGGTGATTTGGAGTGGGTTGAGATTTATGAAAATGGCGGATTAAAGAAAAGTTATGATGAAAGCAATCCGGAGTTTTCTGAACTCAAAAAGACATCAGAAAAAACTTGGGGCGAATATCAAAAAATGTTGAATTCTTTAAGAACAGCTGAAATTGAATATGAGCTTCCGAAAACCGTTAATAATACTAAATCAGATAATGTTTTTGGTAAAGTATTGGCTAAGTTATCAGGTGCTCAGCGTTAGTTGACAGTTGGTTAAAGTCTGGTTGTTATAACTGCTCTTAGATTTAAGGGCAGTTTTTTTGTGAATAAAAAAAACACCGTTTGAAATTAATCAAACGGTGTCGGGGTAAATGCGAATAATTAAATTTCGCCGATGTACATGCCCAAAGCTTTGGCGGCTTTGACGTAGTCACTGTTGACGTTGAGCAAGGTGGTGCCTTCTTTGACAACTTTTTCAATATCGACGGCATCAATCTTGCCGTTTTTCCAGACGACCATTTTGTTGGTCTCATCTTGGGCTAAGAGCTCAACAGCTTTGGCTCCGAACAAGGCTGCCAAGATGCGGTCAAAGCAGCTGGGGTTGCCGGAACGCTGAATGTGTCCTAAAGTGGTGACGCGAACCTGAAACTCTTTGTAGCGGTTGCTGATTTCGGCATTGAGATAATTGCCGATACCGCCGTAAACAGCCTCACCGACCAAGTTCTTTTTGTTGGACAGATGTTCACCGCTCTCGGTCTTGATGCCTTCAGAAACAACAATAACGGCGTGGTTGCGCCCAGAAGCTTTGATTTCTTTGAGCTTGTTGATAACTCCATCAATCTTATAAGGAATCTCAGGTACAAGGCAAACGTCAGCTTGTCCGGCAAGGGCTGATTGCAGAGCCAAGTGACCGGCATCACGCCCCATAACCTCGCAAATCAAGGCGCGGTGGTGAGAACGTGCTGTCCAGTTTAAGTCATCAACGGCGTTGGTGCAGGCTTGGCAAGCAGAGTTGAAACCAACCGAAAACTCGGTAATCGGGGTGTCATTATCGATGGTTTTAGGAATACCCATCATCTTAATACCGGCACCTTTGCAATAGTTGCCGACGATGTTCATGCTGCCGTCGCCGCCTACAACTACTACGGCATCAAGCCCTAATTCTTTGACGCCTTCGCCAAAACGACGTGACATTTCTGCCAATGATTCCATCTTGACGCCTTTGTTTAACGAGCCAAGGTAGGAACCGCTTAAGCGCGGCCAAGGAGTGTCTGAAAAATTTTCAACGGTAAGAACTTCATAAGACAGCGGTTTTTCTGTTAAACCGTCAGTACCATTGTGGATGCCATAAACTTCCCACCCTTTGATGGTAGCGGCATTAACCACTGCTCTGATTACGGCATTGAGGCCGGCGCAGTCGCCGCCGCTGGTCAATATTCCAATTCTTTTATGCTTTGTCATATAAAAAAAACTCCTGTTGTATTTCTTTTTTGTTGCATATTTCCTTAAAATGCTGTATAATCTAATACAAACTTTATTGGAAGATTTCCAGTAAAAAATTAGTTTATCATATATTTTTTTCAAAAAAAAGGATATTTTCAGATGTTTAAAGACGACAATCTTGGTAAATTGCAACATCAGTTGTGTGAGCTCAAGTTAGAAGAACGTCGTGTCAGCTCGGATATCCGCCATTTGGTTGCTAAGAACAGCACCATTGATTTTTATCAGGCTAAACAGCTAAATGCTCTTAGAACTGGCTTGAAGTCTAAGATAAAAAATGTGGAAGCTAAAATTATGCCTAACATTATTGCATAATTGCTCAAATTTTTTGCTTGCAATATTGTTTTTCCTGTGTTAAACAGGGGCTAAATTTTTGTGGTTTAACTTTTGATAGTGATGAAATGAGGTGATTTAAGTGGTTCAGGTTACTGTTATTGGTAATGACGTTGCTCAGTCTTTGAAAGTCTTGAAGAAGAAAATGCAGCGCGAAGGTATCTTCCGTGAAATGAAGCTGAGACGTTGTCATGAGAAAAACTCTGAAAAGAAAGCTCGCCGTCAGGCTGAGGCTATTCGCAGAGCCAGAAAGCAGTTGCGTAAACGCTTAGATACTGAAGGATTCTAATCTGACAGCAATTAGAAAAAAGGAAGCCAAGGGGGCTTCCTTTTTTTTGTGAGTGATTGTGTGGCTAAAAAAATCCTGCATCGTTTTGATGCAGGATTGTGCTTTGTGGCAGCTCTCTTTAGGCTTTATTCAAAATACTGGATATAAAGCCATGCGCAAGCAACAGCAACACTCATCAGCATTACCGGAATCGACCATTTAAGGAAGCCGATAAAGCTTATTGGGTGGCCTTCACGCTGAGCCATACCGGCAACAATAACGTTGGCCGAGGCACCGATAAGGGTACCGTTTCCGCCAAAGCATGCACCAAGTGAAAGTGCCCACCATACCGGCATCATAACCTCTCGTCCGCCGAGCGACTCTTCCATTGATTTGAGCATCGGAATCATCGTGGCAACAAACGGGATGTTATCAATTACGGCTGATACAATGGCTGATACCCATACAATCAGCAGCATGGTATGAGAGATATTGCCTTCGGTCAAGTTGACAAAGTAGTTGCCGAGCATCTTCAAGACGCCGGTTTCTTCAAGACCATAGACAATTACAAACAATCCGCTGAAGAAGAAGATGGTTGTCCAGTCTACCAATGACAAAATCTCGGTAGTCTTGTTTTCACGCACGCTGTGCTCGTTGCCCCAGGTATAGAGCATTAACAAGGTTGCAGCGCCGCAGATGGCGATGGTGCCGTTGGCAATGTGCAAGTGTTCGGCCGAGATGAAGGCGGCTATAACACAGAACAATACAAACAAGCATTTCCACAATAAGTGCCAGTCAGTAATGGAGGCTTTTTCATCAATCTTCATAACTTTGTTTTTGCGGGCGGTGGTTGAAACCAGGCGACGTCCCCAGAAAAAGTCGAAAATCAGCAGCAAAATTACCATTACTGTGATAACAACCGGAGTCAGCTCGTAGACAAAGTCCATAAATGACAGGTTCAAAGCTGAGCCGATTAAGATGTTGGGTGGATCACCAATCAAGGTAGCGGTACCGCCAATGTTGGAGGCAAAAATCTCCAGAATCAAGTACGGATATGGGTTGATGCCAAGCTTTTTGGTAACCTGAAAAGTTACCGGTGCTATCAATAATACCGTGGTGACGTTGTCCAAAAAGGCTGAGAAAAACGTTGTGACAACGGCTAATACAACCAGCAATCCGCGTGGGCTGGCTTTGACTTTTTTAACACCCCAGATGGCGACGTATTGGAACATGCCTGATTTTTCACAGATGTTGACAATCGTCATCATACCAATCAAGAGAGCTAAGGTGTTGAAGTCGATGCCCTTAAACGCCGTGGTTTGGGTTAATACGCCTGAGAAAACCATAATCGCGGCGCCAAGCAAAGCGACTACCGCGCGGTTGAGTTTCTCAGTAAATAAAATGAGGTAGCACACAATCACAATAGCTGATGCTACGGCCTGCGCACTGAAGCCCCATATTAAATGAGAAGCATCCATTTTATTATTCCTTAGTCTATAAATATTATGAATATAATTAAAATACAGAGACTCTATAGCACGGAAAGGTTAAAAATTTTATTAACTCTATGGGAGTTTGGAAGCGGGTGCCGCTTCACCCACTAGGTTAGCGGTAGCTTGTTTAGTGTTTTAATTAATCGCGACCACGATGCTCGTGGTGCCCTAGGTTAGCTGTTGAGGGATAGGGGCAGGGGAGGCGCGATGCTCGCATGGTGTCGGTGTTGAGTTCTTGGCACGGGATCCCCGGGTCAAGCCCGAGGATGACAGTGCCGGTAGATGGATAAAAACCTAAAAAGCGAGCACCGGGCGAACAACGTGGTTACTGGGGTCGTAGTTCTTATAGTTGTAGTTCATATAGAACGAACCACTCGTATTGGCGCCGAAGTTCCACGCGTAGCTGCGGGAGTACTCAGACGACGACCAAACGAGCCTATATCCACCGGATACATTTCCTAGGATTGTTGCTGCACTCGTACCCGCAGAAGCTTGGATTTTGTATACGGCAGCATTGAATTTAGTAAAGTTAGCTGAATTATCTAAGGCATTTCTTAATAATCCGCCTGAAGGCAGGCACCATGTTTTACCTCCTTCTTTATAATTCTTAGCGGCCCATGCTGCAGGATATTTTGAGCTGTTACCTTGAGCGGTAATTTTATCCGTATTGGTACAGCTGGCTTGGATATCGGTTAATTTTGATTCTGATGTTATGTTAGTAAGCCCCGAAATGTCCACAAATTCCGTAGACCATTTAATATTGGTAGCTACCAGCTTATGCGTCATCACCCAACCATTCTGGCTGGCTGATTTTTCATAGATGACAATACCAAGCAATTTCTTACTGGAAATATAGTCATTTGAACATGTCCCATCGCTATAATACAACGCGCCGATAACGCAGTTGGCAGTATTAGCCTCACATGATTTGGTATCCGCGTTCCATGTAAAATTCGCAGCACATTTACAGATATTGTATTTGCCGTTACAGGCTTTGCCGGTACCGCCGGTTTGATTCGCATCTGTACAGGAAAGAGTGAAGCCATATTCATTGCAAAATTCCGAATCGGATTTGAAGCAGGCCCATTTGTTGCCGAAGGGGCATTTGACGCCTTTGCCTCCTGAACAGGAGGTTTCGGTATAACCTAAGGTGGCACAATCCTGGGTGGCAACGCACTGAGCATTTATGGTTTGGGGAATTAAGGACAGAGAAGTCCCTAGCAATAAAAAGCGTATTTTCATAACAAAGCTCCATTGTTTTTATAGTTAAAACAACGCACCTTTGTCTGAAACAAAAGGTGCGGGGAGCTCAAAAACTGCTATTGTACAGTCGCTGTTATTCAATATATTACCAGCACTCCACGCCAAGGTGGATATTTACAATAGGGTGTTTTTGAGACACCGCAGCCGGTTCATCCAACTGCAGATTCAGAATACCACTTTGGCGCCAAGGTTGCAAGCGGTTTTTGATGTAATGGTGAAATGTGCTTTTTCAAGGCAGAATGGCGATGTTTAGTATTGTTTGGCTAATTTTGTCTAGCGACTTTAAGGAGGTGATGTCAGATAGGGGCGGAAAAGGAAAGGGAAGGGATAGGGGCGGAGAAAAGTGAAAGGTAGGCAAGTGGAAAGGGAGGAAAGGCTCCGGCAGAGCCGGAGGCACAGGCGTCCCGCCTGTGGTGGATGGTTGGTTTATAAAGCAGGTGGAGAGATAAGGTTTTGAGGGGGGGCTGGGTTAAAATAGTCTGTTGCGGCTAATTTTGTCTAATGGATTAAGGGAGGTAAGGCGTAAAGGAATGAATAAAGAGGAAGACAGGGGATGGAATGGAAGAGTAGAGAATGAAGAGGCGGAGCGGAGATGGACGTTAATCGGAATATTGAGGCTGGGTGAGTAGAATAAAAAAATATTATCAACTGTCATGTTCGGGCTTGACCCGGACATCTAAACGCTGGTTTGAGTTAGAGTTTGATGATATGTAGGGAAATGCTCCGGCGGAGCCGGAGGCACAGGCTTGCAGCCTGTGGAGGATGATTGGTTTGGAAAAGATAGCTTGTTGCGGCTAATTTTGTCTAGCTAACTAAGAGAGGAAGAGATTGAGAGGATAAAGAGAGGAAGATGAAAACGGAAAGAGGGAAAGAGTAAATTTGTATTGTGGCTAATTTTGTCTAGCAGATTAAAAAAGGGAATGTATTAAAAAAAAGAAAGAAAAGGAGAAAAGAAAAGGAGAAAAGAAAAGGAGGAAGGGAAAAAAAAGGCAAAAAAATATAAAAATAAATGTCGGCGCTTGCGCGTCGGGGCTGCCCTCTCCCGACGGCTTGCCGTCGACCTCTCCCTACACGGGAGAGGAATATATTGCGCGGGTGGTTTTTTATGATGGCATAGGTTTGAGGTTAATAATGAAATATTGACACTCAATGAGCACTATTTAAGCAACGCGATTTTCTGGGCACGAAACAAGTATCAGCTAACCTAGGGCTCCACGAGCATCGTGGCGCGACTTCTTTGTCGCTATCACTCAACAGCTAAGTTAGGGGGTGAAGCTGGCACAGCTTCTCCGGCTTTGTCGGGGGCACAGGCTTGCAGCCTGTGGATGATGGTTATTGGGGTAAGATTGCCAATTATAGCTAATTTTGTCTGGTGACTTTTAGAGAGGAGGGAATTAAGGAGGGGCAGTATAGAGGTTAGCGTTTTTGTTGGAAAAAAGTTTTGAGTAATTGGGCGCTTTCGGCTTCCAAAATGCCGCCTTCGACTTGGGGGCGGTGGTGGCATGTCGAAGCTTCAAAGAATCTGACGCCGCTGGCTACCGCTCCGCCCTTGCTATCATAAGCTCCGAAATACAAGTGTTCAATCCTTGCAAATGATATGGCTGCTGCGCACATGGTGCAGGGTTCTAAAGTAACGTACATATCCATTCCGCGCAGGCGGTTTTGCCCCAAGTGGCGGCAGGCTTTGCGGATGGCCTCAATTTCAGCGTGGGCAGTGGCGTCCAATATGTGTTGTGACTGATTATAAGCCTCGGCTATAATACTATCCGTGCTGGGGTCAACAATAACAGCTCCAATCGGGACTTCATCCTCTGTGGCGGCTCTTTGTGCCAGCTCTAAGGCTCGTTGCATAAATTTAATTTGCATATTTTACCTTTGCTTATTTTGAAATTATCTGATATATAATCTAAAAAATTAAATAAGGAAAGCAGAAAATGTCGGAGAGAATCGCCAAATTTATTGCTCGCTCTGGGGTGTGTTCACGTCGTGAGGCCGAAGAACTTATTAAACAACAGCGAGTCAGTGTCAACGGTGTTGTCATAGAAACACCGGCCTTTAATGTGGAAGGAAACGAAAAAATAAAAATTGATGGGGAAAAACTTCCCGAAACCGAAAAAACTCGGGTTTGGATTTATCATAAACCATCAGGCTTGGTGACTTCTCATAAAGATGAAAAAGGACGCCAGACCGTGTTTGACAATTTGCCGGAGGGAATGCCCCGTGTAATCTCTGTCGGGCGCTTGGACTTGAACTCCGAAGGGTTGCTCATTTTGACCAACAGCGGAGAGTTATCACGCAAATTAGAACTGCCTTCCAACGGGTGGAGCCGCCGCTATAAAGTAAAAGTTCATGGCAAGGTGGATAAAGCCAAACTGGCTGAGTTGGAAAAAGGCTGTGAAATTGACGGCGTGGTGTATGGTGCCATCAAAGTTGTGGTGGATAGCGAGCAAGGAACTAATGCTTGGCTCACAGTTACTTTGCAAGAAGGCAAAAATCGTGAAATCCGCAAAGTGATGAAGTCTTTGGGGCTGGAAGTGGCGCGCCTGATTAGAGTATCGTACGGGCCGTTCCAATTGGGAAGCCTGAAAAAAGGCGAGGTACGCGAAGTCCCACAAAAAGTATTAAAAGAACAATTGGGCGGAAAGTTGGATTAATGCGGATTATTGGCGGAACATATCGCGGCAAAAAGCTGTATTCTCCGGCTTCAACTGCGGTGCGGCCGACGGCTGACCGTGCCCGTGAGGCGGTGTTTAATATCCTTAACTCCAAGCTTGGCGGTGATTGGAGCAGTGTGGAATTATTGGAGCTTTTTACCGGCAGTGGAGCTTTTGCCTTGGAAGCATTATCACGCGGGGTAGCCAAAGTTTGTATGGCGGATATTGATTTGCGTGATGCCAAGCGCAATGCGGCACTGTTTCCGCAAGAGGCAAGCAAAATCAAAATGCTTAAGGCAGATGTAACCAAAATGCCGCAAGCTACGGAAAAATATAATCTTTTGTTTATGGATGCTCCATATAACCAAGGCTTGAGCGAGCCGGCTTTGGCCTCAGTTTTAGCCAAAGGGTGGTTGACGGATGATTGTTTGTGTGTGGTTGAAGTTGAGAAAAACGAGAGCTTTGTTCCGCCGCAAGGTTTTTCTGTGGAAGATGAGCGGATTTATGGTCTGGCCAAATTTTGGTTCTTGACGGTATCTGCGTAAGTGTTGATGATTTCTTCAAAACTGTGAAATCTGAAGAAAATATGATGTTTGGCGTTTTTGATGGCGCTTAGTTTATCTTGGTAAAATTCTTGTTGAGCCTGGAGATTAAAGAGAAGATCTTTGTCAGCGACAAGGGCTTTATCAAATAAGAGGGTGAGCTTAGTTTTATGCCGGTTATAGAGGTTTTGCAGGGAAGCTAATTCAGTTTGGCAGCTTTCGATACTGCGTAGGGATTGCAGTTCGTTGTATTGTTTATATTCTGCTTCGGATGAAACCATATATTCTCTGCGGAAGGTTAAGTAGTTGTCAAGATTTATGGATTGTAAAACTTGAACATTAGCAGGAGATATGCCGAATTTGGCATCAAATAGGTAAGGGTTGCCGCATAAAGCAATGGCGGTTTTTATATTGGGAATTTTAGGCATTAAGACTGTTGCGACAAAAACTCCGGCCGAGTATGCCAGTAGATAAATGTTATGGTATTGGGTGAAATCAAAATTTAGGTCTAAATCTTGATAATCATATAAAATCAGAACATCTTTGTGGTCGTGTAAGTTGGTGAATTGGTTATAATCGCATCCCCAACCGGCGAAAAAAACGATTAAGTCTTGAGAATGGTGGTTTTGGTAAAAATACTGCATAAATATATCCAATAAGGTTGAGGGCTAAGTTGAGGGCTAATAAAAAAAGAGAGAGGAAGATTATTCTTCCTCTTCATCGTCCATAAAATTATCTTCAGAATCGAATTCATCATCAAGCTCAGAATCCATTTCCATATCGGTATCTTGATTTTCAAGGAGTAATCTGTCTTGATTGTCGGCCTCTAACTCTGATTTTTTGCGGCGGCCGCGGCGCTTCTTGGGTTGGCTCTTTTGCTGAACCGAATTGATGATATAGTTGCCGCAAATCTTGTATAAATCAACCAGATGATTGTTATACATGTGGTCGCCTTCTTCTATCAAGGCAAAGTCTACAGCAACGTTGCGTTGAGTATTCAGACGACGTGCCATGGTGGCAACGCTTGATGGGGTAACAATCTCATCTTTGCCGCCTTGGATAATCAGACCTGATGTCGGGCAGGGGGCCAAAAAGGCAAAATCTTTATCATTAGCCGGAGGTGATACCGCTATAAAATTATTGATATCGGGGCGGCGCATCAACAGCTGCAAACCAATCCACGCACCAAAAGAGTAACCGGCTATCCAGCATTGACGGGCTTCAGGGTTAACCGACTGCAACCAGTCAAGGGCGACGGTGGCGTCAGAGAGCTCTCCGGGGCCGTCTTCAAACTCGCCTTGAGAGCGGCCGACGCTGCGAAAGTTAAAACGCAGAACCGAAAATCCTAAATTTTGAAAACAACTGAACAAGGTGTAAACAACCTTATTGTTCATGGTGCCGCCGTATTGCGGGTGGGGGTGCAGAATAAGGGCTATCGGGGCTCCGGGTTTGTCGCTTTGGTGGTAGCGGCCTTCTAAGCGGCCAGCGTGTCCGTTAAATAAAACTTCACTCATTATGTTTTTCTCGTTATTTTTTAATATTAATTTAGTAACAATTGGATATATATTACTTAAACAATATTATATAATTTATTAATTTTTCATAATTAAAAGGAACATAGCACAAAATGAAAACAAATTTCAAGATGATTCAGCAGGATTTGGAAGCTGTCGTTAAAAGAGACCCGGCAACAAGGAATAAGTTGGAGGCAGCGGTATGCTCGTCTGGCTTCCATGCTATTGTTTTTCATAGATTTAATCATTGGCTATGGGAAAAAAACTTTAAGTTTAGCGCGAGGGTGTTGGCGCAGGTGGCGCGTTTTTTGACGGGAATTGAGATACATCCGGCGGCGCGAATCGGGAAAGCTTTTTTTATTGACCACGGAATGGGCGTGGTGATTGGTGAAACTTGTGAAATCGGCGATAATGTGACTATGTATCACGATGTGACGCTGGGTGGAACAACCGTGTTTGATAAAAACGGAAAAGTAACAACCAAGAGGCATCCGACTATCGGCAACAACGTGATTATCGGTTCGGGCTCGCAGGTGTTGGGGCCGATAGTGGTCGGCGACAATGCCAAAATCGGCTCTAATGCGATTGTGACTAAAGATGTGCCGGCTAATACGACGGTAGTGGGAATGGCAGCGCATCGTGTGGCGGAGTTGAACGGACAGAGCAAGAAAAAACGCCAGCCGTTTGCGGCTTATGGTATTGTGCCGGATGCTAAAGATCCGCTGGAAAGCAAGCTGGAAGAAATGAGCCGTGAAATAGCCGAGTTGCGTGCGGAAGTCAGCCGTTTGAAAGGTGAAAAATAATGGCAGAGCAAAAAATAGCCGCGGTGGCAATGTCCGGCGGAGTGGATAGTACGGCGGCGGCGATATTGTTGCAACAACAAGGCTACAAGGTAATCGGTTTGACGATGGAGCTCTTAAAGCCGCCTTATATGCCGCAGGTAGAATCTATTCGTGATGCCGGTAAAGTGGCGGCCAAGCTTGGTATTGAGCACCATTATTTGGATTATCGGGAGTTGTTTGCCGACAAAGTGGTAGATTATTTTACCGAAAGTTATGTAAAAGGTTTGACACCGTCGCCGTGTATTATGTGTAATCGTTTTGTGAAGCTGGGAGCTTTGGCGGATAAAGCTCGTGAGCTGGGTGCCGAAGTGTTGGTAACGGGGCATTATGCCGAGGTAAGGCAGACTCCTCACGGAGCGGAGTTGCACCGTGCCAAAGATTTGGTACGTGACCAAAGCTATTTTTTGCTGGGAATTGAAAAGCGCAATTTGGAGATGCTTAGGTGTCCTCTGGCTGAGATGTCTAAAGATGAAACGCGTGATTTGTTAAAAGCCGCCGATATTGAAATTTATCAGAAGGCGGATAGTCAGGATATTTGTTTTGTCAGTAACGGAAAATATGTTGAGCTGATACAAAAGCTCAGGCCGGATTATGCCTTGAAAAAAGGGGATATTGTGACATCAGATGGAAAAGTGCTCGGCCAGCATAACGGTATTATTAATTATACGGTCGGGCAGCGGAGAGGTTTGGGAATCGGCGGCGGTCCGATATGGTATGTGTTGCGAATCGATGCCGTGAAAAATCAGGTAATAGTCGGTAGCCATGATGAGCTCAAACAGACCAAAGTGAGAATCGGTGATGTCAACTGGTTGGGCGAGGATAAGCCAGAAGAGCTGGATTTGGAGGTAAAACTACGCTCAAGGCAGAATCTGGTGGCGGCAAGAGTCCGCTTTTTGCCGGATAATGAGGCAGAGGTGACGTTGCTAGGAGATTTTTATGGAGTGGCCGCGGGACAGGGATGTTGTTTTTACCAAGGGACGAGAGTGCTTGGCGGCGGTATGATTTTGTAACCGAAATGTAACTGGATTTTAGGTGCATTTTGTGCTATGATAATATAAAAGCTGATAAGGAGAAAAACGATGCGGCTGACGTGGTATATAACGGCACTGATTTTGGGAATGAGCATTGGCGCAAGTGCGGCTTATGCTTTGCCTGCTAACCCGTGGCAGGCTCAAGCCAAAGCCAATCAAAATACAGTGAATGTTGATTATGAGGCAAAGGCTACCGGCGGGGTGTTGCCGGTTGACCCTTGGGCTCGAGCCAGACAGACTGACAGTGAGAGCTCTTGGATTGGAAGTGGTAATCACGGCAAGTTGAAGTATACCGGAGAGGCGACGACTTATACCGAGGCCAAAGGGCAAGAGATGATTGCGCCGGCGGCTAATATTCATAATACTTTGGTGATGACGGATCATTTGCGGCGGATGGGATACCAAATTCCGCAGAGCTTAGATGATAAAATCCGTAATGCGCCGGAGAATTATGGCAAGTTACTGCGCTCTAGTTATGACAAAGTTTATACGCAGACCGACCCGTTGAGCGAAGGTTTTACCGGTATTATGAGCAGGGTAGAAGACGGTACCGGTTTTGATATGGAGAATTTGCTGTTTAACAGTGTGCGCTTGTTGTCTAATGAATAGAAAATAAGTTTGTTTTTTTATAACTAAAGAGCATGGAGCATTGGTTGTTTTGTGCTTTTTTTTGGTTGATTTTTACGGCAATGCATGTTATTATATTTTTAATATCGCTAAATAAGAATGACGGAATTGTGAGGATTGAAGATGGCAGAATTGAGTGTCATTAATAGGAATGATTTGTTTTTTGTTAAAAATGCGGATCCGGAGGTTATGCGCGGAATGCAACAGTTGAATGAGGCTTACCCGTCAGTACTTATGACCGATGAGGAGAGATTGCGTTTTAACGAGACCGCAGTACCGGCTTTTCGGGAAGCATTGCGCGGGGTGAATAACAGAACCTTGGCGGTGTATGCCGGTGGTGCGGAAATGACAGTAGGGTTTGGAAATGATTATGAACAGCGGGGTATCTCTGCACGTGGGCTTATTCAGGAAGAAATTCAACGTAGAATCGGTGAAATGCGGAATGGTAATGCTCAATATATGGATCAGGATGCGGAAAGTCTGATTTATTTTGCCGGAGAGGCGCAAACCAATAATTATTTTCAGGAAAGGCATAATTCTAATTTGGAAAGAAATGAGTTTGTTGATGCGGTGCGGAATGGGCAGGCTGATTTTAGAGATTGGGAAGTGCACTATGAACGAGACCGAGCAAGATTGTCGCCTGAACAGGAGCAGGCGTTGAATAGGTTGCGAGAGTTTCAGCAGGGACGAGAGCAATATTCGCAGGGGCAAGAAACAGCGAGTAATGCAACGGCAGAAAGGGAAAACATTGAACAAAGTTTGGAAAATGGAAGAGAAAATATACAGGCTTGGAATGAGTCTTTAATTCCGGAAAGAGAAAGTTTGCAGCAGGAGAGAATTTTAACCGCAGAAGATTTTAAATGGAGAGAGGACGCCTTATCAAAGATGGATGTCAGAAGTGCTGAGTATCGGCGAGCCAGAGCGCAATTGGATGCGTTGTATGAAAATGCAGGGTGGAAAAAAGTTGAACAACGTTTGGCTACTGAAAATGGAAAATATTTTTTTAGTGATTGGTATAATCCCAAAGAAGAAACAGAAGATGTTGCTAGGAATCGTTTTTTGCAGCGACATAGCGAGGAAATTGTGAATCAAGCTCCATCATTAACAGATAGGCAAAACTATGTGCGGGAGGCTCTTAGCGATAGGTTTTCGGCTCAGTTTTTCGGAAACAACAGCGGAGAAGCTCTTCAGCGGGCTTTAGCGGAACGACGGCAAAGAAGAACGATTGTGGGACAGCGGTTAAGTATTGAAGCCAGAGAGAGAGCAGCTAGGGTTTCTACGGCGCAAGTAAAACCGACTTTAGGGCAAAAAGTTGGAGCCGTAATCGGACGGGGAATTGACGGTACAATTCAAAAATTCGGTAAAGCGGCGGTTCTTGCAGGTAAAACAGTTGTTTTTGCGGCGTCGGTTCCTTATAAGGTTTTGAAGATGGGATATAAGTTAGGCAAAAAAGTATTATCCGCAATGGCGAGCGGACAAGGACATAATTCAGTACAGAATAGTGCACAGTCAGATGCAGAAAGAGTTGCGTCAGTTGCCGATAATCTGTGTAACAGCGAGGTTCAGCAGGAAAGACCAAAGAAAAGAAAGAAAATGGCTAATCATTTGTGGAATTTGATGAACGGAAGGAATGCTAATTTGGAGTATCGCGGAATTAAGTCAGAGGAAATGACGCCGGAAATGCGTGAACGTGCCAGAAATATGAATATTGATTCTCATTGGGCGGAAATGGTTCGGAATCGGAGAGGCGGAAGATAAAAATAATTGACTTTGAATGATGCTTTGGTGTTTAATCCCCGTCAGGAATAATGACGGGGATTAAGTTTATGCAAAAACCGGTGATAATTTTGGTTAATCCGCAGATGGCGGAAAATGTGGGAATGGCCGCACGCGCCATGATGAACTGTGGCTTGTATGAAATGCGGCTGGTCAGCCCGAGAGAAAACCATGTCGGCGATAAGGCGGTGGCGGCATCTTCGGGGGCGGAAAAGATTTTGTTTGAGGCGAAGGTGTTTCAATCCACGCGTGATGCCGTGGCGGATTTAGGAATCGTGTATGCAACAACGGCCAGACGCCGCAATATGATTAAAACCGTAGAGACTGCCGACGCAGCAACTGCAGAGATGCTCACTAAAGCCCAAGCCGGTATTAAATGCGGAATTTTGTTTGGGCCGGAGCGTACCGGTCTGCATAATGATGATGTGGGAATAGCTGATAAAATTATTGAAATTCCGCTTAATCCGGAGCATTGCTCGCTCAACTTGTCGCAGGCGGTGTTGTTGGTTGGTTATGAATGGTACAAAAAGCAGATTGATGTGCCGGAAGTGCAGTTGGTTACTAACGGAGGAGAGGTGGCCGACAAAGAAAAAGTGATGCGCTTCTTTGACTTTTGGGAGCAAAAGCTTGATAAGTGTAAGCCTTTTCAAGATGAAGAAAAACGTCCAAGAATGTTGATTAATCTGCATAATATATTTTTACGCAGCGAGATTACCGAGCCGGAGCTCAATACCTTATACGGCATAATCAATTATTTGAGCAGCAAGGAAAACTGATTTAAGCCAAAATCGGTCAAAATCGGCGAAGTTTTAACTAATTGTTGAGAAAGCGGACTCTATAATCAGGGCGAATCAATTATTATAAGGAGAAAAAATATGCACGCTGAAGGTTTGGCCTCACAGGTGATATTCGGATGGGATCCGATGTGGGTGTCATCTGCAGTCTTGATTATAAGCTATATTATCTTGTTTACCGAAAAAATGAACCGTGCGGTGGTTGCCTTGCTGGGTGCCGCGGCGATGATTTTGACCGGTGTTCTGTCGCACTCGACCGCGATTAAAGGGATTGACTTTAACACATTGTCGCTCTTAATCGGAATGATGATTATTGTCGGTATTGCCGAAAAGTCAGGAATGTTCCAATTTGTGGCGGTGTGGGCAGCCAAAAAGGTGAAGGCTAACCCGCGAGGTTTGATGGTGGTATTAGCCTCGGTAACGGCTCTGTTTTCGGCCTTGTTGGACAATGTGACAACCGTGTTGTTGATTGCGCCGGTGACTTTCCAGATTACCAAGCGGTTGAAGGTTAATCCGTATCCGTATTTGGTAATGGAGATTTTTGCCTCAAATATCGGTGGCACGGCGACCTTAATCGGTGATCCTCCTAACATTTTAATCGGGTCGGCGTTGAATTTGTCGTTTATGGATTTTGTGTATGAGCTGACGCCGATTGTGATTATGACAATGATTGTGCTGATTTTGGCCTTTGACTTGGTATATGGGCGCAAATTGGTAACAACTACGGCCAGTCGTAATGCCGTGCTGAAGATGAATGAATTTGAGTCAATTACCGATACTAAGCTGTTGTTTAAGTCTTTGACGATTTTGTTATTGGTGATTGCCGGATTTATGGTGGCTGAACACTTCCACATTTCAAACGGAACGGTGGCAATGCTCGGTGCTGCAGTCCTGATGCTGATTTATACCTTGGGTGATACGCATGATAAGCGCGACCACAAGGTTGAAGAAGCGTTTAATTTGGTGGACTGGACAACCATATTCTTTTTTGCCGGATTGTTTGCCATTGTATATGGTTTGGAAGAATCCGGAGTGCTGGCGGTGATGGGTCACAAGTTTGTGGAGATGACCGATGGTAGTATTGAGAAAGCTACGATGTTAGTCGTATGGATTTCGGCTATCGTATCAACCGCGATTGACAATATTCCGTTTGTGGCGACGATGATTCCGATGATTAAAACCATGGAAGCCAGTATGGGCGGACGTGAGGCGATGATGCCGGTATGGTGGGCGCTCTCACTTGGTGCTTGTTATGGTGGAAACGGTTCTTTGATTGCCGCTTCGGCTAATGTGATTGTGGCCGGTATGGCTCAACGCGCCGGACATCCTATCCACTTTATGCGCTTTTTGTTGTGGTCGCTGCCGGTGATGCTGGTCAGTGTGGCAATGGCTGCTCTGTACTTGCATGTGATTCACTTTATGTAAGCTCATAAAGCTGATTGGTTGCAAGGGGCGGTTTTGGTATCGCCCCTTTTTTATTGGGGATTATATGGCTTGAGGGTAGTGACAAAGGGATTTTTTTTGGTTTTAATAGAGATTCTTGTTGACAGAGCGAAAAAGTTATGTATATTGCAAACAAAAGATTTATGTTTAATCAAAAAAATTGGATGGTTAAAAAATGTACGCAGTAATTAAAACAGGCGGAAAACAATACAAAGTAACAACAGGTGATGTTGTTAAAATTGAAAAAATCGCCGGTGAAGAAGGTAATGAAGTTATTTTTAACGAAGTTCTGGCTTTGGATGATGTTATCGGAACCCCGTTGGTTAATGGTGCCAGCGTTAAGGCTAAGGTCTTGAAACAGGCTAAAGATGCCAAAGTTATCATCTTTAAGAAAAAGAGAAGACAGAATTATCGTCGTAAAAACGGCCACAGACAGCAGATTACGCTGGTTAAAATTACCGATATTTGTGGCAAGTAATATAGGTTGTTGAGGAGATTTAGTTATGGCACATAAGAAATCAGGCGGTAGCTCTAATAACGGACGCGACTCTATCGGACGTCGTTTGGGCTTGAAAAAATCCGGCGGTCAGGCTGTTATCCCTGGAAACATCATCATTCGTCAACGTGGTACTCAGTATCATCCGGGTGAAAATGTTGCTATGGGTAAAGATCATACCATTTTTGCAGTAGCTGAAGGTAAAGTTCAGTTCAGCAAAAAAGCCGGTGACAAAACTGTTGTTTCCGTTGTCGCTGATTCTGAGAATTAATCAGGCAGGGCAGAAAGTTTTTGGCGGAGGGGGTTATATGCCCCCTTTTGCCGTCTTAAATTAGTGAGTGTGGCAAATGAAGTTTTTGGATCAGGCTAAAATTTTTATTAAATCAGGCGACGGCGGGGCCGGTTGCGTCTCCTTTAGGCGTGAGAAATATATTGAATTTGGCGGTCCAAACGGCGGCGACGGCGGAAAAGGCGGAAGCGTCTATTTTGAGGCGGTCGAGAATTTGAACACTCTTATCGATTTTCGCTATCAGCAGCATTTTAAAGCCCCAAAAGGCCAAAACGGTATAGGCTCGCAGATGACCGGTGCTAAAGGCGAAGATATCATTATTAAAGTTCCGGTCGGAACCGAAATCGTGGCTGAAGACGGCGTGACCGTCTTGGCTGATATGGTTACCCCGGGGCAGAAGTTTTTGATTGCTAAAGGCGGCGATGGCGGACGAGGCAATATGCAGTTCAAATCAGCTACCAATCAGGCACCGCGTTATGCCGAGCCGGGGTGGCCGGGGCAGGAAATGTGGGTCTGGCTAAGGCTAAAGGTTATTGCCGATGTCGGGCTTATAGGTTTGCCTAATGCCGGAAAATCAACCTTTTTATCCGTAGTGACGGCGGCACGGCCGAAAATCGCCGATTATCCGTTTACAACTTTGCACCCTAATTTGGGCGTGGCTTGGGTGGATAATTATGAGTTGGTGATTGCTGATATTCCGGGGCTGATTGAAGGAGCTCATGAAGGAGTTGGTTTGGGGGATAGGTTCCTTAAGCATGTGGAACGCTGTGCTGCCTTGCTGCATTTGATTGATATTAATGATGAAGATGTAGTGCAGGCTTACCAATCCATTCGTCGTGAGTTGGATTTGTATAGCGACAAAATGGCTGCTAAGCCTGAGGTCGTGGTGCTGAACAAGGCCGAGACTTTGCCCGAAGATGAGGTGCTGAAAAAGCAACAGGCGCTTGAAAAAGCTTGCGGCAAAAGGGTGATTGTGATTTCAGCCATTGCTAAGCAAAACTTGATGGCGGCATTGCGGGAGGTTAGTCGTTTTGTGACTCGCGATCGTCGCAAAAAAACTGAGGAAGAAGCTCCTCAAGAAGAGGTTAATGTTAAAAAAACTTGGTCACCGTTGGATTAAGGAGAAAATGTGGTGGTAAAAGAACTTGCTCAAAAAATAGATGCAACCCCTGATGATGAAAAAATTTTGGCCATTGTTACCAAGACTCTGGATGATAATAAGGCTGAGGATTTGGTGGTGATGGATTTGAAGGGTAAGACCTCGATTGCCAGTTTTATGGTGGTGGCCAGCGGTACTTCTCAACGCCATGTAGCGTCTTTGGCTGAAAAAGTGCAAGAAAACTTGAAAGCTGCCGGTTATAAGTCAGTATCTGAAGGTGCAGAAAAGGCAGATTGGGTTTTGATTGATGCCTTTGATGTGATTGTGCATATTTTTAAGCCGGAAGTGCGCGAGTTCTATAATATTGAAAAAATGTGGAGCGCAGTGGCTGAAATCCGCAAATAATTTAAACAAGCTGTGCAAACGGGCGCCGTTTGAGCGGAGAGCCTCCGCGGGCATCAGTCACCGGTAGCTTGTGTGGAGTTTTAACAAGTCGCGACCACGATGCTCGTGCAAGCTGTGCCAGCTTGACCCCCTAACCTAGCTGTGGCTTGCTCTGTGCCCAAGAAGGCGCGATGCTTGGATTGTGCCCCTTTCTCATTCCTAGAAAGCGAGCACCGGTCGAACGGAAAATGAATATAAGGTAGAACCTTTATTGTATGTCTTCATTGATGATGATATTGAAGAATATGATGGAGTGCTAACTTCTAAATGCCAAGCATCATGAGAATCATAATCAGAAGACGACCAAATCCACTCAATGGAAATATATTCGTTGGAATTGGCATCTCCAAGTTTAGTGCCTCCAGCTATACTAATACCGGTGTTGATTTTTGTTAAATTTGCGGAATTAGTTATATTATTTAATAATCCTCCTGATGGTAAACACCAGTTTTTTCCATTTGGAGTTCCTGTTGGTTTATAACTTTTTGCAGTCCATGCTGCCGGATATGTTGAGCTGTTACCGTATGCCGTAATAGCATCTGTGTTTATACAACTGGATTGTATATCGGTTAAACATGATATTGATGTACAATTAGTGATTTCTGGAATATCTTTTATATCTCCCCACGCAATAGCTGTCTGAATCGGTTTAACCGTCATAATCCACCCCATCTGGCTACCTGATTTTTCATAAATCACCACACCCAGTAGAGTTTTAGAGCTTTCAAGCTTATCGGAGCAGGTATTATCTGAATAAAATAAGGCTCCAATGGTACAGGCTGAATAATCAGGTTCACTACTCTTACAAGTGCCGTCTTTCCAAAGATATCCATCAGCGCAAGAGCAGTAATTATATTTTCCGTTGCAATCCTTACTACCGCCACCGGTTTGGTAGGTGTCGGTGCAGGTAAGGGTGAAACCGAGTTCTGTGCAGAGTTGGTCTTTGATTTCCGAATCGGATTTTAAGCAAGCCCACCAATTGCCAAATGGGCATTTGACACCACTACCGCCGGAGCAGCTGGTTTCGGTATAGCCTAAAGTCGCGCAATCTTGAGTGGCGACACATTGGGCGTTAATAGTTTGGGGAATTAAGGACAGACTTGTCCCCAGCAATAAAAAGCGTATTTTCATAACAAAAGCTCCATATCATTTTACATAGGAGCAGTATAACATAAAATTTTATTCGTTTCAATTATTATTTTTAGCAGCGGACGGGAAAGAGGGCAAAAAAATACCGGTATCTGTGGAAGGATACCGGTGATTTGAATGTTTATTAGGTCAGCAGCACTAATGCTATAATCAACAAGGCTACTAATCCGATACCTACAATCGCAGTGCGTTTGAAAAACCGGTTGTTGCTCACAATGTCCGGATTGTTCAAATAATGCGGTGAGTAGAAGTACAGAGCATCATCAAAACGCTCGGCCTTAAAAAGACCTGCCTCGCTTTGATAGTAAAAGTGGATAATCGAGAGTTCTGCCATTTGGGGTGCTATCGGCCCGTAACTCATATTGCAGTAACTGAGCGGGGAGCATGCCGTGGCTTGAACCATGATGTCACTTTCAGGAATGTCTTGCCCTAAAAGCGATGATATTGCCTGAGCCATATCTTTTTGGCTGCCATACTTGATTCCGGTTTTTAATTCTAATTTCGGAATCGGTTTGTTTTCCTGTGCGAGATGCTCGCATTTCTTGAGGTAATTAATAATTTTCGTTTCCATAACAATATAATTTAGTTCTCTTATATTTCTTTAAAAAAATTGTTTTGTCAAGCGCCTTGACTCAGAAAAATCTATGCTTTAGACTTTCGGCAGAGGTAAAAATAATGAAAATTACGATTTTAGCCATAGGCAAGTGCAAAAAAAATTCTCCGGAAGCGGCTTTGATTGCCGAATATGTGAAGCGGACATCGTGGGAGGTGGTGATTAAAGAAAAAGATAATGCTACCCAAGATGAGGAGGCTAAATTTTTGCAGGAGAATATTCCTCATGGTGCTAAAGTGGTGGTGCTTGATGAACGCGGCGTGAATATTAAGACTACCGAATTGGCGGCTAAGATGGAGTCGTGGATGGTGAATGGTTGCTCCGATATTTGTTTTTTAATCGGTGGAGCGGACGGGCATTTGCAATCAACTCGAGATAAGGCGGATTTGCTACTTTCGTTCGGAAAGCTGACGCTGCCGCATATGTTGATGCGAGTGGTGCTTATGGAGCAGATATATCGTGTGGAAACGGTGATAAAGCATCATCCTTATCATCGGGAGTAAAAAAATAAGCTCCCGTCCAGCGCAGGAGGGGAGCTTTGAGGTGTTTTTCAGGTGTTTTGGTTTCAATGGGATTGGCTGACAATGTAGTCGGTACGATGTTGTTTGCCGACTATTTTGTGTATTTCAAAGGTATTATGTGTTTTTTCAACCTTTTGAAATACATGGCCGTTGAGGGCGAGCAATTGGTTGTCGTGGACAATTGCCAGCCAGTGGAACCCAGGCTTGCAGACAAAAGCGTCTTTGAAGCGGAGCTCTTGGGCTGATTCTTGATCCGCGGTGATGGCATAAGTCTTAATTTCACGGCCGAGGGCTTGGGAGAAAATCTCCTTAGCGTCTTCAATAGAGGTAACTTCTTGCGGAAGTATAAAGATTTCCGTAAAAGTTATGGACTTGTTGATGCGCATCATTTTGCCGGCGCTCTTGAAACCTTTGACTCTTTTGTAGAGTTCTTTTTTAGTACATTCGAGTAGCTTCATAATTGTATGTTTTTAATTAATAATAAATCATCGTCGATGTATATAGTCAAAATTTTGTCTTTTGTCAAGATGTTTTTTGGGGTAGGAATTTTTAGAGAAATTGGATGGGGCTCGCAATGACACTCACAACTACGGGGCAGAGAAGGCGTGATGCTTGGATTGTGCCGGTGGTGGGTGTATAATATTTTACCGGTTTTGAAAAATTAGTATTTACATCAATGAAAAATTGTGATAGTATGAGACTCGTAGGAAAGAGGTTTGCGAGGAGATATTATCATGAAACGGCATGTTTACTTATTGATTTCCGTATCTTGTCTAAGCTTAGGTAGTGTTTTATCTGCCCAAGCCGGTATTCTCCCATCAGAAACAGATTTATCTTCACACACACATAATACACACCTTGTTTCTCAAACCAAACTTCTTTCCTTATCTCAATTATCTGCACAATCGGAGCATCGCGACTTCTCTGCCCCTATCTGGCAGCCGCTAACTGATGGGGTCAAGCTGGCACAGCTTGCATCGGTCTGTTTTATAACGGATGCGGGGAATTGTGGTGGTGCCGGTGGTGGGACGGATAGCAGTTCTTCCAGCGGTGCGGGGCCGATTGATCCTGATACTGATAATATGTGCAAACTGGAAGGTTA
>CALXRR010000016.1 GCA_944390905.1 uncultured Alphaproteobacteria bacterium
ATAATAATGTTGCTACGGCTTCTTCCGAACTGATTTTGTTGCAGACCGCGTATTCACTGGCAAGACGGTTTAAGGCTTGTTCATAAATCTGGCGTTCGCTGTATGACTGTTCTGCCAAATTTTCGTTGCGGTGAAGGTCGCGGACGACTTCTGCAATGGCTACCGGATTGCCGGAGTTGATTTTGTTTTCGTATTCTTGAGCGCGGCGTGACCACATAATTTTTTTGACGCGAGCCTTACCTTTTAAGACGTTGACGGCGTCGTTCATTGTGGAGGCTTCGGATATTTTGCGGAGGCCTACCGTGTCGGCTTTGGCCATTGGGATACGAAGGGTCATCTTGTCTTTATCAAAATTGACGACTATCAATTCAAGTTCGGTTCCAGCTATTTGTTGTTTGGAGATATCTGATACTTTGCCAACACCATGGGCAGGATAAACTACAAAATCTCCAGAATTGAATGCTATGCTTGGATAACCTTTTTTGGTCATAAACACCCCCTGTCTTTTGGATTTTAGTAAAATTTGCATTGTGCAAATTGTTTGAACAAGGGGGACTATACCACATTTTTGAGCACAAATCTAGTCTAAAAATGAAAAATATTTTGTCAAAATGCATTTTTTTTGTGAATTTGGCAAAAATAATAATGAAAAAGGCCGCTTAAAAGCAGCCTTTGAATGTGTTTTAGATAATAAATCCGGATGACTAGTAGGCCGGATAATTGTCTATGGTCGGTTGGGAGGGCGACTCCATTTGGTTGACATCATTTACAGGATAAGACTGGATGTCATAAATGCGGTTGCCGGATTCATACAGAGTATCTTGAATCTTATTATCCATTGATGCTGGATTGGGCTCGCTGCTGATGGAGGGGTTTTGCTCACTGATTTGATTGACAACTCCTGCCGGCAGTGGGGCTGCAACATTGTTGGTTGAAGGTTGGACTGCTGTGTCGGTCGGTTGAGGAGATGTTGCGGCCGGTTGAGGAGATGTTGCGGCCGGTTGAGCGGTGCTATCATCAACTATCGGAGAACCGAGTGGGTTGGCGGCGTCAGCGGGTTGCTCTACTACAAAGGTGTCTTGAGAGCCTTGTTGGGTGGCGGCTGAGCCATAGACTACAGTATCATTTGTGGCGGCTGAATTAGAATCCATGATTTCGGCCGCTGTTGCTCCGCTGGCCGATAAGGCTAAAGTCAGAGCGGTTAGAATTAGGCTGCTTTGTTTCATCAACATGTCCCTTCTATATAAAAATTGCTTACCTTAGTTATCCTAAACACTTTACAAATAAAAATAAAGAGGGTGATTGATTTCACCCTCAAAAATATTTGTTTAACCTATAAGGTTGATGGTATCTTGGGCGATTACCAGTTCCTCATTGGTGGGGATAACGAAGACTTTTACCTTAGAATCTGCGGTGCTGATTTCGATTTCTTCTCCGCGGGTGTTGTTGGCTTTTTCATTAAGCTTGATGCCAAGGTAAGACAAGCGTTCGCAAATCATTTGGCGCAAAAGCGGTGCGTTTTCACCAATGCCGGCGGTAAAAATTATGGCATCAACTCCGCCCAATACGGCTATGTAGGAGCCGATAAAGCGGATAATTGAGTGGACGTATACGCCGAGGGCGTCTTTGGCTCGAGAATCGCCGGCGAGATATTTTTCTTCAACGTCACGGTTGTCAGAGTAACCGCAAAGACCAAGCATACCGCTTTGTTTGTTGAGCATGTCGTTGACTTCATCTACGGTCTTGCGCTGATATTTCATGATATGCAGCGGAATGTAGGGGTCGATGTCGCCACAGCGGGTGCCCATTACGACTCCGGCCAGCGGTGTGAAGCCCATGGAGGTATCCATACATTTGCCGTGGTCGACGGCGGATATAGAGGCACCGTTGCCTAAGTGGCAAGTGATGAATTTGCCATCTTTACCGATGAGGGCTGCGGCGCGGCGGGCTACATATTGGTGTGATGTGCCGTGGGCTCCGTAGCGGCGAATCTGATGCTCTTCATATTGCTCTATCGGGAGAGGATATAAAAAGGCTTCTTTGGGCATGCTCTGATGGAAAGCGGTGTCAAAGGCTGCTACTTGCGGAATGTTGGGAAGAGCGTTTTTGACGGCTTTGATGCCCAAAACAGCGGCCGGATTGTGTAACGGAGCGAGAATCGAGAGCTCGTCGATTTTGTTGAGGACATCATCATCAATCAGAACCGAGCGGTCAAAATAGCTGCCGCCTTGGACAATACGATGTCCGACACCGTCAAGCTCATCAAGGCTTTTTAA
The DNA here is from genome assembly GCA_944390905.1 of uncultured Alphaproteobacteria bacterium. Lineage (GTDB taxonomy): Bacteria > Pseudomonadota > Alphaproteobacteria > RF32 > CAG-239 > HGM16780. Next base: position 2,277 of record CALXRR010000016.1, read on the forward strand.
AACACTGCCGAGGAGGAGGTTTAAGACTTCTTTTATTGCCTCGTTATGTGAGGGAAGGGCTACTTCTTTGATGACTTTTTCGCCGTTGCCTATCTTGAGGCTGACAAAAGAACCGTAAATGCCGATGCGTTCGGCGTTACCTTTGGCGATGACGGTGTAGTTGTCACCGTCAACGTTAAAAAGTTGATATTTCAGTGATGATGAACCGGAGTTCAGTACAAGGATTTTTTTCATTGTTTTTTAGCTTTCAGATTAGTTTTCTTATGATTATTTGGTTTGGAGAATCGTGCAGATGATTACACCGACAATATCTTCAACTAATGCGCCGCGCGATAAGTCGTTGACCGGTGCGTTGAGGCCTTGAAGAAGCGGGCCGTAGGCTTCACAACCTCCAAGGCGCTGTAAAAGCTTGTAGCCGATGTTGCCGGCTTCAAGGGTTGGGAAGATTAAGACATTAGCTGAGCCGGCGACATCACTGGCGGGGGCTTTTTTAGCGGCGACAACTTTGTCAAGAGCCGCATCGGCCTGAAGCTCGCCGTCAAGCTTGATGTTTAAGCCTTGGTATTCAGGGCTTTGTAAATCAGCATTAGCCAGAGCGGCGGCGTGTCTGACTTTGTCTACGGCGTCACCTTTGCCGGAGCCGTAGGTTGAATAAGAAAGCAGCGCAACGCGTGCTTCTTCGCCGAATTTGAGAGCGGTTTCGGCGGCATCAAGAGCAATGTCGGCAAGCTCTCTCTCATTAGGATTGATTACAATAGCGCAGTCAGACAAAAAGTAGGGCTTGTCGTGTGATACGATGATAAAGCAAGAGGAAGCCATGCGGCCTTTCTTGGCGGATTTGATGATTTGCAATGCCGGGCGGACAGTGTCGGCCGTTGAATGGTTGGCACCGGAAACCATGCCGTCAGCGTGACCGGATTTTATCATCAAGGTTCCGAAGTAGTTGTAATTGAGGGCGAGTTTGGCGGCGTCTTCTTGGCTTAAGCCTTTGTCTTTGCGGAGCTCGTAGAGAAGCTTGGTGTATTCGCCCAAGTGTGGAGAGGTCTCAGGCTCAACAATCTCTATACCGTCAAGTGGCCAGTTGTGCTCAGCAAAAAAGCTCTGAATTTGCTCTTTGTTGCCGAGAATGATTAGCTTGGCTATATTATCTGCGGCAATAATATGGGCTGCTTCTAAAACGCGGGCGTCTTCACCTTCGGGAAGAACGATGGTTTTGTTCTTGAGGCGGGCTTTGTCTTTGAGCCCTAAGATGTATTTGCTGTACGGCATGGTGTTTCCTTTCTTTATATCTTATAAAAAAATCCGTTAATGCTAATAAACTATGCTTCAGCTTAATTGTCTATAAAAAACTTTTGATTTTTTTTTGTAAATAGAATAACATTGCCGTAAGTTTTAGTTGTTGAGGAGAAAAAATATGGAAAGGACTTTATCTATTATTAAACCCGATGCTACCGAGCGCAATATTACCGGCTTGGTTAATGCTATGATTGAAGCTGCCGGTTTGCGAATCGTCGGGCAAAAGAGAATCCGTCTTACTCAAGAACAGGCGGAAGAGTTTTATAAAGAGCATAAAGAAAAAGTCTTCTTTCCGAGCATGGTGCAGCAGATGATTTCAGGGCCGGTTGTGGTGCAGGTATTGGAAGGTGAAAATGCCATTAAGCATTATCGCGAGATTATGGGGGCTACGAATCCGGCTGTGGCTGAAGAGGGTACTATTCGCAAAACTTATGCCTTGTCAATTGATAAAAACACTGTTCATGGTTCAGATTCTCCGGAAGCGGCAGCTCGTGAGATTGAGTTCTTTTTTAATCATACGGAAATTGTTGGATAAAGGAGGAGACTGTGCGGCTCTTATCTATATTATCAGCGGCTTTATGCTGGCTGTGTTTGGCGGCGCCTGCTGATGCTCAGCCTAATGCAAATTATACTGCGGAAGTGGAGATTGATGTGACTTCAGCTGATGCGGCTACGGCGCGTGATAAAGGTATGAAGCAGGCTTATCGGGGAGCTTTTTTGGCCGTGGCCAGAAATTTGACCTCAAATGATGGGGTGGAAAGGCTCAATTCTCTTACCGATGATCAGTTGTTGAATTTTATTTCTGAGGCGGAAGTATTGTCAGAAAAAGCATCAGATGTAAGGTATATGGCGAGGTTGAAAGTGCAGATTAACGGTGAACTGCTTAAGGCTTATATGCAGGAGCAGGGAATCCCTTTAATTGTGGTGACTTCGGCTAACGTGATTGTGGTGCCGGTGTTCAGAGAGTTTGCCGCTGATGCTCCGCTGCTGTGGGAAAGTGATAACTTGTGGCGCAAAGCTTGGGAAAATGCGGCTAATACCGGAAGTATTAATAATTATATCTCTGTTCCGGCGGATGGTATTAATTATGCGGCGTTAGATGCTGATAAAGCCTTGCAGATGAACTCTTTGGCTTTGGACACGGTGGCCAGCCATTTGGGGACGCGTAATATTTTTGTGCTGGATACAATGTATAATGGAATCGAGGGGTTGAAAATCGTGGTTATGCCTTATAGCGGCGGAAATCCTCAGACTATTTTTGTTTCAGGCGACCGTAGTCCGGATTTGTTTGATAAGGCGATTAAAGATGTGGTTCGCTATATCGATTCAACAATCCAAAGCCGGCGAGTGGATGTGAGCACGGTAACTCAAGGTGAAATATTGGTGATTTATAATTCTGCCGGTTTGAAAGACTGGGTTAAAACCGAAAATGTGCTCAGAAATATGAGTAATGTGAAAGCCGTTAATGTGGAGGCTATGGGCGGGGCTAAAGTGCAGTTCAGAATTAGCCTTATCGGAAGTCCGGATGATTTGGCTACTGCGTTGAAGGCGCATCAGCTTACTCTGCGGGATAATGGCGGTTTTTATACCTTGGATAAATCTATTCATTAAAGGAGAAAGCTTATGCTGGAGGCAACACAGAAAGCTAATCGAAACTGGATGTTTTGGCTGGTATTGTTTTGCTTGTTTTGCTATGCGGTGTATGTGCTACGTTCGGTGTTGCTGCCGTTTGTGTGCGGAATTGTTATCGGATATTTGTTGGATCCGTGGGTCAGAAAGTTTTGTTCTATGGGAATGAACCGAACTTTGGCGACGACTTTGGTATTGGTCTTGGTGCTGATTATTGTGATTCCGGCGGTGATGCTGCTGTTTGGGGTGATTAATGAGCAGATTGGGCGTTTTTTGAATGCTCTGCCTCAATATATCAGTGCATTGATTCAGAAGTTGGAGCCAATCATTAATGATTTGCAAGATAAATTTCCGGCTCTTGGGGCGGAAAGAATCAAGGCCTTTTTGCGGGAAAATATGGCTGATAATCTGAAGCTTATTGGAAAGCTGACGCAGAGCATTGTTTCGGGTGGGTTTGCCGTGATGAACGTGTTGTCTTTGTTGTTGATTACGCCGGTGGTGGCTTTTTATATGCTGCGGGATTGGGATGGCTTTGTTAAGAAAATTGACAGCCTGCTGCCCAGAGCTTCAAAAAAGGTTATTAGGGAGCAAGCCAAGGAGATTGACAAGACTTTGGCCGGATTTATTCGCGGGCAGTTGAGTGTGTGCTTGATTTTGGGCACTTTCTATTCAGTCGGATTGTATTTGGTTGGGCTGGAGCTTGGGGTGTTGGTTGGCTTTATTGCCGGTCTTATCTCGTTTATTCCGTATGTCGGGAGTATTACCGGATTTGTGGTCAGTATGGGAATCGCCTTTGCTCAATTTGATTCTCTAATGCCGATTGTGCAGGTGGTGGTTGTATTTGGAATCGGGCAGTTCTTGGAAGGCAACTTTTTGACGCCTAAGCTCGTGGGTGACAGCATTGGGCTGCATCCGGTATGGATTATGTTTGCGTTGTTGGCGGGCGGTGTCTTGCTGGGATTTTTGGGCTTGATGATTGCTGTGCCGGCGGCAGGTGTCATCGGGGTGCTGATACGCCATGCCATTGATAATTATAAACATAGTCATTTGTATTTGACTAACTAGCAGTGGTTTGATAGCTGAGCTTTAAGACGGCGCTGCCCTGATTGGGGGTAAGGCGCCGTTTTAGTTTGGTGGAAGGACGAATCCGCCAGAGAATCCTAATAAACGGAAATCAATAGTTTTTTTGCTGATGTTAAATAGATGTGGATAATACTGTGTGTAACTTGTTATACGGTTGCAATGAAGGTAAAGCTTTTTCATAATTTAAGTGTAATTATTCCTATATAAGGGTAAAGAAGATGCTTAATGAAGAAGATTTTGTCAGCGCTGCGACCGATGATATTGTGATTTCGGCTTGTACGGTTGAGTTGGCAGATGATGAGAAAGACCGTGAAAATTTGGGTAAGTTTGTTTACGGATATTATCTCTGCATTGAAAATAATTCTTCTGAACAAGTACAACTTATCGGAAAACACTGGAATATTACTGACAGTAAAGGCAATAGCTTTTGTGATGATTCTTTGGGCTTTAAGGGAGAAATCCCGATTTTGGAGCCGGGGGAATCGTATGAGTTTACCAGTGTGGCGCCGTTGAATACGCCGGAAGCAGTGTTTTATGGTAGTTGTCGAGTTGTGAAAGGCGGACGCGGGGTGCAAGATGTGAAGGTGCCGACTTTTCAGCTCGGAACCCGCAAGATGAAGATGTCTTATGCTTTGAATTAATGAAAAGCCTTGGAAAAATTCCAAGGCTTTTTTGATTAAGGCAAGCAAGGCAGCTTAGTTGTATTCTTGAATATAGGTGTTGCCTTCAACATACATATTCAAGTATTGGTCGATGTTGGTCTCCATGCTGCGGTTGAACTCGGTAAAGAGTTTGTTGACCATGCCGTTCCAGTATCTTTCTTTTTCATCAATATCGGTATTGGCATTGATGGTGAGTTCTCTCCAGGCTTCAATTGAGGTTTCGGCGGCGCTCAAGCTGTCACCATCGGTGATGCGGAGAGTGACGATAAGGCGGGCTTTGTAGCGGACGCGGTCTTGGGAGAACATTTCATTAGAGCTAATGACTTCTTCGGTGACACTGGCGTCTTTGATGATGAATTTGGCTACCTTTTTGGAGCTGAAGTCTACGGCTTCCAGACGGTCGCGGGCCCAGATGCGTGCTGTCTTTTCTATGGAAATCGGGAACAGGTGCTCAACGTTTGGGCGTTTGAACGAAGGAGTGAACTCTGAAACAATATCAATTTTGTTGACTTTTAACTTAATCGGGGGCTGGCTGGTGAAGCTCAAGTCCTCATAACGGCGGGTCTCGGCCATATCATCCCGCATGCCGGTACATGCCGGAAGCAGAATGCAAAGAGTCAATGCTGCAAAAATCTTTTTTAACATAATCTGTGTTCCCAATGGTGTTATACTTACTGTAATTTTTAAGCGGAGTGTAGCACGCATAGATTAATATTTGGTTATTATTGCTTTAATAATTCACCTTTCTCAAAGCTATCTGTTTCGCGGCAGAAATTGCATTGGGGGGTGATTTTGCCGTTTTCGGTGATGGCGTCGATATCAGCGGCTGACATAGAGCTCAAAACCGCTTGGAGTTTGTCGCGGTTGCAGCGGCAGCCAAAGTGGTATTGGGGGCCGGCCTCGACCTCAAGCCCGTTGGCATGGAACAAACGGTGCAGCAAGTCTGCGGCGCTTAAAGAGGCGTCAAAGACCTCGGCGTCTTTTAGGCTGTCGATGAAGACGACGGCTTCTTCCCAAGCGGCGTTGATGTCAACATCGGCATCAAGCTTGCCGCCGTAAGAGGGGAGCTTTTGCAGCAGAATACCTGCCGCCTGCCAGCGGTCTTGCGGAGTGGTGGGTGCTTGCAAAAACAGGCGGATATAAGTGTCGATTTGTTCAGACTGTTTGAAGTAGCGCATGGCGCATTCGGCTAAGGTTTTGCCCTGAATGTCAACCACGCCTTGGTACATTTTGTCGGGGCCGCCTTGGTCAACGGTAAAAGCCATATAGCCGCCGCCCAAAAAGTGCGGGGTTTCTTCGTGCTCATCCTCGGTCTTGCGGAGGGTTTTGGCACGTTCAATGCGGGCTTCGTCGTATTTGGCAGAGGCGCGGATGGTGCCTTGAGAGCTGACATCAACCACAACCATGCTGACAGGGCCGTTGCTTTGGGTCTGGAAAGTGAATAGCCCGTCGTATTTGATGGTGCTGGAAAGCAGAGCGGCCAGGGCTGTGCTTTCAGCCAAAATGCCGGAGACTACCGGTGTGTATTGGTGCTTGCTGAGAATGGTGTTGATGACCTCGTCCAAGCGAACCATGCGTCCGTAAAAGGCGCCGTTGTTGATGTGAAAAGATGCACAAGTATCAAAATTTTTGCTAACCAATGTTGGATTCCTCTTATATAATTATCGTTAATCATAAACATAGTGTATTGAGGAGGATTTTGCAAGTGTCTGATGAGGAGGATAAGCCAAAAGTTAAACGCCTGAGGAAAATTACCAAATCTCGGTTGCAGAATATTGCGCTGTATTATTTGCAGAGGTTTGAGTCTTCGGTGGAGAATCTACGGCGAGTGTTGGCGCGCAGAGTGGACGAGTATGCCTTTTATAATCCGGAGTTCGACCGGCAGGAGGCTTATGCGTGGATTGAGGAGATTTTGCAAACCTATCAAGGCTATAAATATTTGGATGACGGGCGCTTTACCGAACTCAAGGTGCGGGATTATTTGGCGGCCGGAAAGTCAGAAAAATATATCAGAATGAAACTGCGGGAAAAGGGAATCGATGAGGCGCAGATTGATAAAGTCCTTGAAGAGCAAGAGTTTGACCCGTTTGAAAATGCCCTGAAATTAGCCAAGAAAAAGCGTATCGGCCCGTTTCGGCCGGAAGAGGAGCGCAAAGATTTTTACCAAAAAGATATGGCGGCTTTGGCGCGAGCCGGCTTTGAGCTTGATGTGGTAAAACGCGTTTTGGAAGCGGAGTTATAAGCCAAACGGGCGATGTTTGATAAGTTTTTGAAAAAATCATTCAATGAGGGGTTTTTTATTTGTTGTTTTTTTGATTGTCTTATGATAGCTTATTTATAGCGAGCTTTGATGGCTCGTTAGGGCGTCGAAAACCCTAAATTCTGTTAGTCGGTTGCATACGACTTAAAAATTATGCCGATTTCTGTCTTGGACGGATGTCGGTGAATAAGGTTTCGGCCAAATAAGCCGAGCCGTTTTAACAGAATACGGTTTTCGAACATCCGCCCACCTCTTTTAGGTGGGTATTGTTTTAATGTGTAAAACGAAAGGATGTTTGGATTATGAAAAAACTGTTTCTTTTCTTAACTATTGGTATGTTTGTTGGGGTGTTGTGCTCATGCGCGACGGTGATGCGGGATAATACGCAGGCAATCCCGATTAAAGCTAATGTTGAAAAGGTTGATATTAAAATTACCAATAAAGCCGGAGAGGTTGTTTTTGAAGGGAAAACCCCAACAACTTTAACTCTTAATACATCGTGCAACAGCGGTTATTTTAATCCTGAAAAATATACGGTAGTCGCTTCAAAAGACGGATATAAAACGCAAACAACAGTTATTGATTGGCACGTTAGCGGCTGGTATTATGTTGGCAATTTGTTTATCGGCGGCTTAATCGGATATTTGATTGTGGATCCGTTGACCGGCGATATGTATTATCTGGATGAAGCCGTGAACTTGAATATGTCAGAGGCTGAATAAAATTGGTAAACAAAGGAGATACTCTATTGTATCTCCTTTGTTTAATATTCAACTTTGGCAAGGTAGAGGCCGGAGGCCGGAGCAGTCGGGCCGGCAGCAGAGCGGTCTTTGGCTTCAAGAATGTGCTTGACGTCTTCAGGAGTGAGGCGCCCCTCGCCGACCAGCTTTAAGGTGCCGACAAAGTTGCGGACTTGGTGGTGCAGGAAAGACCTTGCTTCAACATTAAATATAACCTCTTCACCTTGGCGTGAAATGTCGAGCTTGTCGAGCGTTTTGACCGGTGATTTGGCCTGGCAGGCGGCCGCTCGAAAAGAGCTGAAATCATGATGCCCAAGCAAATACTTGGCCCCTTGGCGCATGAGCTCAATATCTAATGGGCGCGGAACCCACCAAACGCGATTGCGGAGCAAAGGGCTGGGCGCGCGGCGATTGAGAATCCGATAAATATAGGCGCGCTTCTTGGCTGAGAATCGGGCGTTGAAATTGTCATCAACCGCTTCAACATCCAAAACAGAGACCGGAACCTCTGCAGCTTGGAGGTTGCCGTTAAAGGCCTCGCGAATCTTCCATGGTTCCATCTCTCGCTCAAGGTCAATATGCGCAACTTGCCCTAAGGCGTGGACGCCGGCATCAGTCCGGCCGGCAGAAACAATCTCTCGGTGGAAGCCGTTGAGTTTGGCTAAAATCTCCTCAAGGTATTGTTGTACGCTCGGGCCGTCAAGCTGCCTTTGCCAGCCAAGCAAGCTGGTGCCGTCGTATTCTATGGTGAGTTTGTAGCGCATATATTTTTTATCCTCTAAAAAAATAAGGGGCTTGATTCCTGCCCCTTAAACTAAACCATTTGTGGGTTTATGCAAGTTTATTCTGCAGCGAAAGCCATTTTTTCCGCCACAGAATTAGTAAAACCCAGCTTGGACTGAATCTCCCACAGTACACGCAAAGCTGCAAGGGCGTTCTCGCCGCTGATGCGCGGGGTGGCCTTGCCGTTAACACAAGCAATAAAGTGGTTTAATTCCGCCTGCAGAGGTTGGTTGGTCGGAATAAACAGCTGCTCAACACTGCCTTTTAAGCCGTAGTTCATCCATTCGGGGATTTCTTCCTGATTAACGTAGGGCATACGTCCCTGAGAGTGAACGTTGATGCTTTGGTTGATGAAGTCCATATCAATATAGTTGGTGTCGGTGGTAACCGTTAAAGTTCTGACACGGGCTTGAGTAATGCGGCTGGCGGTTAAGTTGGCGGTAACCCCGTTTTCAAACTCAAGCAAAGCAGTAATGTAGTCTTTGCCGGAGGCGTGGTCCGGAGTGCGTACCGCAGCAGCCTGAACATTCTTGACCTTGTCTTTAACCAAAGACAAAACAACTTCAACATCGTGAATCATCAAATCCATAGCAACATCAACATCGGTAATGCGGCCAGATGCGGCAGACATACGCTGTGCCGTAAGGGAGCGAATCATTCCCGTGTTGTTCAAGATTTTGTGCATTTGTTCAACCGCCGGATTAAACTGCTCAATATGGCCGACCAACAAAGTAACATTATTGGCTTTGGCGGCGTTAATCAACCTTTGGCAGCCTTCCTCAGTAGTGGCAAGCGGTTTTTCCATCAAGCAATGGATGCCCTTGTTTAAGAAAAATTCACCGACATCAGCGTGAGTAACCGAGGTGGTAACGACGCTGACCGCGTCAACCGCGGCGGCGACTTCATCCAGTGATGAAAAAGCCTTAATTCCAAACATTTCAGCCGCTTTTTGTGTCGCCTCAGGAAAAATGTCATACACGCCGACCAAATCAACGCCCTGCAATGTTTTATACGTCTTCAAATGGTTTTTGCCCATAACGCCGGCGCCGATAACCGCAACTTTGATATTACTCATAAAAGCATTCCTCATTGATGTTATAAAGTAATCTGACCATCTTATAGCACATTAGGGAGGGGATGGTAACTAATAAATTGTTACAAATTATTTCAAAAAAAATTTATCTGGAGGTCGATTTGGGTGTTGTCTGCGGGTCTCGAAAAATTCACGTACCTTTTTCGTACGCTAAAATTTTTCTCGCCCTTGACGCCTACAAATCGACTCACCATCTAAATTTTTTACAAAAATGCGTATAACGGTCATCTAATACGGAGATTAATTTGGTTTGTAACAAGGCTTTAACTTCGCGGTTGACGTTTAGGGGTGCTTTGTGTTATCGTCCTAGCATCTAGATTAAATGCCGGAGCCGGATATGCTTAAAAAGTATTTGTTGTTAGCTGTTATGTTGTTGGCTGCTTGTTCTTCTGCGCCTGAAAAATCATCGGAATCTATACTCGATAACGGTGCAGGTGGGGCTCGCTGTATGTTAATGGATGCGGCTCCGGAAGAAATTGATGATCGTGTAAATGTTTATTTGGCTATGGCTCGCGCTGCTAAGTATAATTCTCGCGTCGTCGCTGATAATATGAAGCAAAAGATTTTTGCCGATAATCCGAATCTGACCCCTAAAGATATTATTGAAAATGTTTTGAATAATCCTGATGGCGGAAGTGAGCTGTATAACGGTTTGAGGGTGTTGGATTATGCTATTTTATATGCCGGAGCTTATTTGGCTGACTCTCAACAAAGTGCTGATGATTTGATTTTGCAACGGGCGGCGCAAAGTCTGGCTGTCGCTGCCGTGAAGGCGCAGGGAAATGTCTGGCTCGCTAATCGAAAAATTCGCGAAATTAACGGCATGATTAAAGATGAAAATAAAAATTTGGCCGAAATTAATCTCCTCTATGAGAAAAATGGTACTTTAGATGAAGCTACTCAGGAGTATCGTACCGCTTTGGATGTAATCTTGCGCAAGCTAAAAGACAATCGTGAAATTTTAATCGGGGAGACTTTGGAATATCGCAAACTGATTAAAGATAAACGCGAAAAAATTGAGCTTGATGGTCGAAAGTTTTATGAACTCGATACTTTTGATAAAAGCTTGGAGCTCACCATCTTTGAAAAAGCAGCTTTGGCCGGTCGTGATGAGCTTAAAGCCAAAAAAGTTAATATCAAAGGTTTGAGCTATGAGGCCATAAATCGCTATTTGGCTTATCGATATGATGAAGTTGAACGTCTTAAAATTAATGGTTATAAAGAAAACAGCACTCCTTATGCCGAGGCGGTAGAAAAATATGCGGCACGGGCAGCTAACTCTTTGATTGATGCTATTGTTGCTTTTCGGGCTAATAAAAAGCCTGAAGACAGTTTTGCTTTGCAAGAAAAAATGGTTGATGAGCTGGCCTCTGCTATCTTAATCCAAGTGCAGGTGGCTTATGCCGCGGTTAATGCTTCGGCTATGGATTATGATGTGGCTGATACTAATATCAGACTCCTTAAAAAAGAAATCGGTCTCCTTAAAGGGCGCAGTCTGAAAGCTCAGCAGAAAGAAGAACTTTTGGAAAAACAAAGCCGTTTGCTTGATTTGGAAATCTTGAAAAATCGTATCTTGGCGGAGAGGGCGGCCGCTATTGTATCTTTGTATTTCTATGCCGGATTTTCACCGTTTGAATGTCAGCTTTTGAACCAAAAGCCGGAGCAGATTGCTAAAGTTTTGCGCCAAGGGTTGAATGCAGATAGAGTAAAAATGTTGGCGGCGGCTTTCAAAGAGCCTGTGGCTCCGGAAAACAGGTTGCCAGAAATTAAAAAGTGGGCTATCGGTGATAATTGGTTGGAAAATACTTTGGAAGGTAAAAACATTGAGAAAAAGCCGGTGCCGGTAGTCGAAAATAAACCGGTGAATAAGCCTAAAAAGACTCCGCAATCTCTAATCCCTCAAGTGGAGCAACCCGAAGATGATTTTGCTCCTTATACCGATCCGGAGGTTAATAAACGCAAAATGATGCAGTTGGGCTCGTATATTGAGCCAAAAAATGCTGATTTGGATTGGAATATTTTGAGCAATTTGTATCCGGAGCTCAAAAAATATAAGCCTCAGGTCGAAAAAACCGAGGTGAACGGAGTGGTTTATCATCGGTTGGTTATTCGTTCGCAAAACGGCGGATTTATGGCGCTGTGTAATAAACTGCGGAGCAATCGGGTGCAGTGTTTGTTGCGATAAAAGGTTTGCCAAAGCTTGAACCTTGTGCTATAATCAACCTGTTTTGTATAGTTTGCGGTGTTTGTTATGTCTGATGATGCTCAAAATAATAAAGAGAAAAATGCCGTTTATAAGTGGCATGAAGTGTCTCGTTTGACGAATGTTTTGCCTAGTGGTACGGGCTCGGTAGCAGAAGAGGCAGCTCATTTGCAAAATGGTGTTGAGCCTAAAACTGCAGAAGTTGAGAAGATGGTTGATAATAATATCAAGCTGCCGGAAGAGCCAAAGGTGCAAGATAGTTTTGCCTCCAAAGTGGTTGAAAAGCAAAGCTTTCAGGGAAAAGTGTTGGATGAGGCTGATTTTCATGGCGCGTCGTTGATTAATGCCGATTTTTCAAAAGCTTCTTTGAAAGGGGCGGATTTGTCCGGTGCTGATTTGTCCGGAGCAAATTTAAGCGGGGTCGATTTGTCGGGGGCGGATTTGTCAGGGGCAATCTTGCGCGGAACAAACTTTACCGGTGCTTGTCTGAATGGGGTAAAGCTCTCAGAAGCAGATTTGGACGGGGCGATTTTGCTTGATTTGCGAATCGATGAGCTCGGTTTGCAGGAGCTCCAAGAGCTGATTGAATATTTGGCAAAGTATTTTCCGCATAAGCTTAACTTGACCAAGATTAATTTGACCTTGCTTGATTTGAAAAAAATTGATTTGAAAAATTTGGATTTGCGCGGGGTTGATTTTACCGGTGTTGACTTTACGGGAGTGAGTATTATCGGGCTTAATTTGAGCGAGTGTATTATTACGCCGCAGCAGATTGCTCAGGCTATGGGGCGAAACCCAACCCAAGAAGAGATGATGCAGCTGTTGATGCCCAGAAAAAAAGAAAAAGGAAAATCTTGGGAGGGAATCGACTGGGAAGGTTTCTTTTTGGGCGGTGAAGATTATGGTATTTGGGACGCAACAAAGGATAAAGGTATTTCTATTGAGCAGATTTTGAAAACCGGCAAAAAAGTCTTTAGGAAGGAGGCGGCCAAGCCTAAGGTAAAAGATGAACAAATTGTGGAGCGTTTGGAAGAGAAATTGCAGCAAAAAGAAGAGGAACGGACTGAAAAAATAAGAGAAAATATTGAAAAGAATCGTCAGGCCGTACTGGAAGCGCGAAAAGAAAAGCAAAAAGAGAATGAAGCTCAAGAAAAAAAGCAGAGTCATAGTAAAGAGATGGATATGACGCTAATGCATTCAGGTCGAGGACGTGAAATTTGAGGATTAAAAAAACGGGAGGTTATGAGGTCTCCCGTTTTTTTTGTTTTTCTTCGCGGAGGCGGTCAAAATATTCTATTCTTTTTTTGATTTCGCGCTCATAGCCGCGGTCTACGGGGTGATAAAATTTGGCGCGGCGCATGCCGTCCGGAAAATAGTTGGCGCCGGAAAAGCCGTCTTCACAATCGGGGTCATATTCGTAGCCTTCACTGTAACCCAGTTGTTTCATTAGTTTAGTGGGGGCGTTTAAGATGTTTTTGGGCGGCATGAGCGAGCCGGTCTTGCGAGCGGCGTCTTTGGCGGCGTACATGGCTTTATAAACACCGACGGATTTGGGTGCGGTGGCGAGGTAGGCCGCTAACTGAAATATGGCCAAATCTCCTTCCGGAGAGCCCAAACGGTCATATAAATCCCAGCAGGCAATAGCTTGTGTGAGAGCGTTAGGGTCTGCCAAAGAGACATCTTCAACAGCAAAGCGTGTCATGCGGCGAAGCAGATATTTGGGGTCTTCGCCGGACTCTATCATGCGGGCTACCCAGTATAAGGCGGCATCAACATCAGAGCCGCGGAGGGATTTGTGTACCGCGGAGATAAGGTTGTAGTGCCCGTCGCGGCCTTTGTCATAGATGGGCGCGCGAGAGCGAATGATTTTGAGGATACTCTCTTTATCAAAAATTTCATCAGGGCCGGCATAGTTCCAGATGCTTTCGGCAAGGTTGAGTATATAACGTCCGTCGCCGTCGGCGATGGTCTTGATAAAGGCACGGGCTTCGGCGTCTATGGGAAGTTTTTTGCCGACTTCTTTTTCGGCTCTTTCCAGCAGAATTTCAAACTCGGGCTCATTAAGGCGGTTGAGTACAAATACCTGACAGCGGGAAAGCAACGCCGCATTGAGCTCAAAGGATGGGTTTTCCGTGGTGGCTCCGACGAGGATAATTGTGCCGTCTTCAACATAAGGCAAAAAGCCGTCTTGTTGGGATTTGTTGAAACGGTGAATTTCATCAACAAAGAGCAAGGTGCCTTTGCCTTGAGTGGCACGACGGTCTTGGGCATATTGAAAAACGCGCTTTAAATCGGCAACACCGGAGAATACTGCCGAAATTTGCTCAAAATATAGTTTGGTATGCTCGGCTATTAAGCGAGCGATAGTGGTTTTGCCACAGCCGGGAGGCCCCCAAAGAATGAAAGAGGTGATTTTGCCGGATTTGACCATACGGCCAAGCGGTGCATTGTCGCCGATGATGTGGTCTTGGCCGACGACTTCAGATAAACTTTGCGGGCGGAGCCGGTCGGCAAGCGGTCTTTTGATGGTTTTTGAAAATAAGGTTTCTTCCATGATTTATTTGTCCTCAAAGGGATTTTGCATTTGGGGTTCGCTGAGTTCAAACGCTTTGTCATCCATCCACCATTCATCAGTTGGGGAAGGGGAGGGTGTTTCTGCCGAAAAGGTGGAGCCGGAAGGTTCTTCCGTATTATAAAGCGGTGGTTCGGGATTGAGTGCTTCTTCTGCGGAGGGGACTTCCATGTCTTGGTGGTTGCGTTTGTTGATTATGCTTTCATCTAGGCTATAATGCGGCGGCTTGCCGGCTAAAATGCTGAATCGGGCGTCAACTTCAAAAGTTTTGACATCAGCTTTTATCGGAAGGTTGTAATAACCTGCCGCAAGTAAGACGTGAGTGCCGCGGTTGATGCCTTTGTTTTCTTTTAAGTTAAGCAGTTCATCGGCAATGCGGCGGTAGTAATAAGCGTCGTTGAATTTTTGTTGAGGAAGCGGAGTGCGAGTGTTGTGGCGAGGAAGCGGTGATTTGGCTCCGTAGACGGCTAATTCGCGGAATTGTTTGCTAAGCTCAATGTTGTTAGGAGCAAAAACAAGTTTGTACGGGGTTGATTTGATGATGTTTTCAACTCCGTTTTTGCCGTAGACCTCATTGAGATTTTTGAGGCTGTTGGTCAAGAGCATGAAGCCGGTGTTGGTGTTGGGGGCTTGTTGAAGGCTCTTTTCAAGGGTATGGAATTGGGGCATTTGCTCTAAGTCATCAATAAGTATAAACAGTGGTATTTTGGCGGCATATTTGCTCTTTTCGAGGTTTTGCTCCATGAGCATGTCGAGCAGAAGTCGGCTCATGAATGATGATTGGGGGTCTTTGGCGCAAAGGTAGATGGTGTTGGGGCGCCATTCGCCGCTGGCTTCGTCTTTGCGGCCGCGGATTTGCTTGAGGGAAAAGTCGCTGGTGGCGGTGCGCTCCCTGATGGATTGGGTTTGAAAAATCTCTGAAAGTTCGGCTAAATCTGAAAACAAAATATCGCGGATTTTGGGCTTTTGGTGCAAGATGTTGTCAAAAAGGGCGACAATGTTGGCGCCGTAACCAAAGAGAATCGCCTCTTTTTTGTATTCGGTACAGATATGGTACCATATATCGCTGACTGATTGTTCTTTGAGGGATAGGTATTGTTGCATGATGCTGTCGGTTATCATGGCCAGACAGAGCTCTTTGCCTTGCCAGCTTGCGGAAATCCCGTTCCAGCTGCCTATCGGAAGGTAGTTGTCTTCAGTTATGTTTTGTTGTTGGACATTTTGGACTGCGGCTGCAATATAAGGGCAGTCCATGGCCGCATAATAGCTTAAAAGGATGTTGCTTTCATCTGCGGTAAAGCTTTGGTTATTGATGAGTTGAGTTAGGAGGTAGTCATTGGCGCAGGCTTGCTCAAATTTGGCCACAAAAAAGTTGAGCAAAACCTCAATTACGGTGATGGATTGTTGTTGGCGAGAGCTTTCGCCATAAAAAGGAAGCAAGTGTTGGGCTAGTTTTTTGAGGTAGGCTTCTCTTTTGTCGTTTTTATCGGGCATATCCTTGTTGGACAATGGATTCCATCTGGGGCCGTAAGTGCCGGAAGAATGATTATCCGTGCGGCTCCAGTCAAAGTAAAAAATTTGCCCAAGACCGGAGCGGTGCCCTGAGGTGTAGTCGGCAAGGCTGCCTTCGTGGTCGAGAGCCACAATGGCGGCGGTATTACTCTCAAGTATAGAGGGAATGGCGACGGTTGAGGTCTTGCCTTGGGCGGAGGCGCCCCAGACTAAAACTGAAGAGGCTTTATCTAAACGGAGGCGGCGACCATCAAAGCTGCCCAAGGCTAAAAAACTGCCTCCGGCTATGGGCATTTGGCGGACTTCTTCGCCGTTGGCCCAATGGTTGTATTTTTTGCTTTGTGGGCTGAAGGGGTTTTTGCTCTTGATGTAGTTGGAGATAACAAAGTAAAAAAACACCAGTGGAGAAAGCCATGGGATAAATGCCGCAAAGCTTAAATGTGCAGCGCTGAAAAAGTGTTTGAGCCATATCCAATAGGCTTTGTAGACGATGAACGGTTGCTCTTTGACTTTGCCTAAAAAGCCGTAAATGCGGCGGGTGTTGCGCGTGCTGAGGCCATATTCGGCGTATTGGCAAATTACAAGTACAAGTAAATTTGCTACCCAAAAGTATAAAACTATGCCCAGAAATATCCCTAACGGTTTGAGCCATTTGCTCAGTCTGCGGGCTTTGATTCTTTTGTCGTATAAGTTTTCCATTTTAACACCGGCTGTTATTGTAGCTAAAAATAAAAAAACTGCAAGGGGCTTGTCGTGGCTTTTTTATTAAAAATTAAGAATCTTGGATTAAACTTCGGGTAGTTTGAGTTAATAGTGTAGGAAAATTTCGTGGCTGAAGGAAAAGGTTCAATATTGTCGGAGTTGCTGGAGTTGAATAATTCCATGCTGTCCGGAAAAGACTATAATCTGGTGATTAAAGAGATTTTGGATTTTGCTCAGAATTTGTGCAAGGCCGATGGGTGTTTTTTGTATTCAGTTAATACCGAAGATTTTATGAGCTTGGAATTTAGCAGAATTAATACCGTCGGGCTTAATAAAATCGGCAGCGATAATTTGACGTTATATCCGTCAGTATTTGTTCCGGATTTGAAAAACAAAAAGGTGAAGTCGCTGGCTGAAAGAGCTGCTTTTAATCATGAAATTATTAATATTCCTAATGTTTATGCTGAAACGGATTGTGATAACTCTATCTTTAAGGAAATTGACAACGAGTATAACTATATGCCGGTTTCGTGCTTGTCGCTGCCGGTCGTAAACCGTAATGACGAGATTATGTGCGTGTTGCAGTTTGTTAATGCCAAAGATAACAGCGGGAAAATTATTGCCTTTACTCCGGATATTCAGCGAACTTTGCAGGCAATAGCATCACTCTTGGGGTTGATGATTGAAAATAGACGCTTGAAAGGGGCTTATAATCAGCTGTTGGAATCTTTTATTGAAGTGTTGGCGCGTGCAATTGATGCGAAGTCTCCTTATACCGGAGCGCATTGTCAAAGGGTTCCCGTAATTGCCAGAATGTTGGCTACCGCCGCCGTGCAGCAGAACAGCGGTCCGCTCAAAAACTTTGAAATGAGCCGCAACGACTGGTATGCGCTTAATATTGCATCGTGGCTCCATGATTGCGGAAAGGTTACTACTCCGGAATATATCGTGGATAAAGCTACTAAGCTTGAGACCGTGTATAATCGAATCCATGAAATCAGAGACAGGTTTGAGATTTTGCGGCGTGACGCCCATATTGAATATTTGAAAAAGCGTTTGGCTAATCAGGGGGACAAAGAGCAGCTCCAAGCGGAGTTTGTGGCTAAAGTCAAACAGCTTGAGGAAGAGTTTGACTTTATTGCCGGATGTAATAAGGGCGATGTGCCGTTGAGTGATGGTGATGTGGCACGGCTGGAGGCTTTGAGCAATGTTCAGTTCGTGCGCTATTTTGACCGTACTAAGGGGTTGTCATGGGCGGAGCGCGATAATATTCAGAATATTGATGCTTATCAGAAGCCGGCGTATGAAAATTTGATTCAAGATCGGCAAGATTTGATTTCTAAAGGTTATAATTATGGCGAGCTCTATAATCTGACTATACGCCGCGGAACCATTAATCGGGAAGAGCGTGAGAAAATTAATGAGCATATTGTGGTGACTATTGATATGCTCAAAGCCATTCATTTTCCGAAGGAGTTGTCAAATGTGGTGGAATATGCCGGTGCGCACCATGAAAGAGTGGACGGCAAGGGGTATCCCAACGGATTGACCGGTGACCAGATGTCAATTCCGGCCAAGATTATGGCCATTGCCGATATTTTTGAGGCATTGACATCAAGCGACAGGCCTTATAAAGAGCCTAAAAAGCTCAGCGAGGTGTTGTCGATTATGAAAAATATGCGTGATACCGGACATATTGATCCTGATTTGTACAGAGTGTTTATCAGCAATGAGGTGTATATGGAATATGCCGAGCAATATATTGCTCCGGAGCAGATTGATGACGTGAAGCCGGAGGATTATTTGTAATGCTGAGAATCGAAACAATTTTGTGCCGCGCCGGCATTATGGATAATTATGCTTATTTGCTGATTGATGAAAAAAGCGGGATAGCAGCAGTGCTTGATCCTTCCGAAGTAGCGCCGATTGTGAAAAGATGTCAGGAGTTGGAGGTTAAGCCGGAGTATATTTTGAATACTCATCATCATTATGACCATACTGACGGGAACCAAGCCTTAAAGCAGATGTTTGGTGCAAAAATAGTGGCTCATGCCAGAGATGCTCACAGAATTGAAGGAATCGATATTGCCGTGAATGACGGTGATGTGTTTATGCTGGGCGAATCTGCGGCGAAGATTATGGCCGTGGACGGGCATACGTTAGGGCATATATTGTGGTATTTTACCGAAGATAAGGCTTTGTTTACGGGGGATATGTTGTTTAATTTGTGTGTCGGCGGATTGTTTGAAGGAACACCGGCGCAGATGTGGGAGTCAATCCTGAAAATTAAAGCCTTGCCTGATGATGTGATGTTTTATCCGGGGCATGAATATACGCTGCACGGTGCGCGCGAGGCTTTATACTTCAGCAAAGACAAAAGCGCGGCAGAAGCTTATTTGCGCAGGGCGCAAGACAGGCTGCAAAAGGGAATGCCGGTGGCGCCGGTTAGTTTGGCGGAGGAGAAAAAATGTAATCCTTATTTGTCTGCCGAAAACGAGGCCGAGTTTGAAAGACGCTTAGGTTACTGAAGCCGGATAAAAAGTTTTTTATGCGAAATAGGGGCTTGCGAATCAGAGACGGTTTGAGTACAATAACCTCCAGTGTTTTGACTTGAAGGAAAGAAGATTGAGCCGTGAGCGGAGTGGAGTTGGTGAAGGTTAAGCCAGAAGACGACGGTATGCGTTTGAACCGTTGGTTTTTGAAGTATTATCCGGGGTTGAGCTTGGGGCGTTTGAACAAGCTGTTGCGAACCAAACAGATTAAAGTCGAGGGGCAACGCGCCGAGGCTTCACTGAAGCTGGAAGCCGGTCAAGAGGTGCGGGTGCCGCCACTGGATAAAGAAAAAGAATCCGCCGCGCCCAAAAAAGATTTTGTTTCTGCCAAAGATGCGGCATGGCTCCAATCATTGGTGGTTTTTAAGGATAAAAATATTGTGGCGCTGAACAAGCCTTCCGGTTTGGCGGTGCAGGGCGGTACTAATACCACACGCCATGTGGACGGGATGCTGGAGGCATTGAAATTTGAAGCGGCGGAAAAGCCGAAGTTAGTACATAGAATCGATAAAGACACCAGTGGGTTGTTGCTTTTGGCCAGAAATCGCAAATATGCCGAGCTGTTGACCAAGGCTTTTAGGGAACATCAGCTGCAAAAAACTTATTTGGCTTTATGCTATGGCGTGCCGGCGCAAAATGAAGGTGAAATTAAAGCCAAGCTTTTGAAAGTCGGTGAAAAAGTGCAGGTGTCGCCGGAAGGAAAAGAGGCCGTAACAGTGTATCGCGTGGTGGATAAAGTCGGCGATAAGTTTTGTTTGATTGAGGCTTCACCTTTGTCGGGCAGAACCCACCAAATCAGAGTGCATTTGGAGTATATTGGGTGTCCGATTGTCGGCGATGATAAATATTTTGGCTCTCAGCGCTTGAAGTCTAATGCTTTTGCCGATAAATTATATCTGCATGCATATAAAATTAATCTCTCTGCTTTATATAATAAAAAAACCGAGCTTAAGGCGGCTTTGCCGGACTATTTTAGGGAAAGTCTGGCCGCAGTCGGAATCGATTTTAAGGAGTAAGTCACAATGCATTTTATTAAACTATTGATAAAAATTATCGTTGTATTGCTGCTGATTGTTATTATCGGCGGGTTTATATTTATTAAGACTTTTGACTTGAATAAGTATAAGCCGGAGCTGACCGAGCTGGTTTATAAACAGACAGGGCGTACTTTGGAGATTAATGGTGATGCTGAGTTGGCGCTTAGTTTTGTGCCGACTTTGGTGCTGAATGATGTGTCATTGTCTAATGCTGAATGGGCGGCTTATCCGCAGATGGTCAGCGTGGGCAGCTTGGAGGTGAAGCTTTCGGTCTTGCCTTTGCTGGAGCGCAGAGTGGAGATTGATAATATTACCATTATTAATCCGGTGGTCAATTTGGAGGTGGCTCCTGATGGGCAGCAAAACTGGAATATGGTGCCTAATGCCGAGATTGACCCTCAAGCCGCAGCGTTGATTAAAGATCAGGCGGTGGCTACCGGTTTGGTTGATGCTAAAACCGCAGATAAAGCGGTTGAAATGCTGAATGAGAATCCGCAGGCGTTAGCTTTGGCCGGCTTTGCCGCAAAAAGCGTGCTGATTGAGAATGGCGTGTTTAATTTTGATGACAGGCAGAGCGGAAGTGCGCTGAGTGTGGAAATTACTAAATTGGCAATGTCGGTGCCGAGCTTTGATGCTCAGGCTACGGCAGAGTTTGATGTGTTGGTAAACGGGCAACGTATTAATGGTAAAATGTCTATCGGCTCGGTTAATGCCTTGCTGGAAAAGCCGTCATTAGTGCCGTTTACTTTGGAGGCAGAGGCTTATGGCGTGAGTATGGATGCTGACGGTGTGGTTACGAATCCGATGGGTGATTTGGAATATGCGTTTAAGGCTAATGCCCATAACCCGAAAGGGAATTTCGGCGCGCCGGATGTGGTGTTCTCGGGAAGCTTGAGCGGAAACCTGAAAACAGTGGCTATTGATAAAGTTAATATTAATGTCAACGGTAATGTGTTGACCGGAACTTTAATGGCTAATATTGCCGGAAGCGTGCCTTATGTTGATGCCAGACTTAACAGTGACAAGATTGATGTGGCAAGCTTAATGCCGGAGCCGCAAACGGCTTGGGCGATGCCTGCAATCGTGAGTGAGGCGCAGGCGGCCGAGTTCGTACCTAATGACAAAGTGCCTTATGAGGTGCTGAAGCAAGTTAATGCTTATGCCTTGCTGAATGTAAAATCTTTGGTGGTTAATCCTGAGATTACGCTCAATAATGTGGCTTTGAATGCAACCTTGATGAACGGGGTGCTGGATGTGAAGCCTTTGACGCTTAATGTGGGCGGAGGAGAGGTATCGCTTAATGCTAATGTTAATGCCTCTCAGCAAAAGATTCAGCTCGCGGCAGTGTCTAAGGGAATCATCGTACAGCAATTATATACTCCTTTGGTAGCGGCAAATAACGGAAAATTCGGTATCGTCAGTGGCGGTAATGTTGATGTGGATGTTAATGTGGCTACTTCAGGTGCGACTTATCGTCAGTTGGTTGAAAATGCCGATGGACAAGTGATTGTGATTGCTGATAAATCAGTAGTGCGTCCGGGGGATTTGAGCCTGTTGAGCGGTAATTTTATTACTCAACTGTTGAAGACTTTGCGAATTGATACCAGCAAGGCTGCCGATATGGATGTTAATTGTGCGGTGGTTAGAGCTAATATTAAGAACGGTGTAGCCAGCTTTCCTAAGGGAATCGCCTTTAGTGCTAAGCCTTTGAATGTGGTCGGTAACGGAAGTTTGAACCTTAAGAGTGATGCGTTAGACTTTACGGTACGTCCGTATTCAGGGCAGATTATTGATGCTAATTTGGCGCAGGCTTTGTCATCATTCCTCAAAATTAAAGGTACGGTAGAATCGCCAAAAATCGTATTGGATGATGCACAGGCTATTAAGGCTTTGGTCGGAGTAGCGGCGACTGGTGGAACATCTTATCTGGGGTCGCAGTTGCTGCTTGATACCGATCCTTCACCTTGCTATACGGCGTTGAAGGGGACGAGCTATCAATCGCGTTTTCCGGCTCCGGAAGGAATGTCTAAGGTATCGCAAGATGTATATCAGGGTGCCAGTGATGCCGTAAATGATGGTATTGACGCGGCGCAAACTGCAGTAAAAGATGGTGTCAATGCGGCTCGAACCGTGGTTGATGATGCGGCTAACGGGAGTGTCGATGCGGCCAAAGCTGCTGCTAAAGATGTAGAAAAATCCGTGCGTGACTTGCGTGATGCGGCCAAAGGTTTGCTCGGAGCATTCAGCGGCAAATAAAGGAGGCTTTGATGCTTGAGGATTTGAGAAAGGGGCTGGCCGAGCTTGCCCCGCGCCGTGCGGAAACCGAGGCGGATTTGTTGCGCTTTGTGATGACGGATGTGTTGTTGTTTTGGAGTAATCAGGAGGATTTGTACCAACGGCAGGAAGAGCTTTGGCAGCCGGTGTTGGACTGGGTAGCTGGCAAGTGCGGAGCTCCTATTCTGACGACAACCGGCTTGGATGTGCCGGAGCAAGATATGCGTTTGGGGCTGGTTTTGCGGCAAAGTTTGGCGCAGATGAGCCTAAAAAAACTGGCGGCAATGTCAGCGGCGGCTTTGGATATGCGCTCGGTGTTGTTAGCTTGGGCTTTGGTGGAGCGTCGTATTAGTGCCGAAGAGGCGTATCAGGCCGCTTGGCTGGAAGAAATTTGGCAAGCTGAAAAGTGGGGCTCTGATGAAGAAGCCGAATCCAAACGTCAGTTATATCGCCGCAATTTGGCCGAGGTTGAAACTTTTTTGAATATGGCGGCTTGAGTGGAGAAAGAGGTTTATATCAAAATCAAAGGCCGCGTGCAGGGAATCGGGTTTCGATGGTGGGCGGTCAAAACCGCTGAGGAAATTGGCGGAATTTCAGGCTGGGTGCGCAACGTGGAAGACGGCTCGGTTGAGATAATGATGTCCGGAGAGGAAGACAAGCTTGATCAAATGTTGTTAGCCTGTCACAAAGGGCCGCCTTTAGCCCGAGTTGATGATGTATCTTTTATAGTGGGGCGGTGGAGTTCTTTTTTGCCGGAAGTAGTGAAAGGGGTTTTTAAACGCGCCTAAAAATTGTGTATAGCACACCATCTAGAGCGGTTTTTTCCGGTCAGAAAAATGCTCATGTACCTCTTTGTACACTCCGCTTTTTCTGCCGTTAAAATCGCTCTATCTGGTGCACTCTCCACAATTTTACAAAACGGTGTATAACGGGTTATTAATACAGAAATTGCGGGTCGAAAGTGTCCTCACGTACCTCTTTTGTACGCTGCGGTACTTTCGCCCTTATTTCTTATTACTAACCTCGTTCTCCACCGTTTTTACAAAATTGTGTATAATGGTCGATTTGGGCGTTGGCTGCAGGATGAAAGTGTCCTCACCTACTTCTTTGTAGGCTCCGGTACTTTCACCTTTGCCGCCTACAAATCGACTCATTCTCCACCGTTTTTACAGAGCTATCTCTAATACGGAAACTGCGGGTCGAAAGTGTCCTTACGTACCTTTTTAGCTCAGGAATCTAGGCTCGCGGTGGTCGCTGATGCTTCCTTGCTTGCCAAGATTTTCTGAGATGTTACAGATGAAAAAGCAACGTCGGTTGCTTTTTCCCTTAGCCATTATTAACCTCATATATCGAAATTTTTTGGTTGCTGATATTGAGGTTAAATGAAGTTTTAGCGTCTTATGTGTTGGGTGATTTTGATTTCTATGTCACAGTCAATCGCATGCAGGTAGTTGTATAAGATATCCAGTGGGAGGTTTTTTATCTCATTGCCGTATTCAATCTTAAAGATTTTGGTGGGGGACAAGCCGGAAATGTTGGAGGCGATTTGCTCGTAGCAAAGACCAGAGGATATGCGGCAAGCTATAATGCGTTGGCGAAGTTCTTTATAAAAAGTTTTACTGCTGTTATTTTTCATGATTTTATGCTCCTTGTTTTTTGATATAAAAAAACCGTCCATGCAGGTTAA
The DNA here is from genome assembly GCA_944390905.1 of uncultured Alphaproteobacteria bacterium. GTDB lineage: Bacteria > Pseudomonadota > Alphaproteobacteria > RF32 > CAG-239 > HGM16780. The sequence continues at coordinate 26,362 of CALXRR010000016.1, forward strand.
ACAGGACGGGGAGCTCAAAAACCGCTAACAGACGGTCGCCGTTATTCAATATATTACCGGCACTCCCCGAATGGGGAGAGTTTATACTGTTAGAGGTGTTTTTGAGACACCGCGGCCGGTCCTTCCGACTGCAAGGTTAAGTTATCACCATATGACAAGTTTTGGCAAGTCTTTTTTGCTTTTAAAAAGCCAAAACCGAGGTAATGGCCTCGGTTTTTTTTAGTTAAGACTCAGAACATTCTTTAACAGGTCTGAGTTTTCGTAGATTAGCCCCTGAAAACGCTCTTCTTTTAAGATGTGAGTATTCAGGAGCAAAATGCTCTCGAATAACAGGCGAAGCGAACTCTCTTCCCGTCGGATGCGCTCGGTATCCATTGTGACGGAGTAGAGGTATTCAAGGATTAATTCCTCATTGTCGCCTTGTTCTTCCAATTCTATTATTTGTAGTTGGGTGTTGTTATAATTTTTTAATTCCCAATCTACATATACCTGCACGGACGGGTTGAGGTCAACTCCATTATCAAGCATATAATGCAGGTGAAAGATAGAAAACTCCTTCCATTCTTGACGGAGAGGGGTTTCGGCACATAATTGTTCCAGTTGTTTAAAAACACGGTTGGAACAATCACTACAATCTGTGTTGCTGCAACTGCAGCAGGCTGCGAACATTTTGAAGATGTTATTTGAAAACAGCAGGTCTAATAAAATCTTGGCTATTTTCAAATTATCAGTTTTTTGTTCGTAGCAAGAAACTTCTTCCTCCTCCGGTATTATTGTTGAGATAATATCGCAGAGACAGTCTCTAATTTGCTTCATAATATCTAAAATTATAGTTTTCCAGTAAGGTAATTTACTATAATGGACAAAATTTGTCAAGCAAAAAAATTAACATTTGTTTGAAAAATTGCAAGAATAAAGGCTTGAGTATGGACTCAAGCCTTTTGGTTTATTTGATTAAGGTTTTGAACTCTTGCTGCTTGCGGTGGAGCATTTCCCCATTGGTGCCTGACAATGGTTGAAACTTGCGGGCAATGGTGTATTGCGGCAGAAGGCGTTTGACCTCGTTGATATCTTGGCTCCAGACCGTGGGACGGAGGCGGATTTTTTTGCCTTGTCCGGCTGAGACTTTGGCCGTGATTTCGCCGCTGTCGGCGTCTTCAAACTCGGTGAGGCTCAGCCGCAGGTTGTTGAGGCTGTGGGGCTGCAAAAACTCTATACTTTCGCCGCTGTCAATGTAGTTGCGGATTTCAAAAATGGCGTCATCTCCCTGCCATTCAACGATTGAACCGGCAAAGAGCCAATCCCCGAGGGTGCGGGTGTATTCATAATTTTGGCTGATGTTGGTCAGCTTGCCATCGTGAAAACCAAGGCAGTAGCCGCGGTTTTGCAGGGTGTCAAGCTCGGGCATATAGCGCGTATAGTCCCAAGTGTCGGGCGAAGAATACCAGTCATCAATGGCTTGGCGATAAGTGCGGGCAACAATGCCGGCGTAGTATTCGGTCTTGTTGCGGCCCTCAACTTTGAGCGAATCCATCCCAATACCGAGCAAATCCGGCAGCCTTGGCAAAAGGCACATATCTTTGGAGTTGAGCATATAGCCGCCGTGCTCGTCTTCCATAACCTCATAATATTCTCCGGGGCGGAACTCCTCCTCAAGCAAAAACTCAAACGAATCTTTGTTGTGTTCATCAATAGTGAGCTCTTTGATGCTGCCGTCTTTGAGCCTAAGGTGCAGCTTGTAGTGCCAGCGGCAGCAGTGGGCGCATTTGCCCTGATTGGCGCTGCGGTCGGCCAGATAATTGGATATCAGGCAGCGGCCGGAATAAGACATACACATAGCCCCATGCATAAAGCATTCAAGCAAAATGTCAGGGCATTGCTCGCGAATCTCCTTCATTTCGGCAAAGGTGACCTCGCGCCCAAGGACGCAGAGCTTAGCCCCTTGCTGCTGCCAAAACTTGACAGCCTGAGCCGAGCAGATGTTGGCCTGTGTGGAAACAAACAGGTTGAGCTCGGGGGCGTGCTCCTTAACAAACATAAAAACTCCGGGGTCGGCAATCAAAACTCCGTCCGGCTTGAGCTGGCGCAGGGTTTCAACAAAAGTGGGGAGCTTGGCAACATCACGATTGTGCATAAACAGATTGAGTGTCAAATAAATCTTTTTGCCGTGGCGGTGCACAAACTCGATGCCTTCACGGAGTTCTTCCATACTGAATTTGGATTGAGCACGGAGGCACATATCAGGTGTGCCGGCATAGACAGCATCTGCACCGTACAAAATTGCGGTCTTGAGCTTGACTAATGAGCCTGCCGGCAATAAAAGTTCAGCTTTATCTAACATAATTTATTCCTTAACGGTAATGTTTTGGGCATAGACATTGAGTTCGCCCAAAGGTGTGGAGTCAATATGAATCCGGCTGATGAACGGCAGTTTGCTCTGCTCATCTTCCAGAATCCAAAAATATATCGGCCTATCAGAGGTGATTTGCCATAAAAGGTCGTCGCCGGTGTTGTCGAGCTTGTCAATATAGAGCGAGCATTTGTGCGCTGTGCCGCTGAACGGAGAATACTCGTTGGCGTTGATGGCTTCATCGCCTTCGTCCTTAAAAATCACCGCAAAGCGGCGCTTGCCGTCAAAAACCTCCATACGAGAATCGCAAAAACGAACCTCTTTGTATTGTTTGGCCATCTCGGCAAAGACGGTTTGCAAATCAGTGGTGCCGTCGTTTTTGGGGTCTTGGGTGATTTCAACCTTTTTGCTCTTATCGTTCTTGCTGCTGAGGCGGTAGACGGGGACACCTTCATCATTATAAATCAACTCTTTGGTGCGGCGGTTGGTGCGGGTTTGAGAGGCATATTTGTAAACCTCGGTTTGCAGCTCGCCGTCGGGGTTGATTTTGCCGGAAGTCAGGTAATGGGCGCTGAAGGGATAAACAACGTCAAAAAAGCCATTGGTTTGGACTACCGACTGAGCCTGATAATGCTCCTTATCCAGCGTATATTCAAAGCTGGTGCGGCTGGCGTCAAACGGGCCTATGTGCACGATAAAGTCGTGCTTGATGCCCGAGGCTTGTGCAGTGTTGCACAAAAACAGCAAAAAAAGTATCTTTTTAAACATGGCTCTTAGTCTTTCTTTAAATCTTTTGCGAGCATACTACCATAAATTTTTTTAATTTAAAGGGTTAATTAAAGGGTTAAAAATGGTAAAAAAAGTTTTGATTTTGAAAGGCGGGCTTTCTGCCGAAAGAGAGGTTAGCTTGGTGAGCGCTGAGGGCGTGGAACAAGCTTTGCGCAAACTGGGATATGAAGTTATGGCTCATGACTGGAGAACCCCTGATGCTTTGTTGAAAGTAATTAAGGAGTTTAAGCCCGATGTGGTGTTTAATGCTTTGCACGGCAATTGGGGCGAAGACGGCGAGATTCAGGGATTTTTAGATGTGTTGCAAATCCCTTATACGCACTCGGGCTTGCGGGCGTCGTTGCTCGGAATGGACAAGAGCCTGACCAAAATCATTGCTGAGCAAAACGGCGTGCCGGTGGCTCAAGGGGAGAAAATGACCTTTGCACAGTTTAAGGCTAAAGGGACTAAGCTTGACTTTCCCTATGTGATGAAACCGGCGGCAGACGGCTCCAGCGTGGGGGTCTTTATTATCCATAACCAAGCCGATTTAGCGCAAGTCAACTATGATGACGAGCGGGAGATTTTGATTGAAAAATATATTGCCGGACAAGAGCTGACCGTGGCAGTACTGGACGGCAAAGCTTTGGCCGTGACCGAGTTGTGTGCATCTAACGAGTTTTATGATTATCAAGCCAAATATACCGCCGGTATGACCGTACACAAGTTGCCGGCAGATATTCCTTCTGAAGTTGCCAAGCAAGCCATGCACTATGCCGAAGTTATTCACCACGCTTTAGGCTGCAGGGCGGTATCACGTTCGGATTTTCGCTACAATCCTCAAGACGGGGTGGTCTTTTTGGAGGTTAATACGAATCCGGGGTTGACCCCGCTTTCTTTAGTCCCTGAGCAAGCGCGTTTTTGTGGTATAGGGTATGAGGGGGTGTGTGAGAAGTTGCTTGCATCTGCCTCCTTTCGGTGTATAATGGGCGATTAGGGCGTTGTCGGCGGCCTCGAAAAATTCACGTACCTTTTTTGTACGTTAAAATTTTTCTCGTCCTTGACGCCTACTACTCGCCTCATTCTCCACCGAAAGGACTTTCGGTGTATAATGGGCAACTAATACAGATTTGGCGAGGCAAAAGTGTCCTCACGTACCTTTTTAGCTCAGGAATCTAGGCTCGCTGTGGTCGCGGTTGCTCCCTTGCTTGCCAAGATTTTCTGAGATGTTACAGATGAAAAAGCAACGTAGGTTGCTTTTTCTCTTAGCCATTGCTGCGGTACTTTTGCTCTTAAATCTTATTATTTGCCTCATTCTCCACCGAAAGGACTTTCGGGGTATAATGGGCAACTAATACAGAAACTGCGTGCTTTAGGTGTATAATGGGCAACTAATACAAAAAAGTGTATAGATGGATAAAACTAATTTAGTAATTGTTATCGGCGGGCCTACCGCTTCCGGAAAATCGCAGCTCGCGATGGATGTGGCTTTATCCCTCGGCGGTGCCGTGGTTAATGCCGATGCAATGCAGATGTATAAAAATACTCCGATTATTTCAGCTTGTCCGACGGCTGAGGACAAAGCTATGGTCGAACACTGCTTATATGAAGTTTGGGATGCTGCTCAAAATGGCTCGGTGGTGGAGTGGCTCGAGCTGGCTAATGCCGAAATCCGCCGCTTGTGGGCGGAAGGGAAAGTCCCCGTTGTGGTGGGCGGAACCGGAATGTATATTGACAATCTGATTAACGGGGTGACCCCAATCCCTGACACTTCAGCCGAGGTTAAGCGCAAAGTTCAGCAGATGTTGGCCGAGCAAGGAGTAAATGCTTTGCATAATTTGTTGGCCGAATTGGACCCGCTTACGGCTCAGCGACTCAGCCCTAACGATACAACCAGAGTTCGCCGTGCCTTGGAGGTGTTTTATGATACGGGGAAACCGTTAAGCGAGTGGCACCAAATCCCGATGATTAAAAAACTGCCGGAGGCTCGGTTTGAGGTTATCCGCATTATTCCTCATAAAGATGAACTTGATGAACGCTGCTTTATCCGCTTTGATAAAATGATGCAGCAAGGTGCTTTAGCCGAAGTTGAGGCTTTGGCCAAGCGCAACTTGAGCCCTAAACTGCCGGCAATGCGTGCGCTCGGCGTGCCGGAGCTGCTGGAATATGTGACTGGCAAAATATCTTTAGACGAGGCCGTGGCTTTGGGCAAACTCCATACCCGACAATATGCCAAACGCCAACGTACTTGGTTTAATAATAAACTAAATCAGGGGCAGGTTTTGCCTTGCTGCTATAATAAAAATGATTTGGTAGTAAAAAATTTACTTAATTGTGTTAAAAAATAATTATATGTGCTTGAACTGTAGGCAATATGGTTATACAAGTAAGTGAATTTGTAAAAAATTTAATTATATCCGGAGAATGATATCATGATGTCAAAATTAATGCGCTGGCTGTCGGCTGATATGGCTATCGACCTCGGTACGGCGAATACCCTCGTATATATCAGAGGGAAAGGAATCGTCCTCAATGAGCCATCGGTTGTGGCTATTGAGGAATATCGCGGTAAAAAACAAGTCTTGGCGGTCGGTAATGAAGCTAAGTTGATGCTGGGGCGTACTCCGGGGAATATTCATGCTATCCGTCCGTTGTGCGATGGCGTTATTGCTGATTTTGAAATCGCAGAAGAAATGATTAAATATTTTATCCGCAAAGTACATAATCGTCGCTCCTTTGCTTATCCGATGGTTATTATTTGTGTGCCGTCCGGCTCAACCGCCGTTGAACGCCGCGCTATTCAGGAATCGGCCGAGGCTGCCGGTGCTCACAAAGTGTGGTTGATTGAAGAGCCTATGGCTGCCGCTATCGGGGCTGGGTTGCCTGTGACTGAACCTACCGGAAGTATGGTAGTTGATATTGGCGGTGGTACTACCGAAGTCGCTGTATTGTCTTTGGGTGGTATTGTTTATGCTCGTTCAGTACGCGTCGGTGGTGATAAAATGGACAGCGCTATCATCTCTTATATTCGTCGTAATCATAATTTGTTGGTGGGTGAAGGTAGTGCCGAAAAAATCAAAAAGGAAATCGGCTCGGCTTGCTTGCCGGAAAAAGGTGAAGGTCGTACCGTAGAAATCAAAGGTCGTGACTTGATGAACGGCGTGCCTAAGGAAATAGTGATTACCGAACGACAAGTAGCTGAAAGCTTGGCTGAACCTGTGGCTCAAATTGTCGAAGCCGTTAAAGTCGCTTTGGAAAATACGGCTCCGGAGTTGGCTGCCGATATCGTTGATAAAGGTATTGTGTTGACCGGTGGCGGTGCTTTGCTCTCTAATCTGGATCAAGTTTTACGCAATGCTACCGGTTTGCCGGTATCAATTGCTGAGAATCCGCTGGCCTGTGTAGTTAAGGGTACCGGTAAGGCTTTGGAAGATATACATAAGTTAAAGAGTATATTATCTACCATGTACTAAAAATTAAAAACTGCGTATAACGGGTTATTAATACAGAAATTGCGGGTCGAAAGTGTCCTCACGTACCTCTTTTGTACGCTGCGGTACTTTCGCCCTTATTTCTTATTACTAACCTCATTCTCCGCAGTTTTTTACAAAACACGTATAACGGTCATCTAATACGGAAACTGCGAATAAATCGCTCAGTCATGTAC
>CALXRR010000017.1 GCA_944390905.1 uncultured Alphaproteobacteria bacterium
TTTGTTTTAAGGCCATGACTGTCTCACCCAACTGTCTCAGATGTTACAAAAGGGCATTTTCCGACATTTGAAGGCTTCTTCTAAAGAAAAAAGCCATTGAAAATCAATGGCTTCTCATTTTGCTTGGCTGGGGTGGCTGGATTCGAACCAACGAATGTCGGCACCAAAAGCCGATGCCTTACCACTTGGCGACACCCCAATCAACTCATTCGCAGATATATTTATTCTATTTTTTTTAATTTGGCAAGCAATTTTTTTATAAATTTTGCATATTGTTCACATCTTGAGTAAAAAAGCACAGTTTTACTTGGCAAGGGGTAATTTTTTAGCTACTCTGCATAAGGGTTTAGCTTAGCGGCATGCTCATTTTGCGCATCAGTCAATGCATTGGCCAAGGCATCAGCCAAGGTATCGGTCAATGCATCAGCCAAGCCCAATGAGAACACCGCCGCAGCTTAAGCCGCATAGTCATTAAGCGTAATTATAACAATGAAAGGGCACACACAGATGAAAGTTACGGTTTTGGGTTCAGGTTCGGCCTATGGCTGCCCGATGGTATTCAATTCTTGGCGCAATGCTGACCCGTCAGATGAGCGCAACCGCCGCAGCCGTCCATCGGTTTGCCTTGAGGTTGCGGGCAAAACGCTGATTATTGATGTCGGGCCTGATTTTCGGGAGCAAATCAACCGCAACCGGATTACCAATATTGATGCGGTTTTGCTGACTCACCCTCATTATGACCACATATCCAGCCTGCCGGAGCTAATTCGCGCCAGTGCGCTGCTGGGGCATAACATTCCGATTTTTGCCAATGCTGAGACTATGGCGGATTTAAGGGTGTCTTACGCTTTTATGTTTAGGGTCGATGAGGGCGCCATTTTGAGCTGGCACGAAATTCCCGATATTGGTGAATTTGCCGCCGCCGGTGTCAAACTCCGGACCTTCCAAGTTCCGCACCATCATTGGCATTGCTCGGCTTTTCGCTGCGGCGATTTTGCTTATTTGACGGATTGGGAAGGAATTTCGCCGCAAGGCTTGCAGTCTTTGCAAGGGGTTAAAACTCTGCTGGTTGAATGCAATAATGGCTTGTATCCGGAGCATAACGGCCATAGTGACCTAGAGGCGGTCAAAAGACTTGCAGCACAAATCACCCCGCAAAGAGTAGTCTTGACCCACTTGTCAGCCCGCGTTGATTATGCCGAAACCGCCGCTCACTTACCCCCAGGTTTTGAGCTGGCTTATGACGGATTGGTGCTTGATATTTAGGCTCCGTATGAGCTTAGAGCTTCTTTTTCTTTTCTTCTTCTTTAGCTTGCAAGATTTCAAGGTCGCGCTCTTTGGCGATTTTATCCAATATGGTTTTAATCACCACATCCAGCTGTTTTCCTTCGCGATAATCAGCGGGCAAGGCAAAGTTCACGCGTCCGTCTTTCAGGAGTTTTAAGGCTTTTTTCTTAGAAGTTGCCGTGTCTTTAGGATTATAAACGGCGATTGCGGTTCCGTTGCGTTCTTTGGTTAGTTTCATGGATGGGATATCCGTGCTCCCGTCTCCAAAATAAATCATTCTGCGGAAGGGAATAGGGCGCTCCTCATCGGGCATAAACTCGTTTACCAAGCGGTCTTCCAGCTTGCCCAAACCTTTGTTTATTTTTGATAAATATTGCGTCTTGGTAGAATAGTTAATTACGCGAGCCGGCCACACGGGGGTTCCATCTTCGCCATAGGCAAAAGAGCATCCAAACACATTTTTGAAGTATTTATAAATTTTGCAGCCTTCCAAAATTTCCTCATATCCGGCAGAAATAATATAATGTTCCACCTGCAGATTAAGTCCTTTGCCATAGGCGGTCATTCTGTCGAACCACTCTTCCACCCCTTTGAAGTAGATAATATTCTGTCCGGCTTTTCTGAAGTTTTCACGTGTAAGCTTAATCCCCATTTCGCGAGCAGTTTTCACAAAGAAATACATTGACCCGGTCACTTGGTCCGCCCCATTATCAACCGACCATTGGTTGGCAATTGGCCAAAAGTCTTTTGGTTTCATCCCAAACTCGGGGATAAGGCCATAATCTTGCATATCGGTAGTGCTGAGCGTACCGTCAAAGTCATAGATTAGAGCAACTTTAGTAACCTTTTTAGCCATTTTTTTGTATCTCCGCTTGCATTTTCCAGAAAAACATTATAAAAGGAATAAGTTAAAAATTAATTATGAATTGAGGAACATAACAATGGTAGCAAAAACAATGGACCAGCTGGTCTCTTTATGTAAACGTCGTGGCTTTATTTTTCAGAATGCAGACATTTACGGTGGCCAACAAGGCGTATATGACTACGGTCCGTTGGGTGTAGAATTAAAAAATAACCTTAAAGCGGCTTGGTGGCGTTCAATGGTTTATGAGCGTGATGATATCGAAGGATTGGATGCTGCGATTCTGACCAACCGCAAGGTTTTGCATTATTCCGGGCATGAAGACACTTTTTCAGACCCGATGGTTGATTGCCGCAAATGCAAGGGGCGCTTCCGCGCTGACCATATTCCCGATGGCAAATGCCCTAACTGCGGCTCCACAGATTTGACTGAGCCTCGTCCGTTTAACCTGATGTTCAAAACCACGGTAGGGCCGGTTGACAATGCTGAAAACATTGCTTACTTGCGTCCGGAGACAGCACAGGCAATTTTCACCCAATTTAAGAATGTTGTCGATTCTACTTCGCGTAAACTTCCGTTCGGTATTGCCCAAATCGGCAAATCTTTCCGCAACGAGATAACCCCGCGCAACTTCATTTTCCGTGTTAGAGAGTTTGAGCAAGCCGAGCTTGAATATTTTGTAAAACCCGGAGAAGATGAACAATGGCATGAGTACTGGAAGAACGCCCGTATCGCTTGGTGGGAAGAGCAGGGCCTGCCCAAAGAGCATATTAATATTTATACCACCCCGAAAGACGATTTGGCTCACTATGCCAAAGCTTGCTATGACATCGAGTACCAATTCCCGCATGGTATGGAGGAGCTTGAAGGCATAGCCAATCGTACCGACTATGATCTCGGCAACCATACCAAAGGTCAAGACGAGCTTAATTTAACTTCACATTGCCATCCTAACGCCGATTCTACGACCAAGCTCTGCATAAGGGATGATGATAGCAATTCGTGGATGGTTCCGTTTGTAATCGAGCCGTCGATGGGTGTTGACCGCGGCGTTTTGGCTGTTTTGACTGAGGCTTATGAGGAAGAAGACTTGGGTGATGGCAACAGCCGTATTGTTTTGAAACTCAAGAAACATCTGGCGCCGATTAAGGTTGCAATTATTCCGTTGAAGAAGAATAACGAGCAAATTATGGCCAAATGCCACGAAATCAAGCAAGACTTGTTGAAGCTTGGCATTGGTCGAGTAGCGCTTGAAAACACCGGCAATATCGGCAAGGCATACCGCCGCCATGATGAAGTCGGAACCCCGCTTTGTGTTACGGTTGATTTTGAGACCATCGAAAAAGAGCCGGCCTCAGTTACGATTCGCGACCGCGATACAATGGAGCAACATCGTGTTAATATCGCTGATTTGAAGAACTATCTGCGGGATTACTTCCTGAAATAGAATATCCTGATTTTTCCGCTTATCCCCGAAGCCGTAAACTTCGGGGATTTTTTATCTTGGTATTTTCGCTTGAAATTAGCGCTTTCGTGATTATTTCCTTTTTGTATATTGATTTTTAAGTCCACTTATGCTAAACTCCTAGACAACTGGTAGAGATTTACCAGCCAGGGTTTTACCGCCCTTCGAAGATAGTCGCTTTAGCATAACGACTTAAAATTTGTATGCTGGCATTTGCGTATGTCAAATATGCGGGTGCCAGTGTTATAAAGGCTCCGCCGGAAAGCGCTGGGGCTGTATCTTCGCAGTCGGTAAACACCCGCACCTCTGATTTTATCAAAGGTGCATTCTTTTTAACCATAAAAGAAAAGGTGTTTATACTATGACTAATACAAACCTATTTTTACTCTTTGGGACTTCTCTGTCCTTAATCCCCAGTTTAACTTTTGCCCAGTGCGTTGCAACGCAGGATTGCGCAACTTTGGGTTATACTGAAACTTCTTGCAACGGTGGAAGTGGCGTCAAATGCCCCTTTGGCAACTCCTGGGCTTGCTTTAAATCAGAGTCGGAATATGAAGAAGAATTTTGCACAAAATACGGTTTCACTCAAACCTGCTCCGGCATAGGGTATGTTGGCGGTATAAGTAATACTTGCAATGGTAAATATAATGTATGTAGCTGTGCCAGCGGATATGAGTGGAAAGACGGAAGTTGTCAGAAAAACGCAGTTCTTAACGGTGCTCAAGGCGAGCTATATTATTGTAATGGCGATGTGGTTGGGGTAAAATCCAGTAATATGGATTTCTACATAGGTATTAAAGACTTAGGGCAGGTTGCTTGGGATGATGCTGATAACCAATGTCGTAGCTACAGTTTTTGCAGCAATGTTAAAGGTACATTACCAGCTAAAAAACAATTATTGTTCATTTACTATAATAAATCACAAGTAAATAGCTTGCTCTCAGCAAACGGAGGAGAGCAATTGACAAATAATTATTATTGGACATCAACTGACTATATTCCGACTACGTCTTCAGGATTTTTGCCTCCTAGTAGCGGTCCCAGCTACTATGTGGTGGATATGTCCAGTGGAAGTTCTAACTATTATGCATACAGCTTCAAGTTTTTTGCTCGCCCGATCCTCACTTCGTGGTAATTCTCAATGGGCACGGTGCGAACACAGTTCGTTTCCCTGCCCCTATCTGCCAATAGCAAACTTAGGGGGGCAAGCTGGCACAGCTTGCTGCACCCGCTTCCCACCGGTGACTGATGCCCGCGGGCTCTCCGTCTCCACGAGCATCGTGGCTGGCACAGCTTGAAAATTGTGCTTGAAAAAAATATAAAATGTGCTAAATTACGGTCGGATTGAAACAAAACGACCGGTGCGGGGTTTTCCGCACATAATATTAACTATAATGGAAGGATAAAAATATGGTTGTTCGCGTCGGTATTAATGGTTTCGGACGTATTGGCCGCTTGGTTTTCCGTGCTGCCCAGAAAAGAAACGACATTGAAATCGTTGGCATCAATGACTTGATGGATGTCGATTATATGGCATATATGCTCCGTTATGACACAATGCATGGCCAGTTTGATGGCACTATTGAAGTCAAAGACGGTATGCTTGTTGTCAACGGGAAGAAGATTCGCGTTACCGCAGAAAAGAACCCTGCAGACCTCAAATGGGGTGAAATTGGCGCCGAATATGTTGTTGAATCAACAGGTTTGTTCTTGACTAAAGAAAAGGCTCAAGGCCACATTGACGCCGGTGCTAAATATGTAGTAATGTCGGCTCCGTCTAAAGATGATACTCCGATGTTTGTATGCGGCGTAAACACCGATTCTTATGTAAAAGGCACCCAGTTCGTATCTAACGCATCTTGCACCACCAACTGCTTGGCCCCGATTGCTAAAGTTTTGCATGACAAATTCGGCATCACCGATGGTTTGATGACCACTGTTCACTCAACCACAGCTACTCAAAAGACTGTTGATGGCCCGTCTGCTAAAGACTGGAGAGGCGGCCGTGCTGCTTCTGGCAACATCATTCCGTCTTCAACCGGTGCTGCTAAGGCTGTTGGTAAGGTTATTCCGTCATTGAACGGCAAATTGACCGGTATGTCATTCCGTGTTCCGACTTTGGATGTTTCAGTAGTTGACTTGACCGCTAACCTGGCTAAGCCGACCACTTATGAAGAAATCTGCAAAGCCATGAAAGAAGCTTCTGAAGGCGAGTTGAAAGGTATCTTGGGTTATACTGAAGACGCCGTTGTATCATCTGACTTCTTGGGTGATTCTCGCACTTCAATCTTTGATGCTAAGGCCGGTATCCAGTTGACTCCGACTTTTGTAAAAGTTGTAAGCTGGTACGACAATGAATGGGGTTATTCAAATAAGGTTCTTGACCTTGTTGCCCACATGGCTAAAGTAAACGGCTAATATTATATTCCCCGCTTTGGAGTTGCCGGCAGTCAGGTTTGGGCTGTCCGGCAGGACTGAGGCGGGGAGTCTTTTTTTATTAAACTTAAGGAAAAGGCAATGGAATATAAAGTAATTGAAGATTTAGGAAATTTAGCAGGTAAGGTCGTAATGTTAAGAGCCGACCTTAATGTTCCGATGGATGAAAACTTCCACGTTACCAATGATGCCCGTATTGTTCGCACGGTTCCGACTATTAAACTGTTGAAGAGCAAAGGCGCCAAGGTTGTGATTGTATCACACTTTGGTCGTCCGGAAGGCAAAGGCGATATGAAAAATTCATTGAGCCATATTGTTAAAGATTTGGAAAAAGCTTTGGGCTTAAAGGTTGTATTTGTAGATGACTGCATCGGCCCCAAGGTTGAAGAAGCCATTCGCTCTCTGCGTGATGACGAGGTTATTTTGCTTGAGAATCTGCGCTTTTATAATGAAGAAAAGAAGGGCGATGAAAAGTTTGCCGAAGAGCTGGTTAAACCGGTTGATGTGTATGTATCTGATGCTTTTTCAACCGCACACCGCGCCCATGCCTCAATGGTAGCCGCTGCCAAATTGCGTCCGGCAGCTATGGGCTTGCTGATGGCTGAAGAGGTCAACGCCTTGTCCAAAGGTTTGAACGACCCCAAACGTCCGTTGATGGCAATTGTTGGCGGCTCAAAGGTTTCTACCAAGCTTGATTTGCTCAACAATCTGGTTAAAAAAGTTGACAAGCTGGTTATCTCCGGCGGTATGGCTCATACCTTTATGAAGGCCAAAGGTATTGATACGGTTAATGAAAACAACTCTCTGGTCCAGATGGATATGATTGACACCGCTAAAGAGATTATGAAGACCGCTGAGGCCAACCATTGCGAAATCATTTTGCCGGAAGATGTCGTTGTCTCCAAAGAGTTCAAGGCTAATGCCGAGCACAAGACTGTAGGCTTGAGTGAAATTCCTGCTGAAGGTTGGATTTTGATGGATGTCGGCGCTAAAACTATTGAGTCCATCAACCACAAGCTTGAAGGCTGCAAGACTTTGGTCTGGAATGGTCCTTTGGGCGTATTTGAGTTAAAACCGTTTGACAACGCTACCAATAAGGTTGCGGAAAAAGCAGCTATTTTGACTCAAGAAGGCAAATTGATGACCGTTGCCGGCGGTGGCGATACCGTATCGGCTCTGGACAATGCCGGTGTGGCTGATAAATTTTCATATATTTCGACAGCTGGCGGCGCTTTCCTTGAATGGATGGAAGGCAAAGAGCTCCCCGGAGTTGTAGTATTGAAGAAGTAGCCCTAAAAAAGCTCGTCATTTTAAGATGACGAGCTTTTTTTTTCTGACAACAATCAAGTACTAGGCAATGTTGGCAGATAAGCTGACTTCAGTTCTGGCAGATTTTCCGATTCGCGACAAAATCTCATAACCGATGGTTCCGCAGTCGCGTCCCATATCATCAGGCGTATAAAAATCATCAAGGATGTGAGCCATTTCTCCTTGTCTGACATCCGGAATATCCGTAATATCACAAATGATATTGTCCATTGATATACGCCCGATAATTCGCGCCTCATATAGCCTATCGCCGCGTGGGAAAAATACCTTTCCCACATTTGATAACGCACGCGGTATTCCGTCACCATACCCGATAGATACAATGGCAATTTTTCGCTGCGACATAGCGCGATAAGTTGCCGAATATCCCACAAAATCACCTTTCGGCAGGGTTGCAATCTGTAATACCGGAGCCAACAAACGCACCACGTTTTTCATCTGATTTTCACGGTAAGGTGCCGTATTTATGCCGTATAGAGCTGCCCCCAAACGTACCATATCAAACTGGAATTCCGCCCCGAGGAAAGTCCCGTCTGAAGCCGAGAGCGATGCCGGCAGGTCAGGGAAATAAAGCGCTTTCAGCCGACGAAAATTCTCCAACTGATGCTCATTCATAAAGTGGTCTTTTTCATCACCGCAAGCCAAATGCGACATAACCATGGCAAATTCAGCCTTGTCGGAGTTGGTCAAAGCCGCCAACTCGCTCTCACGAAATCCCAAACGGTTAAGACCGGTTTCAATATTAATCACTGGCTTAATCCCGTCTATTTTGTTTTGCTTCCAAAATTCGAGCATCTCCGGTGAGCTGATAACCGGAATCAAGCGTGCGCGTTGAAAAGCCTCCAAACTATCCTGCCCGATTCCCTGCAAGACAAAAATCTTGGCATCAGGTACAACGGAGCGAATGCGCTCTCCTTCGATTCCGTGAGCCACAAAAAAGCTCTGACATCCGCCGTCATTATACAACCTTTGCGCCACCTGCTGAGCCCCCAGGCCATAAGCGTCATCTTTAACGACGGCGGCGGCTTCGGCATGCGGAGCAATTTTTTGCAAAGTTTTGTAGTTGGCTAATATGTTATCGAAATTAATTTCTAAAATAGGTCTTGTCAAAATCATGATAAATGCCTAAAATCCGGTTAAAACCACTAAGGAACAAAGATAGATGAAGTTTATCGACACGCACATTCATTTGCAAGACTATAAGGCAAGATATACCACGGATATTCTTTCATCAGCCTTGTCGGCAGGTGTAACCAAGTTCATCTGCTGCGGAACATCGCCGCAAGATTGGGATAAGGTTGCCGAGCTCAGCCGCCAAGGTGACGGTCGGATAATTCCGGCCTTTGGCCTCCACCCATGGTATATAGAGCAGGGCGGTTTGGATTGGGAGCAACAGCTTGAACATCAGCTTCGGCTTTTTCCGGATGCCTTGGTCGGCGAATGCGGGCTTGACGGCCTAAAATCTCCGCCTATTGATAAGCAGCTTGATGTCTTTCGCCGACATATACATTTGGCCAAGCAATATTCCCGCCCGTTAATAATCCATTTGGTCAAGGCGCAAACTTGGTTGGAGCAAATGTGGCAAGAACTACCGGCAAAATTTGTGCTCCATTCTTTCAGCGGTAGTCCTGAGTTTGCAGCTGAGGTATCCCGCCGCGGGGGCTATGTGTCTTTTGGGCTTTCGCTGTTTAGGCACAAACGGGCAGCCAAGCTTGTACAAAGCGTCCCGCAAGAGCAAATATTGCTTGAGACGGACGGTCCGTGGCAACCCCTGCCGTCAGAGGATACCAGCCGCCCCGAGCAGCTTCCGCAGCTGGCGCAATATATAGCCGCTTTAAGGGGAGAAGATACGGCTGATTTTGCCGCCGCGGTTTATCATAATTCAGAGGAGTTTATAAATGTCAGAAAATAATGACCGCTTTTTGCGCAGCCGCATGCTTTTGGGAGATGAAGCCATGTCCCGCCTGCAAAATTCAACGGTGATGATAGTAGGCTTGGGAGCCGTAGGCGGCTATGCCTTGGAAGGCTTGAGCCGTTCAGGGGTTGGGCGCTTGATATTGATAGATTTTGATGTTGTTGAAACCAGCAACATCAACCGCCAGATTTTAGCCTTGAGCTCCACCTTGGGGCAAAACAAAACCGATGCGGCAAGGGCAAGAGTGCTAGACATCAACCCTTCCTGCGAGGTTATCACCCGCAACCTTTTTGTAAATCAGGATACAATAGGCGAGGTGCTTGATTTTAAACCTGATTTTGTGATTGATGCTATTGATGCACTTAATCCCAAATGCCTGCTGATTGAAGAGCTCTGGAAACACCATATTCCGTTTATCAGCTCTATGGGCGCGGCTCTTAAACAAGACAGCTCCAAGATTGTATACGGCCGCTTGAGCCAAACCCAAAACTGTCCTCTGGCCAAGTTTGTGCGCAAACGCTTAAAGCACAGGGGCGTCCGCTTAAATGAAATTTGGTGCGTCTCCTCAACCGAGCAAGCAACCTATCCTGAAAGCGCATTGATTATGGAAGACGACGGGGCTTGCGTTGCCTCCGGACGTCAGCGCCATAGCTTGGGTTCTCTCCCGACCATAACCGCGATTTTTGGCTTGACCGCGGCTAATGAGGCGATTAAACGACTAACTCAAAAGGAGGGAGAATAAAAATGCTTTCGGTGCAAAAATCCATGCGCTTGCATATAGCTTTGGTCGGCCGCGTTAATGCCGGAAAATCCAGTTTTTTGAATCTGGTAACGGGGCAAAATGTTTCTATCACCTCATCAGTGGCAGGCACAACCACCGATGTGGTCGAAAAGCCCCAAGAGCTGATACCATTGGGGCCGGTAGTCTGGCTGGATACTGCAGGGCTTGGCGACGACGGAACCTTAGGCAAGGCTCGAGTGCAGCGCACCTATCAGGCATTTGATAAAGCCGACATTGTGGTTTTGGTTTGTGACGGCAAACAAATCGGATACGAGGAGGAGCAAATTCTGGCCGAGGCTGCCAAGCGCAATTTGCCGGTTATAAGGATTTATAACAAGGCAGATTTACATCATTTAAATCAGAATGATGATGACGCAGACGGCATAGCGGTTACCTCTACTGATATATCCTCACGAGACAACGTTTTGGAGCGTTTTAAGTCCGAGCTGGTTAAAAAACTTCCGGAAGACAAGCTCACCCCGCCCACTATTATCGGAGACCTCATAAAAGAGCAGGGCAGCCTGGTACTGGTTATTCCCCTTGATGAACAAGCCCCGCAAGGCCGCTTGTTACCGCTTCAGGTTCAAGTAATCCGAGACGGACTGGATCATGGCTGTTCGGTTATGGCAGTTAGGGATGGAGAATATGCTACGGCTCTGCAGCGTTTTGCCTCACATCCTGATTTGGTAATAGCCGATTCCAGTGCGATAAAACTCGTAGCCGAGCAAACCCCGCCTGATGTTGCCCTCACTACATTTTCAATCCTTTTTGCCCGCTTAAAAGGCGACTTGCGCAAGATGGTTGAAGGCGCTCAAACTCTGTTTGACCTCCATGACGGAGATAAAATTTTGATAGCGGAATCTTGCACCCACCATGCCGGAGCCAAAGACATCGGCACAGTCAAAATTCCCGAGCTTATCCGGCGCAAAAGCGGCAAAAATATTAGCTTTGAACATATCGCCGGTTGTGACTTTCCTAGAGATTTAACGCCTTATCGTTTGGTTATCCAATGCGGAGGCTGTATGAGCAACCGCCGTACTATCTTGAGCCGCATCAATCGTTGTGCAGTAGCCGGAGTTCCGATAACCAATTATGGAGTATGCTTGTCAGCCTTGCAGGGATTTTTGCCGCGTGTAATTGAGCCGTTTGGGCTTTAGGAGCTTTGGGCGAGCGCACAGTTTTTTTTTGATTGGTTGATACTTGACAAATATCCGAAATAAAGCTACATTCCACCGCGAAAAGGATATTATTTTAGAGTATTAATCAATAAATTATTAAATTTATGGACACTAAGTTATGTAAAGGACTTCCGCGGATAGATACCGCCGGTCTCAAATCGTTTATTCCGGAAAACACCATTTACACTCTGTTGCAAGGCCACGCTCCGGATAAGTTTGAAGTTAGGGATATTCTGGCCAAATCACTGAGCAAAACTCGCCTTAATCCAAATGAAATGGCGGCATTGCTGTTGACTAAAGATCCCGAGCTGGTTGAAGAGATAACCTCGTCGGCCGCCGCACTCAAAAAAGAGATTTACGGTAATCGGATAGTGTTTTTTGCCCCGCTCTATGTCGGCAACAAATGCATTAATGATTGCAGTTATTGCGGCTATCGGTCATCGAATGCCTCGCTTGAGCGCAAAACCTTGTCATTTGCAGAGCTAAGGGATGAGGTCTCCATGCTTGAGAACAATGGGCACAAAAGGCTGATATTGGTTTATGGCGAAGACCCCGCATATAATCCTGATTTTATAGCCTCCACGGTCAAAGAAGTCTATTCGGTCAAAGTCGGCAAGGGCGAAATCCGCCGCGTTAATATCAACGCCGCTCCGCTGGATATTGAAGGCTTCCGCAGGGTCAAAGCCGCCGGTATCGGTACTTATCAAATTTTTCAGGAGACGTATCATCGCGCCTCTTATGAAAAATATCATCCGCGCGGCTTAAAGTCAGACTACTTGTGGCGGCTCTATGCCTTTGATCGCGCGATGAAAGCCGGTATTGATGATGTTGGCATGGGTGCCCTGATAGGTCTTTATGATTATAGGTTTGAGGCCTTGTCAATGCTCTACCATGTGATTCATTTGGAGCAAGAGTTTAATGTCGGACCGCATACCATTTCGTTTCCACGAATGGAGCCCGCATTAAATACGGAGCTAGCCAGCCGCCCGCCGCACGCAGTGAAAGATGCTGATTTTATGCAAATGATAGCAATCATTCGCTTGTCGGTTCCGTATACGGGCATGATATTAACCGCTCGTGAACCGGAAAGCCTGCGTACTCAGGCCATCAAATACGGCATCAGCCAAATTGACGCCGGTTCTAATATCGGAGTTGGTGCTTATGCCGGTTGTGATGATGAGCATGGCAAGAAGCGCAGCCAGTTTGAGCTGAGTGATAACCGTAGCTTGGATGAGGTTGTCAACAAGCTCTGTGAGCAAGGATTTTTGCCTTCGTTTTGCACCGGCTGCTACCGCTTGGGTCGTACCGGAGAGCATTTTATGGAGTTTGCCATTCCGGGCTTTGTCAAGCGTTTCTGTACGCCCAACGCCATCCTTACGTTGGCCGAGTATGCTGAGGACTATGCCTCTCCTGAGACCAAAGCCAAATGCTTGTCGGCGATTAAGCGTGAGCTTGAGCAAATGCCGGAAAGTATCCGCAAGACAGAGCTGCAAAATAAGCTTGTTTCCATAAGTCAAGGGCAGCGAGACTTGTTCTTTTGAAAGCCCAACCCTCGGTTTATAAGCCGAGGGTTTTTTGTTATGTAACAAATTTATTAAATATTTTGTGATATTAATTTTAACGCTTGAATTTTTGTCAATTTATGCTAAAATGAAAACAATTAAAATAATTGGTAAAGGTAATAAACCATGGTAGATGCCGCTGAACAAAACCGTACAATAGAATTTGACAATCTGTCATCTCACCCTCAAAGTGAAGGTGACTTGACCGCCGCAGATGTCCGCCGCAGTATAGAAGAACCATTACAAGCACTGCGCTCTGAGCTCCAAGACTTGCAGGCGAGGGGGACCGAACTCCTGACTGAAATGGGGCGGGCCGCACCGGAAGACAAGGCAAGATTAATGCAAGAGTGGAAGGCCAATTCCGCCCACAAGCAGCAAACCATGCATCGTATTGCGGCACTTGAGCAACAGCTCAATGCCCACCTTAAGGCGCCTGAAGTATCTACCGCTTTGCACAATATTCAAAATTCCGCCGGAGACAAAGCCAACACCAAGCTTGAAGTCGATTCGGAAGGCAAACTCCGTCTGGCGGTTGAACATTTGCAACCGACCCCGTTCAGCTTCCGCATCAGTGACGGTCATTTGACTTTTGATAATACCAATATCAGCAAAGACCAACTCAAAGAGATGCTTGGCACGCTTGAGAAAATGGGGATTAAGAATATTCGCTTGCCCGAAGGCTTGGATGCCGCACTGGCTGATAATTTGACCCAAGCTATGGATGAGCGCCGCCAAGACGAAGATAGCCGCTACAGCCGCGACGGCAACACGCCGGTTAGTATGAGCGGTGAAAATGAGCCCGAATTTCCCGTCCGTCCTGATGAGGCTCAAAGCCTCAACATGCCCGAGCCTAAAGAACCACCCAAGTTCAGCTATGACTATAATGAGTTTAAGCATAAATTAGAGTTTGATATTTTACAACGCAATATGGGCAAGCGCGAGGGCTTAAGCTTTTTCCATACCAAGAGCAACGGTTATGACAAATGGTATGTCTATGATACCGAAAATCCTGATAACTTTGATACCGACGGCGCTGTTGCCAAAGATGGCTCAGTCAAAAACAAAAATGCTTTTGTTATTTGGTCTAAAGAAAAATCCGACGGTTCGTTGGAGTTAGGTTATAGCATGCCTGCCGGCAAAGGCATAGGCAATGCTCTTGCTGATAAATTAATTTCATTACACAAAGACCGCGGCTATACTCATATTAAATTTGGAGACTTGACCGATGATGATGCCGGTACCTTCCGCACCCGTTGCGCTCGTTTGGGCATCATTCCTGTAGGTATAGGTATTAATGAAAAGCACGCAGCCGATATGGTCAAAGAAGCCACCGGCAAGCTTTCAGAAACCGAGTTGCAAACCTTCAAGTGGCGTTTGGCCCAGCAGATGAGGGCTAACTTGCGCAACCAAGGCAAGAGTGTCAGTGGCGACCGTACTGAAGATTATATTAACGAGCTTGAAGGCAACTATCACTTCACTCCGTTTAAAAAAGCCTATGACGGTGTTTTAAAGAAGATGATTGAAGATAGCAAACGTTCACGTAAAGCCGAAGATGCCATCGGCGCAACCTATGCCTTTGAGAAAGTCTTTGAGGCTTATCGTGGAGGAGCCGATATCGACAGTCCGAGCAAAATTACTTTGGGCGAAGTTTTGAACCCTGAAAACAATCTGTTTACTGCTGAAGAAATATCCGCAATTAAGGCCCGCTTTGCCGAGCAGGGCAAAACCATTGACGGAGAACAGACCATGAATAAACTCTCCAAAGAAGATTTGGGTGATATGTTCCAAGCCATATTGCCGATACAGCAAAAACAAGTAGCTAAAGATCTGGCCGCCAAAGTTAGTGAGTATGACAACAAGAAGGATAAAGACGATGCGGTCAAAGAGGAAATTGATAACGCCAACCAAACCATATCGCGTATATCCGGAGAATTGGAGCAAAAAGGCGTCAGCAAGATGTATTTTCCCTCAATTAGTAAATCGCTTCGCTTCGGCGGCAATCAAGCCCAGTCCCAACAACAGCAACAATCACATAATCCGCAGTCCTATGGGCGTGGCGACGGAGGTCGTTAGTATTAACTCAAGTCAAAAAAATCCCCTTTGAAAATTTTTTTCAAAGGGGATTTTCTTTTTTCCTCCACTTTCTGGGGTACAGATCAAAAACCGAGGGGATTTTTGTTAAGCACATTTCTTTGATTTTGCACCTTTGGCTGAAGGCTTATCGTCAGCCGGTTTTTTGAAACTTTCCATCGTGTGCCAAATATGCTGGTCATATTCCAATACGGCACGGTCTGAAGAAAAGTATCCCATTCTGGCTACATTCAAAATTGCCTTTTTAGCCCAAGATTC
Source organism: uncultured Alphaproteobacteria bacterium (assembly GCA_944390905.1). Lineage (GTDB taxonomy): Bacteria > Pseudomonadota > Alphaproteobacteria > RF32 > CAG-239 > HGM16780. The sequence continues at coordinate 15,165 of CALXRR010000017.1, forward strand.
CTTATCTTGGAAATCAGCGGCAGCTTGTTGAATGGTATTGTTGAAAGCCTCCAAATCAGCCAATACAAAGAAGTAATCGCGATTAAGCAGCTCTTCAAAAATCGGCTTAAACAGCAATACATAGTCTTTTTCGCAGAACATATTAGAGTTAAGCGCATTAAGAATACGTTTGATATAGTCGCTGCTCTCATAAATCGCACGCGGATTATAAGTGCTACGTCTTTGTTTGATTTCTTCTTCAGTCAAACCGAAAAGGTAGAAGTTTTCCGGCCCGACTTCCTCACGGATTTCAATATTAGCTCCGTCAAGAGTACCAACCGTTAAAGCCCCATTAAGAGCAAACTTCATATTTCCGGTACCGGACGCCTCAAACCCTGCAGTCGAAATTTGCAGGCTTACATCAGCCGCCGGAATCATAACCTCAGCCAAAGATACCTTATAATCCGGTACAAATACCACTTTCAGCATATCATTAACTTTTGGGTCATTGTTAACGACATCAGCTACGTTGTTGATAAGCTTAATAATCAGTTTTGCAAAATTATAAGATGGAGCAGCTTTACCGGCAAATATATAAGTCTTTGGAGTAGTCAGCTTTTTGTTGTCTTTAATAATCGCCAAATAATCCCCGATAACCTGCAAAATGGTCATGAGCTGACGCTTATATTCATGAATACGTTTAGCATGGACAATAAACATGCTGTCCGGATCGATTAAAATACCCGAAGTCTTTGATATAACTTTAATCAAGCGCTTTTTATTGTCACGTTTTACTTTAGCAAAATTAGCCACAAACTCTTTATCATTGACCAATTTTTCAAGTTTTCGTAATTCATTAAGGTCAGTTACCCACTTGTTGCCTATTTTTTCATCAATCAAATCAGACAAAGCATTGTTTGCATGCAGCAACCATCTTCTGGGAGTAATACCGTTGGTGACATTTGTAAATTTCTCAGGCCAAATTTCATAGAACTCCGGCACCAGCGAAGCCTTAATCAAATCGGAGTGAATTTTAGCCACCCCGTTGACCGAGAAAGACCCAACGATTGACAGGTTTGCCATACGAATAATCTGGTTGTCACCGTCACCGACCACAATCGAGAGCTTATTGAGCTTGGCATTATCATCGCCGACTTTAGATTTAGCAAAGTTAATAAAGCGACGGTTGATTTCATAAATAATCTGAAGGTGACGCGGCAAAATTTTACCCAAAATTCTTGACGGCCATGTTTCCAGCGCCTCAGGCAGCAAAGTATGGTTAGTGTAAGCAAATACATGGGTAACAATATCCCAAGCATCATCCCATTCTTGCCCATACACGTCAATTAATAGACGCATCATCTCAACAATAGCCAAAGCCGGATGAGTATCGTTTAATTGAATGCAAACTTGCTCCGGCAACTTATGAAAGTCGTTGCTCTTTTCAAGGAAGCGGCGGATAATATCTTGAATTGCGCAAGATACAAAGAAGTATTGCTGTACAAAACGCAACTCTTTACCCGATTCTACAGCGTCAGAAGGATAAAGCACTTTAGATACGGTCTCGGTACCGATTTTTTCTTTAACGGCTTCAAGAGAACCGCCTTCATTAAAGATGTTAATATCTAACTCATCGTCAGTTTTAGCCGAGAACAAACGCAAATAGTTTACGGATTTTCCATTATATCCGACGATAGGAAAGTCAAACGGCACACCATAAAAATGCTTGGTGTTCATCCAAATAAAAGTATCTTGTCCGTTAGCATTTTTAATCACTTCGACATCACCATAAATCGGGATGGTTACGGTGCGATCATGTCTGGCAAACTGCCACGGAGAGTCTTCACACAACCAAGTATCAGCTTGCTCAACTTGATATCCGTTTTCAAACTTTTGCTTAAACAAACCAAACTGGTAGTTGATGCCATATCCAAACCCCGGAATACCAAGAGACGCCATAGAGTCCAAATAGCAAGCAGCCAGTCTTCCCAAGCCGCCGTTGCCCAAAGCCGGGTCATACTCGGCATCAAAAATCTCATCTAAAGTAATGTCAGGTAACCCTTCGATTTTGATTTCTTTTAAGATATCAAACAAACCAAGGTTATGCAAGTTGTTTTCCAAAGAACGTCCGATAAGATATTCAATTGACAGATAATAGATTCGTTTGCTGTTGTATTGATTATATCTGGCAATTGTATCATACATTTTATCCATGGCAAACTCGCGAACCGCTAAAGCTACAGCCAAGAAAGCCTCACCTTTATTGATTTCACAAGTGCGTTTCCCGATAAAATATTTGATATAATGTTCTATCGATAACTTCAATCTGGCCTTATCTATTTCATTGATAATCATTTTAGTATCATCAGTTTTTTTCACGGTACGTTCTCCATAAAGTTAAAACATACAAATTTATCCCAAGGATAAATAGAATTGTTTGAAATATGGTTAATTTGCATTATTTTTCTGACGAGTATAAAAAATTATCATTTTATTTAGAAATATCATTGCATAATTTGTACAGCTTAAATATAATTCTAAAGAATTTTATTGAGGAATAGGTAATGAAAAAGAGTTTTGTATCAGTATTAATGTTAGCCACCATGCTGTCATCACCGGTAAAGGCAGTTACTATATTTGAGGCAATGGGAGAGGCTTATACTAATAATCCGACCTTGCAGGCACAGCGAGCTTATTTGCGTTCAGTCGATGAAAATGTAGCTATAGCCAAATCTGGCTACCGTCCAAGCCTGTATGTTCAAGGAGACTACAGTGAGGTCAATACTAATGATGATTTAGATACCTCAAGTGACGGTAATACCTCCAAAAGCATCTCAGCTAATTTAACTCAGCCGTTATTCAGCGGTTTTCAAACCATAAATTCAGTCAAGTCTGCAGACAATACGGTCTTGTCAGAGCAAAATAACCTTATGAATACCGAGCAAGATGTCTTGCTGAATGCATCAACGGTATATCTGAATGTATTGCAAAATGCGGCAATCGTAGAACTGCAAAAGAACAACGAAAAGCTCTTGAAAAAAAGACTTGATGAAACCTTAGAAAGATTTAAGGTCGGAGAAGTTACTCGCACCGACGTCTCTCAGGCAAAAGCCCGCTATTCCAGCGCCAAATCTGACCGCATCAGCTCTGAAGGTGATTTAGAGGCAGCTAAAGCCGAATATGCACAAGTTATCGGCAGCGAGCCCAAAGATTTAAGCGAACCCGGAGAAATAGATGGTTTCTTGCCAAAAGATTTTAATGCAGCATACGAATATGCCAAGGCTAACAGCTACACTCTATTAAGGGCTCAATACGCACTTGAAGCTCAAAAATATGACGTCAAGGCCAAAACCGGAGCCTTGCTTCCGTCCGTCAATTTGGAAGGCAGTGTCGCTAAAACCAATCAAAATCCGGCCGGAGGATTCGGTGAGCATACCATGGATGATGTTACCGTTGGTGTCAACTTCCAAATGCCTTTGTACGAGGCCGGCGAAACCAGAGCAAAAATACGCCAAAGCAAATACTTAAAGTGGCAAGCTCAAGAACAAGTTTTAGAAGCTGAACGTCAGGTCCGTATGGAGGTTAAAAAAGCTTGGGAATATATGAGCACCAATAAAGCTCAGTTGAAGTCAATCGCTGATCAAATTGTAGCCAACGAAGTCGCCTTGGACGGTGTTCAAAAAGAAGAAGCTTTAGGTAACCGTACGATTCTTGATGTCTTGAATGCTTATCAAGAGCTCTTAAACTCTAAGGTGGAAGAGGTAAAAGCTAAGCGTAATTACTATGTCGCATCCATGAATGTTTTAATGGCAATGGGCAAATTGACCGCGCAAGACATGAAATTAAATGTTGACATCTACGATGCAAAAAAACATTATAAAGAAACAAGGGATAAGTGGTTCTCCTTGTCCGTAGATGAAAAATAACGATGGAATAAGACTATGGCAGACAATACTAACACACAAGAAGAACTTTCTATGGAGGAGATACTGTCTTCAATCAAAGGCATTTTGTCTGAGAATGAAAATGATACTCCCACCGCACAAGCTTCTTCTGAACCCTCTCATTCACCGGAGCCTTCCCAAACCCAACCTTCGGCAGAGGACGATGTCTATGACTTGTCTGCCTCAATGATAGTTGAACAACATCCCGCAGTAGATACATCTGAGCCGATTGAGACTGTTGAGCCTGTCTCAACTGAAGTTGTATCGTCTTCTCCGTTTTCGGAAAGTGCGGCTGAGGCTCCTGCTTCTATTCCTGAAGTCATGCCCGAGGCTCCGGTTTCTCTTCCGGATAGTATAGAAGTCACCCCCATTATTGATGAACCTTATCAAGCTCCGTCATCTCCAAAGGACGAAGCTCCGCTGTCAGATGTAGACGATTTACCCATGCCGGAAGATATCAAGTCAGACTCGGATGACGTTTTATCTCTGGATAATCTACCTGAAGTTTCAGTTGATGAACTTATCTCGTCGAATAATGCATCGAATAATGATATAGATGATGATATAAGTGACCTTTCAGCCTTAATATCAGATGATACTAGTGCGGATATTTCCGCAGCAGATCTTCCGTATATTGATGGTAGTGTCAAAGAAGCTGAAGCTATATCCCAGCCTGAAGTCAAGCCGGTAGATGAAGTCAAGCCGGTAGATGAAGTCAAGACGGTAGATGAAGTCAAGCCGGTAGATGAAGTCAAGACGGTAGATGAAGTCAAGGAAAAAGTTTCGGAACCTGCAGACGTGTCCGAGGCAATTATTGATAATTTTGCCCAAATGTTTAATGCCAATAAGCCGTCTGCCTCGACCAGCGCAGCCATAGCGCCGAGTAGCGAGACAACTCTTATTGGCGCTGACAGCAAGACCGTAGCTGATTTGGTTAAAGAAGTATTACGCGACAGTCTGCAGCCGGTAGTCGAACAAAAATTACAAAATATTGACGCTGACATCTTGCAAGTCTTGCATGCTGAGATTAAAGCTCAGGCTAAGGCTTGGGTAGATGCCAACCTCAATCGCGTAGTCGAAGACGCCGTTAAAGAAGAAATCAAACGAGTGATAGCAAAGGTCGGTTCATAACAAAAGCATATTGCCTGAACCGTCCTCCCCAATAATGCTCTCATCAATTAAGTTTGTTTGAGAGTATTTTTTTAGTTTACTTATGATGTTTTTAATGATAATAAACAATCAATTATCCTCAAAACTTAAATTTAAAGTGGAAGAAAAATATGCTTGAGAAGAATTATAATCCAAAGGATTTTGAAGAAAAAATTTATGCCGATTGGGAAAACAGTGGCGATTTTAAGCCCGATATGCGCGCTAGTTCAGATGCTTTCTCTATCGTAATCCCTCCGCCTAATGTTACTGGCTACCTGCATATGGGCCATTCGTTGAACAATACCCTGCAAGATATTTTGGTCAGATATAACCGTATGCTTGGCAAAAAAGTTTTGTGGCAGCCGGGAACCGACCACGCCGGTATTGCAACCCAAATGGTTGTTGAACGTAATCTGGCCAAAGAGGGGATTAGCCGTCACGATTTAGGTCGTGAAAAGTTTATTGAAACCGTCTGGAAGTGGAAAGAACATTCCGGCGGCACCATCACCAAACAGTTGCGCCGCTTGGGAGCCTCTTGCGATTGGAGCCGCGAACGTTTTACGATGGATGAAGGCTTGAGCCGCGCTGTCCGCAAGATTTTTGTTCATTTATATAAAGATGGGCTGATTTATAAAGCCAAAAAACTGGTTAACTGGGACCCTAAATTAGGCACTGCCGTTTCAGACTTGGAAGTTGTCCAAAAAGAAACCGTCGGTAAAATGTATTATTACAAATACCCCATAGAAGGTGAAAAAGGGGAGTATATCCATATTGCCACTACTCGTCCTGAAACCATGTTTGGTGATACGGCAGTTGCAGTTTCTAAAGATAATGAGAAGTTAAAGCATTTGATAGGCAAAAACTGCATTATCCCGATTATTGATAAGGTTATTCCGATTATTGCCGATGAACATGCCGACCCCGAGAAGGGTACCGGCGCGGTTAAAATTACACCAGCGCATGACTTTAACGACTTTGAGGTCGGCAAGCGCCATAACCTGCCGCTGGTTAATGTTTTGAACGCAGATGCCACCATGAATGAAAATACGCCTTATCCGGGGTTGACCACCCAAGAGGCCAGAGTAAAAACGATTGAAAAATTGACCGAACTCGGGCTTATGGATAAAATTGAAGACCACCCGATGGTTATTCCTTATGGCGACCGTTCTGGCGTTGTTATTGAGCCCTATATGACCGACCAATGGTTTGTTGATGCTCCGGTTTTGGCCAAAGAGGCTATTCGCGTGGTTGAAGACGGCGAGATGCAGTTTGTCCCGAAGTCTTATGAAAAGACCTATTTTGAATGGATGCGCAATATCCAACCATGGTGTATTTCACGCCAGTTGTGGTGGGGACACCAAATGCCGATATGGTACGGACCTGATGAAACCATCTTCTGCGAAGAAACCGAAGAAGAGGCTCAGGCCGCTGCAGATAAACATTATGGCAAACATGTTGAGCTCCGCCGTGAGACCGATGTCTTGGATACTTGGTTTTCATCAGGCCTGTGGGCATTTTCAACCTTAGGCTGGCCGGATAAGACCGAGTATTTAGAAACTTTTTATCCGACCTCAGTACTGATAACGGCCTTTGACATCATCTTCTTCTGGGTTGCCCGTATGATGATGATGAGTATGTATATGATGAAACGGGTTCCGTTCAAGAAGTGCTATATACATGGCTTGGTCAGAGACGAAAAAGGTCAAAAGATGTCTAAGTCCAAAGGCAATACCATAGATCCGCTTGATACTGTTGAAAAGTACGGTGCAGATGCTTTGCGCTTCTTTATGGCCGCGATGGAGACCCAAGGTCGCGATATTAATTTGTCAGAGGCGCGCATTGCCGGTTACCGCAACTTTGCGACCAAATTGTGGAATGCCGCCAGATTCGGCGAAATGAATGATTGCTTCACCAAACGCGAGTTTAATCCTGATAATGCCAAGTTGGCTGTCAACCAGTGGATTATCGCCAAAGCCCGCGAGGCCACCAAAGAAGTAACGGACAATTTGGAGAGCTACCGTTTTTCAGATGCTGCCAATGCGGTTTACCAGTTTGTCTGGGGTTCTTTCTGCGATTGGTATATCGAGATGATTAAGCCGATTCTCTATGACGATAATGAGGCAGATAAGGATGAAACTCGTGCCGCTTTTGCATGGGTGCTGGATAGAATTTTGATAATTCTGCATCCGTTTATGCCGTTTATCACAACAGAGTTATGGAATAACACGGCCACGCGCGATACCAAACTCATCCACGCCTCATGGCCTAAGGATGAAAATATTGATGCCAAGGCGATGGAGCGTATTGACTGGACGATAGACTTGATTTCTGCGGTACGTTCTCTGCGTGCGGAGATGAATCTTCCGGCTGGTGCCAAACCTAGCATCTACTTAAAAGATGCCAATGCCCGGAGCATTGATAACTTGCAAAGCTTTGGCAAGATTATCTGCGCATTGGCACGTCTGGAAAAAGCCGAACCTTTCCACGGAGAAGTTACTCCTGATATGGTACAAAATGTATTTAAGGAGAGTACCTTGCTGATGCCGTTGAAAGGAGTTGTTGACTTTGCCGCGGAGAAGGAAAGACTGCAAAAAGAGCTTGCCGGACTAGAGAAAAGGTTAGCCGGCTACGCCAACAAACTCAACAACCCAGGGTTTGTGGAGCGCGCACCGGCCTCTGTTGTTGAGGAGGAGAAACGCCGTCAGGCCGAAGCTCTGGAAAGCAAGTCGAAAGTTGAGGCCGCCTTGGCACGCATCGCCAACTTCTAGTTTTTCCCTCTCCCGTGCAGGGAGAGGTCGACGGCTGAGCCGTCGGGAGAGGATAGTCACCGCCGTTTATTAACGGCGGTATTTTTTACACTTTTTTACACTTTTTTATCCTATTGATTATTACCTCAAAAAGTAATATATTAACAATAGGGGGTAATCAAAATATGGACTTGGATTGGCAAAAACTCGATAACTATAATCAAATGTTTCAGCAGTGGAAAGCTGAACTCTTTCCCCGACAAGAGTACGCACACCGCAACGAATGCTGCTTCGCTTTTGCACATCTCTTGGCTAAAAAAGCTAAAGAGCAGGGTATGCTGCCATTAAAAATTTGGTGCCTCAAGTCCTATGATTCAGACCACGTTCAGGCCAAGTTTCCTGCAAATAATACCAATGGGTTTGAAACCCGAGATTGGCAAGGTTACCACGTTGCCTTAGCAGTTGATTTGCCGATTTATAAAAATTCTCCAAAGACCGAACGCCTCGTTTTTGATCCAATAGTCTATGATGCTCCCGTGCGCGAGAAAGATTGGCAGAAGGCGCTTAACAGTGGCGAGCCTTACATTATGTATTCCGGCTGTAAATTTGGTAAGGAAGCCGCGCAAGATACCAGCTTTTTTGACGGCAGCGGTTATTGGTTGGATAAAGACCCTCATATGGACTTAGACCGCCACGCTAACCTGCACCTCAAAGCCGTCAAATGTCAGGCAGGCAATCAAACCACCCAACTCAAATCGCCGCTGATGATTTTGAGCAATATCGCCAAGCGTAAAGACTTAAGCCATAGCGGTGGAGACAGCCGATAGGTTTATTTGCGGTATAATTGATACAAATTTTGCAAATTGAGCGGAGTCACTTTGGGCATATAAACATTAGCCCCAGAGTTCAGCGCCATCTCGCGCCCGCCTTTCACCAGAGCCTCCATCGCAGTTGTCGCCGGAATATTTATTTGCGGCATTAATAATCGGGTTAAGGCCATTACTTTCAGCGCTAGTGTAAATGAGCCATTGGGGTTACCGTTAAGCGGCGTGTCCGGATGCACGATTAAAGGGCCGATACCAATCATATCGGCACGGATTTTTTTGAAGAACAAAATATCATTAGCCAAAGATTCTAAACTCTGCCCCGGAAGCCCTACTAAACATCCGCAACCAAGCTCAAATCCGGCATCTTTGAGGTCATAAAGGCATTGCACACGTTTTTCCCAGCTCATGTCCGGGTCATATTCTTCATATAGCGCTTGGTCTGATGTTTCAATCCTGAGCAAAAAGCGGTCAGCTCCGGCGTCGCGATAAGCTTGATATTCGGCGGCTGATTTTTCGCCAATACTTAAAGTTAGAGCGCAGCCGGTTTTTTTTATACGGCGAATAATGTCACATAGAATATCTTGGGTGAACCACAAATCTTCTCCCGACTGGAGAACAATTGTCTGAAAACCTTGGTTTAGCACGGCATCTGTCGCCAGATAGACAATTTCATCTGGTGACATCCGGTATCTTTCCAGCTTGCGGTTATCCCGACGCAGACCGCAGTAACAACAGTTGTTGCGGCATATGTTTGAAAACTCGATTAGCCCGCGTAACAAGACTTTATCTCCGACAAATTTTTTGCGCACCTTATCGGCCGCAGCAAACAACTCTGCATTAATCGCATCATTTTTCAGCAGTTCCAATAACTCTTCAGCATTTAGACTATGCGATTCAACTGCTTTACTAATCAAGTTATGCACTTTAAAACCTCCTCCTAACTTTTTTGCAGTATAAGCTCCCGATATAAAAAATCAACGAAAAACAAATCATTGGAAAGGATTAAATTAGAGGGTAAAAAAATAACCTATAAGGGTTGTGGAAAAAGCCACTTGTTCCGTTTGACTAGTATGCTTAAGGCCATTATATTCAGAACATTATATTAAACATTTTTTTTGGAATACAATATATGACGATACAAGATCAAATCAGAGATTTGGCTTGCCTTTTTGGGATAGAAGCAGGAGCCTCAACGGAGAATCAAATTTATTTGCTTCAAGCCATGGGGGTTCTATCCCGACACTTTGATATAAATAATAATGATAATATATTAGATAATCAGAATCTTATCAGCCAGATATATAACACCCAGATTGATTCTGAATATCTGAATGTAGTGCATCAAGTATCAGTCATGAGAAAAAACCGAGTTGAAGAGTTGGTTATAACCCTTCCTGACGGAGTTGAAGAATTTGACTGGCGTTTAAACTATGAAGAAGGGCAGATTTATGCCGACAGCATGTCGCGGAGTATGTTGGAGCCTTATACTGACAACAACGGCCAACAAGTATCGCGCACCATTGATGGAGTTACCTATCGCAAATATCGTTTTAAGTTTCCGTTTGATGTAGATTTAGGCTACCATAATGTAGAGTTTTCATTCACCAATCCCTCAGACGGAAAACGAGTTGTGCACAATTCTCGTCTTATTTCAGCTCCGGAGCGCTGTTATGATGGCTTGGGTATCAAAGACGGCAAAAAGACCTGGGGTGTACCGGTTCAGTTATATGAACAGGTTTCAGAGAATAACTTAGGTATCGGCAATTTCAGTGACTTGGCACAGTTAGGTCATATCTTGGGCAAGAACGGCGCCGGCATTTTAGGCGTCAATCCGCTGCACGCCATGCGAGATGATCAGCCCGAAAACGCCAGCCCTTATGAGCCGGACAGCCGCATGTTCTTTAATTATTTATATTTGGATGTTACCGCTATAGATGAGTTTAAGAACAACCCAGATATAAAGGCTTATTATCATAGCCCAGAGTTCCAAGAAAAGATAAAGGAAAACAGCCGTAAAAAATATGAGGATTACACTACCAGCCAAAAATTGGTAGATGATATATTATGGCGTTGTTTTGATAAATTTATCAGCAACAAAAAGACCGAGGATTACAAACGCTTCTGCGTCTATTGTGACGACCCTTGCCGTAAAGATGATTTAGAGATGTTTGCAACCTTCCACGCGCTTTGTCACAAAATGTCGCAACTTGATCCGGCACCGGTAGGTTGGCGTCAGTGGCCTAGAGAATATCGCGATTCTAAGTCAGATACCATCAAAGCCTTTCAGCAACAGAACCGTAGCTTGATTAATTTTTACAAATACTCACAGTGGCAGTGTGACCGCCAATTAGAGCAAGTTCAAGAAGCTTGCAAAAGTTCCGGTATGAAGATTGGTCTTTATACGGACAATGCCGTTGGTTGCTCCTGCAACGGCTTTGAGGCCTGGGCTCATCCGAATTTATATCTTCGTGCATCAGCCGGAGCCCCGCCGGATATATTGAGTCAAAACGGTCAAAATTGGGGTGTCCTAGGCTTTAACCCGCTCCAGCTCCGAGCTCAGGGATATGAGCCGTATCGTCGCAGCTTAGAAGCCAATATGAAATACGCCGGCTGCACGCGTATCGACCACGTTTTGCAGTTGCAACGCCTTTATATGATACCTCTCGGCAAAAAGGAAAAAGAGGGAGCTTTTATCCATTATAACACCGATGAGCTGATGGCAATTGTAGCCTTAGAGAGCCACCGCAACAAAACCATGGTTATAGGAGAGGATTTGGGCTTGATACCAGACGGTTTCCGTCCCAAGCTTGAAGATTTTGGCATCTTGTCATATCGAGTACTGCCTTTCGAAAGAGATTGGGGCTACAAGACCGGCTATGGAACCAATGCGATGAGACACCCTCACGAATATCCGCAAAACTCCGTCTGCGCCACCTCCACGCATGATACCTTGCCCTTAGTAGGCCAGTGGAATGTTCAGGATATTTTTATGCAAGAAAAGTTTGGTCTTATAACTAAACAGCAGGCAAATGATAAATTTGAGCAATATGCAACCCAGCGCGAAGCTCTTAACTACGCACTTGAAGAAAAAGGCTGTTGGGCCAGAGTAGGCGGCAGTGTCCAGAGTCATCCTCGTGAAGATTCAGCCAAAATACCTTATAAATATGAGCAAGCAGTAATGGATTATCTAGGGCAGAGCAATTCCGCCATCATGCTTGTTCCTTTTTCAGATATTTTCGGCACCAAAGAGATGGGCAATATCCCCGGCATGCAAGAAATGCCGATGCACAAGCAAGATGTATTGATGCACATGAAAGACAGCAAAGCCTATCCTTGCTGGCGGCGCAAGATGTTTGTTCCGGTTGAACATATTGATAAAGCCCCGATATTCAAAGAGATATCATCAATTATCAATCGCTATCGTCCGGATGGTAATGACGGCCGCGGACATTACTTTGAATTCCGCCGCATGGGCGAACAAAAAGAGTCTGTAATAGACTTTGAACGTTATCATCGTCTGTATGACAAAATAAACACTCAAAACCAGTTTGAGCAGCGTAATATTTTGGAGCACAGATACGCACAAAAGCGTCGTGAGTTTATGGAACGTAAAGCAGCCATGTTAAAAAACACGTTTCAAACCAAGACGGATAATTACAATGCTTACCGCATGCTCCAGCGCCAAAAAATAGCCCAAGAGCACTAGCTGTAAGTAAAAGCCCGCTGATTAAAGCGGGCTTTTTTGTAGGTACTATTTTGCTGGCTCAAAAATTTGTCCTCCGATAAGGGGCTCGGGAGCACCGGTTGTTGTCGGAAACGTAATCGGCAAACAAGCCACGCGCCTAGCCGCCAAATAAGCAAAGGCCTGCGCCTCAATAGCGTCTTGATTCCACCCTACATCACGAGCTGTTTTCACCTCAATCCCCGGAAGCCTCTGGCGGATAAAACGAATCATTGTCGGGTTATTAGCTCCTCCGCCGCAGATAATAAGGCTTTTGGGTGGCTCAGGCAAATAAAAGCTAACAGAATAAGCCACCGCTTCAGCCGTAAATGCGGTGGCTGTCGCGGCTCCGTCTTCCAGTGATAGACCTTCCAAATGTTCCAGCTTTTCATTAAAGATATTACGGTCAATAGATTTGGGCGGATATAAGGCAAAATATTTGTGCTTCATTAAACTGGTCAAAATTTTTTCATGAATTTTACCGCTGATGGCCAGTTTTCCGTTATAGTCCATGTGCATACCGGCGTGTTTGAGCACCCAGTCATTGACCGGAGCATTCCCCGGACCGGTATCAAAAGCCAGCATTTCACCATTAGCCCCAATCCAAGTAATGTTAGCCACCCCGCCGATATTTAAGACCGCCACCGGCTTTTCCATTTCGGCGCATAGAGCCGCATGGAACACCGGCACCAAAGGAGCCCCTTGCCCTCCGGCCAATACATCAGCATTGCGAAAGTGGTTTACAACTTTTATTCCGGTTAAATCCGCCAAAAGCTGCCCGTCGCCGATTTGGTGAGTATAGTGGTTTTCAGGCTCATGATGAATTGTGTGCCCATGGAAGCCGATTAAATCGACCGGCTTGTCCTCCGTAGATAAAAAGTCTTTGACAACCTCGGCATGAAAGCGGGTCAAATTTTCTTCGACCAGGCTGATAGCCGCTTCATGGTCAGGAGAATCAGGCTTTGTTCCCAAAATATGTCGAATATCATCACGCAGAGAGTCGTCATAAGGCACGGTATAAGCCCTGCCGAAATTATAAATATCGACCCCGTCGGTTTCAATCAAGGCAATATCGACGCCATCAAGCGAAGTTCCGCTCATCAGACCGATAACTCTTATGTCTTTGATAATATCCATTAAAAAGTTTACCTCAGTACTTGCACTATTTTATTTATATGATAATATCCTTAAGACTTATTTAATTTAACAACCAAGGAAAGGAACAATGAGCAACTTTAAATCCCAATTTCTCAACATCATGGTTGAGCGCGGCTTTTACAATCAATGCACCAACGAGCAGGGCTTTGATGAGTATTTATACGAGTGTGAAAAGAGCGGCAAGCCTGCGGTTGGGTATTTAGGCTCTGACCCAACCGGAGACAGCCTGCACGTAGGCCACATTGTTCCGTTGATGATGATGCGCTGGTTCCAAAAATGCGGCCACAAACCGCTTACATTGGTTGGCGGAGCCACGGCTCGCATCGGCGATCCGTCAGGCAAAGACAAGCTGCGTCCGTTTTTGGATGAGGCCACTTTGCAGCACAATATTTTGGGGCTGAAAAAATCTTTCGGCAAGTTTTTAGATTTTGGCAACGGGGCTAACAGCGCCGTTATGGTTGACAACTGGGACTGGTTCAAAGACATCAACTACCTTTCATTTTTGCGCGATATCGGGACTTATTATTCCGTCAACCGAATGCTGACGATGGACAGCGTCAAGTCTCGTTTGGACCGAGAACAGCCGATGAGCTTTTTGGAGTTCAACTACATGCTTCTGCAAGGCTATGACTTTTGTGAGCTGTATAAGCAATATGGCTGCCGTGCGCAGATAGCAGGGTCTGACCAGTGGGGCAATATCACCTCCGGCACGGAGCTTGGCCGCCGCAAGTATGATGTAGAGCTTTTTGGCTTTACGAGCCCGATAATCACCGATTCTAACGGCAAAAAAATGGGCAAGTCCGAAGGCAATGCGGTTTGGATTAATGATGAAAAGCTCTCCGCTTATTATTATTACCAATACTTCCGCAACATTGGCGATGCCGAAGTTGGCAAGTGCCTAAGGATTTATACTGATTTACCGATGGACGAGGTCAGACGCTTAGAGGCTCTGCAAGATAAAGAAATCAACGAAGCCAAAAAGATTTTGGCCTTTGAGGCTACCAAGATTTGCCGTGGAGAGGCCGAAGCTTTGGCCGCGCAACAGACCGCAGTCCAGACTTTTGAGCAGGGTAATGCCGGCGGCGATTTACCGACCATAGAAATTGCCGATTTCGTGGGCATGCCGGTTATTGATGCCTTTTTGCAGTTGGGTTTTGTCTCGAGCAAAGGTGAGGCACGCCGCTTAATCAAACAGGCAGGTCTCAAGCTCAATGATAAAGTCATCACTGATGAAAACTACAAGCTTTCCGCGACAGATATGATAGATGGTCAAATCAAACTCTCGCAAGGCAAAAAGAAACACGGTCTGATAAAGGCCTAATAGCAAAAGGATGGCGCTGAGGATATATCCCCGGCGCCATTATAATAATTATTATCATACGAACTATCATACAATAAGCGATTCTGCACTTGCAGATATGTTTCAACGCATTGATACAAGGTTATGACGATTTGAAAAATAGATATTTGTTTTTGTTTATGGGTATGGTCTTTACTTGTGGCCGAGCCAATGCATTGCCGCAAGACTGGTCTTGTGCTGAAATTGATTTAAACATTGTCGCTAACGGTAATGAGTGGGGACACAAGTTTCAGGGAAATAACGGTTTATTTGAAGTTACGATTAATAATTTTGATGAAACCGAAGACCAGCCATATATTTATAATTGCGGCAATTCCGGTTGTTTGGGGACAATAAAAAATCTTAAAACCGGCAAATATGAAGCTATGCGTTTTGATTGTTTGTACAATGCTCAACAAAAATCTTTGCGCTGTCGCCGGATTGATGGCGATGAATACTTACTTACTAAAGTCTCTGAGAATAAATATCAGGTTCAGCTATGCAACAACTATTATAAATCGCTTAATATCAATCAATGTTCGGGGTGTAAATGTACATTGCAAGATTCCAGAGGAAAACAAGCGGCTTCAGATTTGATGATGAATTGCCTGAGGGAAAACGCTAACACATTGCGCTGTTTTTCTTATAATGGTTACGAAAAATGGCGCAATTTTGAAAACAAAGATGAAGATTTTGAGAACTGTGTAGGTTTAAATCTTTAGGGTATTCAAACACCTATTTTATTTATAATTTTTGATAAAACTGAAAGTGTTAAACTGCCGCATACCAAATAAAAATCCTCTCCCGTGCAGGGAGAGGTCGACGGCAGGCCGTCGGGAGAGGGGAGCAAGCGCCAGCTCCACCCCCTAACTTAGCTGTTGAGGCATAGGGGCAAAGAAGTCGCATTGCTTGGGTAGTGCCGCCTGCTTATCATCTTGCACCGTCATCCTCGGGCTTGACCTGGGGATCCACATCAAACTGGTACCGTCATCCTCGACAAGCGCAGTGCGATCCGCGGAGCCACCTACCGGCACCGTCATCCTTGCTCTTGTTAGACAGAGGCACCTTTAGCTCCCTCCCTGTTGTATAGGGCTGGAGAAAATTTGCCTAGAAAGCGAGCACCGGGCGAACGGAGAGGTTGTTGCCGCTATAGTTACCGCTCTTATCGTAGCCGTGCATATAGAACGAACCACTCGTACCGGCGTAGAAGTACCACGCGTGGCCGCTGGAGTGCTCAGACGACGACCAAACGCGCTCATAGGAAGAAGAGGTACCAAATCCTATTTTTTTACCTCCGGCAGTGGTGATGCCGGCGTTGACTTTGGCGAAATTGACGGAATTATTAAGATTGTTAAGCAAATCGTGTGACGGCAAACACCATTTTTTACCGCTCGGAGTACCGGTTGGTTTATAATTATTTGCTGTAATAGCAGCTTGATAACTGCTTCCCAAAGCAACCAGCTTTTGGGTATTGGTACAACTGGCACTAACTGCTTTATCCGTAATACCGGTTGTCGCTCCATATACACCCCATGCAACACCTGTCTTAACCGGCTTAACCGTCATTACCCAGCCGCCGCCGGAGGCGCCGTTAGAGTAGATAACCACACCGAGCAGAGTTTTGCCGCTGACTTTACTGCTGGAGCAAGTGTTGTCACTATAATACAAAGTGCCGACTTCACATACTGCGCGGTCAGTCTTACATGTTCCACTGGTTGCATCCCATTTATAACCGGAAGCGCATTTACAAGCGGTGTATTTCCCGCCGCAGGCAGTACCTGACCCGCCTGAATATCCAGTGCCGGTACAAGCGTATTTATATGTTGACGGGCAAGAGCAAGCCCCATTAGTCCAGGTATAAGGTGATTTGCAGGTGCAGGTGGTATATTTGCCGCCGCAAGCTGTGCCTGAGCCGCCGGAATATCCAGTACCAGAGCAGGTATATTTATACTTTTCTGGACAACTTATACAATAAACATAGTTAGTATTAAACGGACATTTGATTGATAATTCCGGACAGCTTTGCTGTTTATATCCCAAGCTGGCGCAGTTTTGGTTGAGCGTGCACCAGTCGGTACCATTGCAGACACACATTCCGCTGGAGGCACTCCAGGTGAATCCGGTTTTACATTTGCACTTTTGATATTTTCCATCGCAGCTATTGCCCTCACCACCGCTAATGTTGCTGCCGGAGCAGGTGTATTTATACCCCGTTGAGCAGACGCATTTTTTACTGCTGGCGCTCCATTCATACATGGTCGGGCAAGTACATTTGGTATAATAAGTTCCGGAGTCATCTTTACAGCTCGTTCCGCTGCCGCTCGCAGAGCCACAGTCAATATAAGTTCCGGTGTTTGATGAATTAGTATCGCATTTGGTCTTATATTTAGTACCGGTACAGCTTTCACAGCTTCCGTTTTTGACATGTCCGGCAGGGATATTGCTGGCAGTGTAGTTGTATCCGGTACATTTTTTGCAACATTCTTTATATTTGCCGTTACAAGTTGCCCCTTTACCTTGTTCATCAGCCCCTTTACAAGTTTTGTTGTATTCTGGTTTGCACTTACATCCCGTATGCCAACCATTATCATAAGGACAAAGAGTTCCTTTGTCTTGAGT
>CALXRR010000018.1 GCA_944390905.1 uncultured Alphaproteobacteria bacterium
GTTCATCCAACTGCAGATTCAGAATACCACTTTGGCGCCAAGGTTGCAAGCGGTTTTTGATGTAATGGTGAAATGTGGATTTTCAAGGCAGAATGATGGCATCTGATACTGTTTGGCTAATTTTGTCCAGCTGCTTTAGGGAGAGGGAAGGCAAGAGGGGAAGAAGGGCAAGGATTGGAAGGAAGGGGATGGCAAAAGCGGAAGGGTGAAGCTGGCACAGCTTTTCCGGCGGAGCCGGAGGCACAAGCTGAAACAGCTTGTGGTGGATGGTTATTTATGAATAAGCTTGTGTGTTAAGCCTGATTTTATTCGGCAACTTAAAGAGAAAGGTGATGTCAAAAAGGGAAAGTTGAAAAGAAGAGAGAAAATGGCAGTTTAAAGGAAGGTGTAAATTGAAGGCAGAGGTTGTTTAAGGTAGAAAGAAGTTTGATGATGATGAGGGGATTGAGTATAGTATAATAATCCTTAGAAAGAGGGGAAAAGAGCTTTTTGTGCTTTGCAAATTAAATATTTGTGTTACTCTGTGGGTTGAGGAGATTTGCACTTATGGATTTTGAGAATATTATCGCCAGACTGAAAGATATTAACCCCAATGCTTATTTTGGGCAGGTGACGGCTGTTAAAGGATTGTTTATTGAGGTGTCAGGAGTGCGCGCGGCAATGACTATCGGTGACAGGTGTTTGGTGCATAATAATCAAGGCAAAAAAGTCCCCTGTGAATTGGTGAGTTTTGATGGTGATAAGCTCTTGGTTATGCCTTATGGCTCTTTACAGGGAATTGGCCCGGGGTGTCGGGTAGATGTGGAAAATGCGTCTCCGGTAATCTATCCTCATCCGTCATGGCTCGGGCGGATTATTAATGCGTTTGGTGAGCCAATTGATGGCAAGGGTGAGCTAATCCGCGGTGATAAGCCTTATTTGATTAAAAATTCTCCGCCGCCGGCGCAATTCCGCGACCGCGTAAAAGGCAAGGTTGACCTTGGTGTGCGCGCCGTAAATACTTTTTTGACGGTGTGTAAAGGGCAACGTATGGGTATTTTTGCCGGTTCAGGGGTTGGAAAATCAACCCTGATGTCAATGATGGCCAAAAATACCGACTCGGATATTGCGGTTATCGGTTTAATCGGTGAGCGCGGGCGTGAGGCTAAAGAATTTGTGGAAGATGTGCTCGGTGCTGAAGGTTTGGAAAAGTCAATCCTTGTTTTGGCGACATCTGATGAAAGCCCGTTAATGCGTCGGCAAGCTGCTTATACGGCAATGGCGGTGGCGGAGTATTTTCGGGATTTGAATAAAAATGTGCTCTGTATGATGGACTCTATCACTCGTTTTGCCATGGCTCAACGCGAAATATCTTTGAGTATCGGAGAACCTCCGGCATCTAAAGGTTATACCCCGAGTGTGTTTGCTGAATTGCCCAGACTCTTGGAGCGGGCAGGGCCGGGGGCTGGTAGAGGAACCATTACCGGTTTGTTTACCGTATTAGTCGATGGTGATGACCATAATGAGCCGGTGGCTGATGCGGTGCGCGGTATCTTAGACGGGCATATTGTGCTGGACAGAGCCATTGCCGAGCGCAACCGATATCCGGCGATTAATATTTTGCGCTCAATCTCTCGTACCATGCCGGATTGTGATACACCGGAGGAATATGCTCTGGTGGCCAAAGCACGCAAATATATTGCTTCTTATGAAGATATGGCTGAGCTTATTCGTTTGGGTGCTTATAAAAAAGGCTCTAACCCCGAAGTTGATGAGGCTATCTTTTATTATCCGAAATTGGAGGAGTTTTTGAGCCAACGTAAAGGTGAAAAAG
The DNA here is from genome assembly GCA_944390905.1 of uncultured Alphaproteobacteria bacterium. Taxonomy (GTDB): domain Bacteria; phylum Pseudomonadota; class Alphaproteobacteria; order RF32; family CAG-239; genus HGM16780. The sequence continues at coordinate 1,814 of CALXRR010000018.1, forward strand.
TGACCTTGGCCGAAGGGTATCAGCAGTTGGCCGAGATTCTGGATACTCCGTATAAAGCTTGAGGTATAAATGGCGAAAAGTTCATTGAAAACCTTGGTTCGGGTGCAAAAGTTTAATATTGACGAGCAACGCAAACTCTTAAACGAGCAGTTGGAGGTCGAAGATAAAATTTTGCTGGGGATTAAGGCGTTGGAAGATGAACTGGCTAAAGAAAAGGCCTTTGCAGAAGAACATCCGGAAATAGGTGACTTTGGTGCCTATTTCAAAAGGTATAAAAAGCAGAGGGATAGTTTGGAGCTGGCCTTGCAGATGGTGCGCCGAAAAATTAATGAAATTCAGGACAAGATTGCGGATATGTTCAAAGAGCAGAAGACTTTTGAAATCGTAGATAAAAATAGAGAGCAACAAGCTATTCAAGAAGAAGAACATAAAATGCAGCAAACACTTGATGAAATTGGGACTAACAATTATATTAAACAACAGAAACAATAATTTTATTTTTTTTGAGAGGAGTTTAAACTATGGCGATTGAATTTCCGAAACTTCCATTCGCAGAGAATGCTTTGGAGCCGTATATGTCGGCAACTACGATGGCTTTTCACTATGGTAAACATCACAAGGCTTATGTTGATAATTTGAACAAGCTGATTGCAGGGACGCCTTTAGATAAGTTGTCGTTGGAAGAGATTATTAAAGAAACTGCCGGTTTGCCTGAAAAACAAGCTATATTTAATAATGCGGCGCAGGCGTGGAATCATAACTTTTTCTGGCAGTGTATTTCTCCGGAAGGCGGAAAAGCGCCCAAAGGAGCTTTGCTGAAAAAGATTGAGGCGGCTTTTGGCTCTTATGATGAATTTTGCGAGGCGTTTTTGAATGCGGCTGTAACCCAGTTTGGTTCTGGTTGGGCATGGCTGGTTGAAGATGCTGAGGGCAAGCTCAGTATTATGAAGACATCTAATGCTGATACGCCTTTGGCTCATGGGTTGAAGCCATTGATGACGGTTGATGTGTGGGAGCATGCTTATTATTTGGATTATCAAAATGTGCGAGCAGATTTTGTGCGCAACTTTATTACGTATTTGATGAAGTTTTAAGCATTTGCCAAAAAAATATAAAATGCGGTGCGGAGTCGTGCCGCATTTTTTTGACGCTGAAAAATGGCGATTTTATTGTGTTTAACTTAATATTTGGGCTGTTAAATAATATTTAAGTAGTTTATGATACAAAGTATTAGTTTTTTATATTTGACAGTTTTTGTCTAATATGGTATGATGAAGTCAATAAAACAGTTAGAAGTCTGGAGGATTGGAGATGGACTTGGATAAATTGGCAGAAAAAGCAAAGTCAGCATCGCATATCAAAAATAATTTGGTGGCTTATGCTTGCGGAGCGGCAGCGGTGGCTTGCTTGGGAAGTGGTAAGTTTCAGACCACAGAGTTTGTAGCTGATGATGGACATGCTGGTTTGAAAATTGAAGGTGTGGCCGATAATGTTCGTGCTTTGGGCGGCGTGGTATTTGGCTCTGTCGCTGCATGCAGTGTGTTCTTTAATACTTTGCGCAAGATGGAAAATGCTAACAAAAGCAAAGATATTGCTAAATTGAAAATGATGGAAAAAGCTAATGGCCGCTAATTTTACTAAAGAAAATAAGTTTGTGGTCGCAGAAGGCGAAGAGGGCGAGCTTTATATCTTTATTGAAGCAAAGAAAAATTTGCCAGAGCGTCCGAAGGTTATTTATGACGGGAAAGACCATGCTGTGTTCTTGCGGTCTCCGAATGAAAAAATTATCTTGGATTATATTCATCCCGAGGTGAGGGAAAAGCTCCGTCAGGCTCCGGCCGTGATTATGGTTGAAACCATTTTGGAAAATATTAAAGACAGTTATTTGGCGGAAATGCAGATTGTGGACAATATTCCTCTAGACTGGAAAAAAATCGGGCTTTCAACTTGGGAAGATGCGGTGCTGAAGTCTTAAGATTAGAAAGTAAAAAAAAGCCTCATTAAGAGGCTTTTTTTGTTATTGGTGATCCCAACGAGATTGGCTTGTTCGCTTTGCTCTCTGCGCCGCTGCGTCCTCGCTCGGGCTATGCCCTCACCGGCATACTCCCGTCTTCTGGCTTCTAAGTTTCTGTTACACAGAAACTAAGGCGCTGCGGTCACTTGTTTTCTAATTTTACAAATACAAGTTTGTACTTGTATCTGTAAAATAATAAAACTGCGCCTGTCGTCAGAAAATAACCGGAGCAACGGTTATTTTCTTTTCTTCAGCTCTCGTCCTTGTCGAACTCGTCTCTACGAGTTCGAATCAAATTAAAATTACCATTAAAAAACTCTCCATAAAGGAGAGTTTTTTAATGGTGATGCTTACCTAGCGGTTTTCGAGCTGAAATACATTATTTATGCGACATCGGATGATATATTTTATGCAAATTTCCACGATGTGTATCTGCAGTCAAATAAATCAAATTTGTCACATTGTTATTATAAGAATTGTTGTCAATATGATGCACAACATAGTTTTTTTCATCATAATCACACGGCTTTGTCAGAAAAAAGCGAGCAACTAATCTATGAACATCATATTTTGCAGATTTTCCTGTAAGATTCAAACAAACCTGACATCCTGAATCTTGACGGTTAAAAGGAATAAACGCATTTTCTCTAAACAATTTTTTTAACTCATCAGAAAAATCAATCCACTGATAACCCATAGTTGTTTCATCAGCAAGTTTCAATTTTTCAGGAATGATTTTTTCTGCCTTTTCTTTATCTTCTTCTCTGATTTTGACAATATAGCCATAATTACTAATGTAATATTCTTTGTAGTAATGTTTCCAAACTTCAGCTATTTGAAAAGAGCCTATATATTTAACCTCATCTCTCCTATCACAAGATAGATTTAATCCTTCCTTTTTATTTTCAGAAACCCAAAATCTTTCAGACATAAGACAAGATTCATCACATTTGTTCAAACAAACATCTAATGGCGGCCAAAATTGTTGTTTTATAATATCCATTGTTTTTACCCTTTCTCATCAACTTAATCTTGTAACAAAGCTATTACTTGTCCGCCATTGAGCATCGTATTTACTATCAACTTTATAAACTAAAATATCGGAATCATATTTATTATCAACCCAATAGAGTGATGCTGTAGCCTCATATTTATTATCTACAAAATACCAAATTTCGTCTTTATCATCAGCATCATATTTGTTATCTGTTTCATAGAACAATAAATCTGCATCATATTTACTATCTACACGATATACTTTAATTACATTTGTTTCATATTTGTTATCGGCAACATAAACTCTGGCCATATCTGTCTCCTTTATTTCCATAACCATTAATACAAAAAAGTCGCCCCAATAAAAGGCGACTGGAAGTTGGAAACTACCAATAGATAGTGCGACATATTGACTGGAATAGCTTATTTTACCGCCTTCCAATCATTAATAGACTTTCAGGCGTGCAAAAGTTTCGTCTTTACACTTTTAGACCCTACCGGAGAGGTTTCCACACCCCAGACAGACAATCCGCCCATCCAAAATAAACACTACAAATAAAAAACATCAAAGTAAAGATTAAATATTATGAATATATTTATCAGCCTAAGTATCCCAAAGACCTAATGAGATTCTAACTCGCTTAATATATTGAAAAATAAAGACTTTTGCATAAACGAGTTCGTAAAAACTTCCCAAAACGCCATTTTCAAATTTACAACATTCGAACTCGCTGAAAGGCTTGGTAAATAAAGCAAAACGGCAGTTTTTTATACCTGCCGTTTGTATTGGTGATCCCAACGAGATTCGAACTCGTGTTGCAGCCTTGAGAGGGCCGCGTCCTAGGCCACTAGACGATGGGACCTTATGCTTATCTGTAAAAACAATGTATCTAATAAACTATTTTATTTAATTGTGCAAGCTTTTTTTGTGATTTTAAGTCTTTATTCTTCGGGATAACTTCTTCTTTTGCTTGATATTCTGCTAATTATTGTCGCTAATACAATTAGATGTGCTGATTATCTTAGGAGAATAAATATGCGATTAATCATTTATATTTTGTTGTTGGGGCTGATTATTTTAACCGGAGCCCAATTCTTCAAAGATTATGGAAAAGCTCAACCGCAAAAATCTTTTAATCAGGCTCAAGAAATTATTCAACAGCAGCAAGATTTGCTCAACCTTGATGCCTCTGCTTTAGAATAAGCTATTGCTTTTATGCGTGTCCGGAATAAGAGGACAAATTGGCCGTATCTATCCCGATGCTGTTTAAGGCTTTTTCCCACTTGTCTTCATCTTTGGTGCGGAAAATCAACTCCGGGTAAGTGTCAGCTATCAGCCAGTCGTTATTCATTATCTCTTGCTCTAATTGCTGTGGGCGCCAGCTCGAGTAACCTAAGGCGATAATATTGTCCTTGGGGCCTATGCCAAAGGCTATGTCATTGATAATGTCAAGCGAAGAGGATATTGCGATGTCTTTATCTATGACTATTGTATCGGCTTTTACATAGTCGGTCGAATGGATGACGAATCCTCTTATTCGCTCCAAAGGTCCGCCCTGATGCAGTTCTATGTCTGGTGTTTGGTTATAGGGTTTTAACGGAAGCTGGTTGGCCAAATCCGAAAATGAAAACTCTTCTATCTTTTTGTTTATGACAAAGCCCATTGCTCCGTCTTTGCTGTGGGAGCAGATGTATATAAGTGACCGGCCAAAATGTTCGTCTTCAAGATAGGGTGAAGAAATAAGGCATTTGCCGGTCAGATTTCCGCTATCAAGTTTGAACATCTTTCTATCTTTCACAAAAAATTCTTTTTATTCACTCAACTCTTGTATTCTACCACAAAATAACTTAGATTAAAATCATATTTTTAATTTATTTGATGAAATAAATGAAAAAAGTTGTTTTTTGCTGCTGTTGGGCTCTATTTTTAGCGGTTTTGTCGGTTAATGACGGGCAAAGTCAGCCTTTAGATGCGGCCAAAAACGAATCTGCTCAAGTGGTGCTTGAGCTTGAAAATGATGAGGAAAACACCCCCACATCTTTTGCTGAGCAATTAAACGCCATACGCCAAATCGGGGTATATTTTGATGAAAATTATCCCGATGCTGAAATTAATAGTGATTTTAGTGATGAGGTACGGCGAATCTTTCCTCAGCTTCAGGGTAGTGATGTTTATGCTCGAGAGCAAAATATTCGTGACGGCGTAAAATTCTATCGTTTGTTTGCTGATGTATATACTCGGGTGAAAGAGGCTCTGGTTGCGCCGGAAGACCCGCCCTTGATGCTTGGTGATGATGAATACGAATCTGATGAGGAGTGGCCTTATATCGACTCTCCGGATGCGGTGATTATCAGTGATTTTAAAAGCGTGGTCTCTTATAGTTCTAATCCTAGAGAGGCGCAGGCTTATTTGGATAAGTATTTGCGCGAAAAACAAAATGATAATGCGGCAGCAGCCCCGTTGCAAAAAATCGGGGATATATTGTTGCGGTTGGATTGGAAAAATCTGTTTATTTACGGAAAACAGCCCGAAAATACTCTGTTTCATGAAGGCGGAGAAGGTGAGTGGAGTGTGGCTGAAAATGAGGTTGCCGCACGTTGGGTTAGCTCTTTGGCGGGGCTTGGTAATGAGCCCATAATTAAAGCGGCTTTGCATATATATATTCCGGATGGCAAAATACTCCTTTTGACCGGAAAAGATAAGCCGATAGTGAAAGTGAGCGGTGAAAATCTGGCTGAACAAAAAGTATTTTTGCCTTTGCCGGAGCAGATTAAGTTAGGCAGTGCGGAATATGCCGCAAAAGATGGAAATTTTGCTTTTCCGGTTGAGCTGAAAGTGGCTGACATAAATCAGAATTTGAAAGTGAAAGCAGAGCTTAAGCTTAAGGTTTGTGATAACCAAGGGTGTCAGGAAGTATTATTAACGCCGCAATTGGAGCTGGCGACAGGAGGGGCTGTTCCGTCATTGGCTAGCAATTTTGTAAAGCAGTCGTTTTTGAGGCTGCCTAAAGAGCAAAGTGATGATATTGAGGTTGTAGCTTTAACCCAAGAGCTTGATAATTGGGGCAAGTCGCAACTACGGGTACGTTTGAAAACCGACGAAAATCCGATATTGGTAAAAGTGTTTGTTGATGATGAGCAGGGTTATGAGTTTGGAAAGCCTCGAATGAGTGTGGCAGACGGATATATTGATGTGTTTTTTGAGGTAGGAAGTGATAAAACAGATTTAATCGGCAAAAAATTGAGAATAATTGCGACCATAGATGATGGTGATGCCGTGGCTCAAACATTGGAAGTAAAAGGGCAAAGCTGGTTGGATGGCACGGGCAATTATCTGAACCGGGGAATGTTATTAATGGCTATGGTCGGAGGTGTATTGCTGAGCTTTATGCCATGGGGATTCCCGTTGTTGGTACTTAAATTGTTATCAATTAATGAGTTTGGAGCTAGGCAAGTCTTTCAAATACGTCGTAATTTTGGGTATACGAGTTTGGGGATTGTATTGGGGCTGAGTATTTGCTTGGCGGTGATATGGATATTGCGCTTGAACGGAGTTGATTTGGGCTGGGGAATAGAGTTCAAAAATCCGTATGGTTTGGTTTTGGCGATGTTGGGCTTGACTTGGGCTGTAGCTGAGATTGTTGGAGTTTGGAGGCAATCGCAGAATCGGCGTGCAATACAGTTAATAGGCAGCGGATTGGTGATTGCATTTATATTTGTGATGAGTTGGGCTCCTTATTTGCCAGAGGTAGTTGGTTTTGCTTTAACTCAAGATATGCTGGTTTTGGCGGCAATATGGGTGGCGCTTATGCTAGGAGCCGTTATGCCTTATGTTTTGATATGGGTGGTACCTTCACTGGCGGTTTTTGTGCCGCAATCAGGCAGGGGGACGGCAACCTTGCGACGACTGGCGGTTGGTTTGGCAGGGGTGGCTATAGCCTTATTATTGTTAAGAGTTGCATTGCAAGCCGGTTGGGGCATAGCATTATTGGTGTTGTCGGGGCTGGCTTTATTGTGGTTGATGTTGGTATTTTGGAATATAGTTTGTGAGCGAATTGCTTTGTCTCTGATGGATGCTCCAGTCAAAAAAGCAGTAAAAAAGCTGATTGGCAGAAGTGTTAGCGGATTGGGGCTGTTGTTGGTTTTAATAATGCTGGGAATGACAGCTTGGGGTTTTAATCAGAAAAACTTGCGGCTAAACTTAAATATAGTTGAACAACAGATTGATTTGGAACAAATAAATAAGGATGTAGAGAGCGGAAAAATCGTTCTGGTTAAGATTGAGGCGGGTGGATGTTTGCTTTGCAAGGTAAATGAATATATGGTATTTAAGAGCCCGATTATCAGCGAGGTAATGCAGCATTTTGAGGTGGTGCAAATTGATGTTGATAATCCATATAATCCAGAAGTGTTAAGATTTATGCAGCGTTATGGGCGTTCGGCGGCTCCGTGTTATGTGATATTTAGTTCTAAAGTTCCGTACGGTATGGTATTGCAGTCCTTTTTGACTGAAAAAGATTTCAGAAAAGTATTGGCCTCTTTGGTGGTGGATAGATAATGGCCGTGAAGTTTTATTTGCTAAAGCGGGCGGCTTGATTGCGGGCAAGTTGGTCGACGCGTTCGTTTTCGGGGTGGCCGGCGTGGCCTTTGACCCAAATCCAGTGAATTTGGTGGCGGCTTAAAAGCTCATCCAAGCTTTGCCAGAGGTCGATATTTTTAACGGCGCTCTTTTTGTTGGCGGTTTTCCAGTTGTTTTTTTTCCAGTTAGGCAGCCATTGAGTGACACCGTCCATAACGTAGCGGCTATCAGTATAAAGGGTGATGTCGCAGGCCGCTTTTAGTGCTTGCAAAGCCTCAATCACGGCGGTTAGTTCCATGCGATTGTTAGTGGTTTCGGCAGCGCCGCCGCTGAGCTCTTTTTCGGTGTCTTTATGGCGGAGGATTACTCCCCAGCCTCCGGGGCCGGGGTTGCCAGAGCAAGCGCCGTCAGTAAAAATTTCTACTCTATACATTAAAAGTCACTCCGCATAAAGTCGGTGAAAAACTCAGCATAGAAAAGGTGCTCATCTTCTTCGCCTTTAATAACACGGGCGACAAAGGAGCGAAGGGTGTTTTTGTTGATATAAATACGAAAATCGCGCGGGGCAGCCTCATCAGCGCCGATAATGCCGTCAAAGAGGAAGTCATCGTCGGTGTGTTGGGTCAAAATGATTTCGACATTAGTGAATTTAAAAGTGCTGCGCGGCGGAAGCCGGAGCTCCGGACGGGTGATGAGGTTGAGCTGATTGCTCATGCCGTGGATGGAGTCCATTTGATTATAATTCAAGAAACGAACTTTGTTGTGTTCGCTGCCGTAATGGCTGGTGGTGCAGGAAAGATAAAGCTCGCGGGCGATGACGCTGCTGTCGTTGCGGCCATGGACGGCAAAACTGATTTTGACGTATTTTTCAGGCTTCTTCGGAGTTTTGGTCTCTAGATCATAGATTTTATTTTCAGCGGCGTTATCCAGAACTTCAATCTTTTTATCGCTGATGATGAGTTCCATATTGGGTTGTGGGCGACGGCCGAACATGCCGGCAATAACAGAGTAGGGTGCCGGTACATTGTTGGAGCCGGAACGGATGTATATGCTGTTGCCGACGGTGGACATCAATGGGGATACTTCAGCCTTGGGGATATAAGTAGCTATAAAGCCGTCACCGTTTTCATCTATACTGATGATATGGTTGCGGACTTTGTTGTGGCTGGGAATGGTGCAGCCGGATATGGCGTTTTCAAGCCAGCTCAAAAAGCGATGGACGTTGTGGACTTTTACCTTGGCCTTAGCTACATCGCCGATGTCGATATCTCGGGAGCATTCAACGCCCCAGATAATGACACCTCCTTCAGAATTGCCAAAGCCGGATATGCATTTGGCCAGATTCTTGCGGTCGTCACGCGGGAGAGAGGTAACGTTTTTGCCTATTCCCGGAGTGGCTTGTTTGAAGTCTAAAAACAGCTCTTCGGCCTGACGGTTGATGATGTAGTCATCAATGGCTTCTTCACCGAAATAAATCAGCTTTTGAAAGATATCTTCAGCGCGTGACATTATAGTACATATTTCCTTATATTTTAAAATTTACATTCTCTTTAACCACTGTAACATGGTGAATGTTAATTTTATCATAACGTTGTTGAAAAGTTTTGATAAGCTCGTCAACCAGATATTCGGGGGCTGAGGCGCCGGCGCTGATACCTATATGCTGAATACCTTGAAGCGAATCCCATGAGATTTCACCGGCATCATCAATCAAAAATGCCAGCTTGGCTCCGTTCTTGAGTGCAGTATCACGGAGTTGTTTGGAGTTGGAGGAATTTTGTGAGCCTAGAATGAGGACGCATTCGCTTTGAGCCGCTATGGCTTTTATGGCCTTTTGGCGGTTGGTGGTGGCATAGCAGATGTCTTTTTTTTGCAGGCCGTGAATGTTGGGAAAGCGTGACTTTAATACATCAACAATGGCTTGAGTGTCATCAACCGACAGGGTGGTTTGGGTTACAAAACCGATATTATTTTTATGTTTGACGCTGATGGTTTCGGCGTCGTGGAGGCTGTTGATGATGTGTAGGTCTTGATAGCCCTGGATTTGGCCGATGGTGCCGATGATTTCCGGATGGCTTGATTTACCAATCACAATGATACTCATTTGTGCCGCGGCGTATTTGATGATTTGTTGGTGAACCTTTTCAACCAGAGGGCAGGTGGCGTCTATAATTTGAAGGTGGCGGGTGTGGGCTTCAGCAATGACGTTTTGGCCTACTCCGTGGGCTGAAAAAATCGTGACGCTGCCTTCGGGAACTGCTGATAAATCTTCAACAAAGACGGCTCCTTTTGCCTTGAGAGATTGGATAACATGTTTGTTATGGACAATCTCGTGGCGGACATAAATCGGAGCACCGTATTGTTGCAGAGCTTGCTCGACTATGGCGATGGCTCTTCTGACACCGGCGCAGAAGCCGCGAGGCTCCGGAAGGTAGAGATGTATGCTTGATGAAGTCCCTGTCATGCTTAAAACCGGATGTTGTTTTGTAGAAACTCGTAGCTCGGGTGGTTGCTGATATCTCCTACTAAGGTATAACTCGGCGTGCCTGAGAAAATATGTTCGGCTATGTTACGGACGTCTTCTTGGGTTACGCGTTCGATTTTTTCAACCATTTCTTCAACCGGAATAATACGGTCAAAAATCAGCATTTGACGAGCCAGAATTTCAGTTGTGGCAGAGCTGCTTTCAAGGCTCATCAGCATATTGGCTTTGAGCTGGGTTTTGGCTCGTTGTAATTCTTCAGCACTAACTTTGTCAGTGCTGATTTTTTTGACTTCGTCGCAGATTACGGGGATGAGTGCCGGAAGCTCGTTATTGCCGGTGCCGGCGTAAATCCCGAAAAGGCCGCTGCCGGAGTGGGCATTGCTGAAGCTATAAGTGCTATAAACCAAGCCGCGCTTTTCTCTAATCTCTTGAAACAGGCGTGAAGTGGAGCCGCCGCCCAAAATGGTTGATAAAATGGTGCAAGGATAGTAGGTGTCAGCACTGTATTTGACACCCTCAAAGCCAATCAGAACGTGGCCTTGTTCAATATCTCGGGGTTCGGCAAAATAGCCGCCTTGGTATTGTTGGGAATCTTTGTTAAAATCAGGGGTCGGCTGAAAATCGGCAAAGCGTTTTTGAACCATGTTTACAAAAGCTTCATGTTCAATATTGCCGACGGCGCAGACAACAGTGTTGGATGCGGCGTAGTGTTTGCGGCGGTAGTTTTGCAAATCAGCAACGCTGAAACCTCTTACTCCTTCTTGAGGACCGAGAATGGTGCGGCCTAAGGCTTGGTTAGGGAAAGCTTGGAATTGGAGGTAGTCAAAAATGATGTCGTCAGGAGTGTCTATGGTTTGTTTGATTTCTTGGACGACGACCTCTTTTTCTTTTTGCATTTCAGCTTCAGGGAAAGATGCGTTACGGAAAATATCAGCCAAAACATCAAGTGCGAGTTCGGTATCTTCTTTGAGCATTTTGGCATAAAAAGCGGTGCATTCGCGCGAGGTATAGGCATTGCTTTGGCCGCCGGCGTTTTCAATCTCTTCATCTATTTGCAGAGAGGTGCGGCTGGGGGTGCCTTTGAATACCATATGTTCTAAAAAGTGGGAAATGCCGTTTTCAGCTGCAGTTTCGCAGGCAGAGCCGGTCTTGACCCAAATTCCGAGAGTGACGCTGTGGCTCTCCGGTCGGGGCGAAGTAATAATTCTTAATCCGTTCTTTAATGTGCTGATATTGGTTTGCATCTTTTTTGAAGTCCTGTTTTTTTGTTTGAATTTATTTGGAAATATATTATATATTAATTTGTATTGCAATAACTATTATCTGTGAGAGGAATGTGGATATGATGAATGCTCCTAAGTTTGCGATTGTGTTATCAGGATGCGGTGTGTATGACGGGTCGGAAATTCAAGAGGCGGTGGCGCTGATGTTGGCGATTGATGAAAGAGGTTGTGAGTATCAGTGCTTTGCTCCGAATACATGGCAGGCCAGAACCATGGATCATTTTACGGGGGAATCTACCGCTATTGCCGGTGATGCCGATAATCGTAATGTATTGGCAGAATCGGCTCGTATTGCTCGCGGTAATATTTTGGATTTACGAGAGTTCCATGCTGACGATTTTGATGCAATTGTGTTCCCCGGTGGATTTGGCGCGGCGCTTAATTTGAGTGATTTTGCGGTGCGTGGTGCCGAATGTGAGGTGAATGAGGAAGTAAAAAGAGCTATTGAAGAAAGCTATGCGGCCAAAATTGTTATCGGTGCGATGTGCATTGCTCCGGTAGTCTTGGCCAGAGTGCTCGGTAAACATAAGGTGAAGCTGACTATCGGGCGTGATAAAGATACAGCAAAAGGTATTTGCAAAATGGGTGCTGTGCATCAAGAGTGTGCCGTAGATGAGGCTTGTGTCGATGATGAAAATCGTGTGGTTACAACTCCGGCTTATATGTTGGCTAAGTCAATTAAGCAAGTGTATCAGGGGGCAGGGGTCTTGGTTGATGAGATGCTGGAATTGATGTAAGTGTTTTCTTGATGGTAAGCATAAAAAAATCTCTCCTCAAGGGAGAGATTTTTTTTATTCCTCAGCAGGGAGGTTGTTCATGGTTTCTGCAATTAATGAGGCATCAAATGTCAGCGGAGTGGCTGTTTGCATGCCTTTGTCAATTTTGTTTTGGACTTGTTTCATATCAACTTCGCCGGAATCATCTGTCATTTTGAGAGTATGTTTCCACTGGAAAACAGCCTCATTTTTGCGGCCGATTTGCCAATAAGCGTCGCCCAAGTGGTCGCTGATGAGGGCATTGGCTGGCTCAGTCTCAGAGGCCCTTTCAAGGTAGTATACGGCTTTATCATATTTACCTATTTTGTAAAAGGCCCAGCCCAGACTATCGGTAATGTGACCATCTTCAGGGGCTTGATTGTAGGCGTCAACTATTAGGGTAAAGGCGTCTTCGATGTTTTCTCCGCGTTTGAGCCAGCTGTATCCTAGATAGTTTTGGACATAGTAGTGGTTTTGGCTCTTGTCTAAAGCTTTTTTGAGGTTGTCTTCAGCATTTTTCCAGTCACCGCTTTGCTCATAGGCTATACCTAAGGCATAATACAAAACCCAGGTGTTGGAGTCTTCTTGCTTTAAAGCGGAGATAGCTCTTGTGTAATAGGTGATGGCTTCTTTGTATTTGCCGTTAATGCGGAGAATATCGCCCAGGTCCATGTTTATTTGGAGACTATCAGGATTTTCTTCTGAAAGGGAGGTCAGCAAAATTTCGGCCGCTTTATAATCTTGAAGCATAACATAGTTGGCGGCTTTTTTGATTTGGATAGAATTGTAGCTCTCTGATGATGGGGGGATTTCATCATAAACATCGTTAGCTTCGGCATACATCTCTCGGCTTTCTAAAATATCAGCCAGCAAAAGTTTGCCGATGTCATAGTTTGGATTAGCATAAATTGATAAGCAGATGAAAATATGAGCGATGTCAACACCTGAGGAAATTTGCCTCATGTTGCTGGCAATACTAAATAAAGATTCGCTAAAACCGATGTTGGCAGAACTCAAAATGGGGGCCGTATTCTTGGGATCAGCGTTTTGAGTGTTGGCGGCTAAATTTCGAAGCATATCAACAAACAGGCGGTCATCATTGTAACGGTTTACCAGTGCGACGGCTTTGTCTTTTTGGCCGTTGCGGATGTAAAAATTGGCAATAATCTGTAAAGTACGGAAGGACATTTCCGTAGATTCTTCATTAATAATGACTTCATAATGTTTTTGAGCTTCATTAATGCGGCCGAGATAGTCATTGAGCATACCGGCTTGAATATGGTAAAGAGATTTGAAGTTGGGTTCTTTCTTCAAAATATCAATAGTTTTTAAGGCTTGTTCAGCATTACCTTGGCCGGCATAGACCCAGGATGCCATCAGCGGAGTGATGAACTCTTCATATATGGCGCCTTTCATATTGTTAAGAGAGGAAAGGGCGGCGTCATAGTTGCCTTTGGTCATGGCGTCGGTTGCAATTATGATATGAGTAAAGTTATTGGTGTCTCCGTTGTTAAGTGAAATTTGGGCGTATTTGGCGGCTTCTTCAATCCTTCCTTCGGAGGCTAGAATGATGTAGACCCGGCTCAATAAATCTTGATTCTCAGGGTCTTCTTGCAGAGATATGATGTAGTAATCTGCCGCGCTGTTGAAATCTTTGCGCAGGTGGGCAACTCTTCCGGCCAGATAAGCTCCGTATGGCACTGGTTTTGAGCTGACTTTTTTATCTGATTTAGATGCTTGGGGAAGAGAGGCTGATGGTGCGAGTCTATCATTGGGGTGTTTATCAACACATGAATTGAATAAACTTAAGCTGAGCAACACCATAAAGATGCTGATATATTTTGTTGATTTTGCCATGCTCATTTCGAATCTCTGATTACAACCTTATGCTATTCTATATAACTTTTTTTATCATACAACTGTATTTTATACTTTTTATATAAAATATGTGCAAATCTTTTAATTTTTTATTTATCTCCTTGCAAAAAGACTTTTTTGACTCTAATTTGTGGGTATGAATAGTGAATGTCTTGATGTGAAATATATGCTGGAATGGTATTTGACTGCCGGAGTTGATGAAACTCTCGGCGAGGTGCCTTTTGCGGCTCAGACTGAAAAACATCAAGAAAGAACAGTGCCGGAAATTGTTAAAAAAATTCAAGAAAAATCGCCCCCGCAGCCCCAAGAAGATGAACGTCGTGCCATTACGGCATTGGCTCAAGCAACGATAGATGCATGTAAAAATGCACGAGAAATGTGTGCAGGAGCTAAGACTTTGGATGAGCTGAGGGCAATGGTGGAGGCTTTTGACGGGTGTGCTTTAAAACTAACAGCTACAAAAACGGTGTTCGGCGGCGGTAATCCAAAGGCTAAAGTGATGTTTATCGGTGAAGCTCCGGGTGCCGATGAAGATCGTGCCGGAATTCCTTTTGTTGGGCGGAGCGGTATGCTGTTGGATAAAATTATTACTGCGGCAGGTATGAAACGCGATGAAGTATATATTACCAACGTTTTGCCGTGGCGTCCACCCGGAAACCGTACTCCGACAACCGCCGAAGTGGCTATCTGTTTGCCGTTCTTAAAACGCCAGATCGAATTGGTCGAACCTGAAATCTTGGTGCTGTTGGGCGGAAGTGCTGCTAATGCCTTGTTGGAAAACGAAGACTCTATTTCTAAAATGCGCGGAAAGTGGATGGAATACAAAACATCTGCCGGTAAGCTTATTCCTGTGATGGCTACTTTCCATCCGGCTTATTTGCTCCGAAATGTCGGTCAAAAAGCTAAAATTTGGGTCGATTTTATTCGCTTGAAGAAAAAAATTTTATAAGTTATCCACCTTGTTATCACTTTATTTATAATTTGATGGTATTTTATACTTAATAAGGTATTATTGCCTTGAGTGGCTAACTTTTATATAAGGATTAAATATGACTGAAAGTAGAAAGTTGTTCCTTCCGATTTTTGCTGCGGCTATGGCAGGTTGCGCTTCCGCAGCTTTGGCTCAGAGCACGGATGCACCTGAAAATGTGCTCTTTAAAGTTCATGATGTGCAGTCTGTTAAAAATGCTGATGGTGTAATCGATGCTTGTGATTATAACGTAACTTTTTATAACCGCTCTCCTAATACCGTAAAAGCTGCTTCTTTGAACCTTAGCTGGCATGATGATACTATCAGCTCGGTTATCTCTGATGAAAAAACAGCTGAGCGGAAAAAATCAGGACGTAATACTTCTAAAACTGAAGAAATGGACTCTACCGGACTGACCGCAGTCGTCGATGTGCCACCGTTGGAGCCGTATAAACAGACTACCGTTCGTTCAAGAGTGCGTACCGATAAATGCTTTATTATGCTTGATGATCTTAAATTTACGGTCAGAAGTTGTAATATTGTTGATAAAGATAGCAATTCAGTTTCCACTCGGGCACGCAATAACCGAGATGGCGGCTCTTGTGATGGTGTGTTCTTGTTTATTTCAGCCACAAATCCTGAATATTATCAAGAGTTTAAACCTATATCTTATGAAGAAGATATGCGTAATGCCGAAAATCAACGTATGGAAGGCAGACGCAAAATTGATGATTTGTATAACCAAGTAGTGGCTGAAATGAATAATGTTGCTACGACTATTAATGAAATTCAGTCCGATGCTGCCGCTACGGCTTCGGTGGCTCCGGCAGCCAGCCAGAATGCTGCAAAAAGTAATGAAGTTTCTGATGCTGAGCTTTCTGCTAAGTTGAAAACCCTTTTCCCGGGGTTAGGCGAGCCTGAGGTCGAAGTCGAGGAAGAAACTGTGACTGAACAAGTTGCTCCGGCTGATATGCCGTCTTCTGGTTATGGTACTTTTGCCGGGGTCGAAACTTCTAAAAATCCGCCGTCAAGGAATAATCCTGATTCGGCAGGAAATAATGATGCTGGTAATGGTGCCGGTAATAATGGTGGCGATGACAATAATGGTTCTCGTCCGTCAAAAGCAAGCGGTCCTGCTGCTAAAACAAGTTCAGGGGCTAGCAGTCCGTCTAATCCAGCCGGACTTGGTAATGGCGGTTTTGCTAAGGCCAGTGAACCTAAAGAAACCAAAAATGATAAAGGTACTTTCAAATTTAATTCTCCTAACGTAATGTAAGCGTAAGGGAAGGTGTTAATATGGGTGTCGGTTCTGCCACAAAGATTAAGATGTTCGTGGGGGCTTTGCTCTTGGGGGCTATATCTTGTTGGGGAGCCGACGCTTTGGCTCAGATGTTTGCCAGTGAGGAAAGTACTGTTTCTTCGGCCTCTGTAAATAGTGCCGTATCAGCTCAAAGTGTGAACAGAAATGTTCAGCAGAAGCAGGGGGCTGTCAAAACTCAATCTATGACTAAAACTTATCGTCGTGTTCCTGAGCGTAATGTTGCCATGCGGCAGGTGGCTAATTCAGGAACAGTTAGTCAGGGCGGTGAGTATATCTTTCTTTATTATGATAATTTTTCCGTAAACAAAACTTTAGGCGGAATGGTGCGTTGTAATGTGCGCTTTATTGTCATGACGACCTTGGCTAAAAAGCTTAATACTCTGAATGTAAAGTTAAAATGGCCTAATATGATGACATCTTTAAGTTTTAATGATGTTGAGCCGAATGTTGAGAATTATTTTGATTATACTTTAGTTGGAAACGGATGTTATTCGATGGATAAAATTCCGAATATTATAGTTAACCGTTGCCGTGTCAGTCAGATGACCCAAGAGCAGTGTGCTGCTAAGATTTTGTGGTTGAAAAAGAAATAATTTGTTATCTTTGCTGTTTGTGAAACCTGTTGCCGGAGTGTAGTTGTTGTTAAGGGTACTTGGTATATTTGTCTGGTTACTGGCTCTTGGCTGCTATGCCGGAGTTGCAAAGGCTGTTGATGTTGATGCTGATGTTTATCAGCGGATGATTGAGCAAGGATATGTCTCAAAAGATGATGTAAAAGTTTATAAAAATATATTTAAGTATTTGAAAGAAAATAATATTGAAGATGCCGATGATGCTGCCGAAGATTTGAATAGTGATCTTTTGTTGGGACATGTGTTGGCTGAAAAATATTTATCTAAAAATTACAAAACCTCTTTTGATGAACTGAAAGACTGGCTTAGCCAGTATGCTGATTTGCCTCAAGCTCGCAGAATTTATCGGTTGGCTCTGAAAAAAGGAGACAAGAGTGAGTTGGCTTTGCCAGATGAATGTCAGCTGGAGGAGTATTCTACTTCTTTGTTGAGTTCTGAGAGCCCTGCTTATGCAAAATTGTCGCCAAAAAACAGAGACTTTGTGGTCAAACAGGTTAAAAAGTTTTATCGATATTTAAACAAGGGTAAGACCCGCGCCGCACGCAATGTGTTAG
Source organism: uncultured Alphaproteobacteria bacterium (assembly GCA_944390905.1). Taxonomy (GTDB): domain Bacteria; phylum Pseudomonadota; class Alphaproteobacteria; order RF32; family CAG-239; genus HGM16780. Next base: position 19,281 of record CALXRR010000018.1, read on the forward strand.
AAGGCAAAAAGTTTAGAATGACAATTCCTGATAAATATTGGGATGAGCTCAGTGTGAAACTGGCCTTTATGTATTTGATTGATAATTATGATAAGCTGGCTTTGGAGTGGGCTCAAAAACCGGCTCGCCGTTCTAAAAGTGCTACGGCTTATTGGGTGGCAGGTCTGGCGTCTTGGAAGATGAAAAAGTATCAGCAGGCAGCCGGATATTTTGAGAAACTCGGAGCATTGAAAGACAATGATGAATGGTTGGAAGCGGCTGGTGCTTTTTGGGCGTTTAGAGCGAATATGAAGCTTAATCGTAAGCAAAAGGCTGCAGAGCAGTTGAAGGTGGCGGCAAAGTATTCTCGTACTTTTTATGGTATTTTGGCGGCTTATGCTTTGGGGCAGAAAATTGAGTATAACTGGGATGAAACTCCGTTTTGGAATGATTTTTCGAATCCGCAATATGCCGCGGGGTTGGTTGAGTCTCCTTATATCAGGCGGGCGGTGGCTTTGTATCATGCCAAGCAGCCGCGTTTGGCCGACCAAGAGATTGAGAACGGCTATGCCGAGATGAACGAAAAGCAAAAAGAAGCGGTGTTGTTTTTGCTGAAGCAGAATAATCGGCATCGGATGGCGATTAAAGTCTCTAATGATTTGCGCAATGATGAAAAAAATATTTATTATGACGGGATTGCTTATCCGCTGCCGGATTGGGAACCTTTGAACGGTTGGAAAACCGAGCGGGCATTGTTGCTGGCTTTGATGCGTCAAGAGTCTGGTTTTAACCCTTATGCAGTGAGTTCAGCCGGAGCACGCGGGGTGATGCAGCTGTTGCCTAGCACGGCTTATTATATTACTAAGGACCGTCAGCTCAAAAAAGACAAAACCAAGCTCTTTGATGTGAATTATAATATGGAAGCCGGACAGCGTTATGTGAATTATTTGCTGGAGAAGGATTTTATTGACGGGAACTTGTTCTTTATGATGGCGGCTTATAATGCCGGCCCCGGAAACTTGATGAAGTGGAAGAAGAAAATGCGCTATAATAATGATCCACTGTTATTTATTGAGTTGTTGCCGGCGGCGCAGACCCGAATTTATATTGAGCGGGTGATGGCGAATTATTGGATTTATAGTATGCGTATGGGTGAGTTTCCGGAGAGTTTGGAGCAGCTTAACAGTGGTTTGTGGCCGGAAAGCGGGTGCCGCTTCACCCACTAGGTTAGCTGGAAGCTGTGCCAGCCACGGTGCCCGTGGAGCCCTAGGTTAGCTGTTGAGGGATAGGGGCAGAGGAGGCGCGATGCTTGGGTTGTGCCGGTGTTGGGTTTTGGGCACTGGATCCCCGGGTCAAGCCCGAGGATGACAGTGCCGGTAGTGGGATAAAAACCTAGAAAGCGAGCACCGCGCGAACAATGCTGCCGCTGGTGCCGTAGACGCCCTTACTGTAGGGGAACAAGCCGCCCGAATCAGCGCCATGAACCGTACTGAAGCTCCACACGTAGTCGTCATTATACTCAGACGACGACAAAATGTATTCATTATCACCCTCTAATTTAGTACCTCCTGCTTTACCAATAGCAGTATTAATAGTGGACAAATTATTGTACAAACTATTAATTAAGCCAGCCGCAGGCAGACACCAACGTTTGCCCGTTGGTGTGCCTGACGGCTGGTAATTATAAGCTGCCCATGCCGCTGGATATTTTGAACTATTACCTTGAGCCCTTATTTTATCAGTATTACCACAGCTATCAAAGTCTTTGGCTGCCGCACGCCAACTTGTAGTGCTTGTAATCCCAGGAACATTAACAGATTCTCTAGACCAACTAATATAGCTCTTTACCCGCTTATGCGTCATCACCCAACCATTCTGGCTGGCCGATTTTTCATAAATAACAATACCAAGCAAAGTTTTGGAGCTTTCAAGTTTATCGGAGCAAGTACCGTCGCTGTAATACAATGCACCGATGACGCAGTTTGTCTTATAATCATATTCACATTTTTGAGACGAATCGTTCCAGATATAACCAGATGTGCAGGAGCATTCGTAGTATTTACCGTTACAAGCTTTGCCAACGCCGGTTCGGTTGGTGCCGGTGCAGGTTTGGGTAAAGCCATATTCATTGCAAAATTCCGACTCGGATTTGAAGCAAGCCCATTTGTTGCCGAATGGGCATTTGACGCCAGAGCCGCCGGAGCAGCTGGTTTCGGTATAGCCCAAAGTGGCGCAATCTTGAGTGGCGACGCATTGAGCTGAGGTTAAACTGGGGATAAAGGACAGACTTGTTCCTATCAATAAAAAGCGTATTTTCATAACAAAAGCTCCATTGTTTTTAGAGTTAAAACAACGCACCTTTGTCAGAAACATAAGGTGCGTGGAGCTAAACAACTGTCTACATACAGTCGGGCTTATTCGACCATAGGCTTATATCACCCACTCCACGCTGTGGTGGAATATTCATGTAGAGGTGTTGTTTAGACACCACAGCCGGATTTCCTGACTGCAGATTCAGAATACCACTTTGGCGCTAAGGTTGCAAGCGCTTTTTGATGTAATGGTGAAATGTGGATTTTCAAGGTGGAAATTGTGAAGTTTGATATTGTCTGGCTAATTTTGTCTAGCAAGTTTAGGGGAGGAGGAGGTATAAAAGAAAGGAGGAAGTAAAAAGGAGGAAGGGACAAAAAATATAAAAAAAATCTTTCCGGCGCACTCGCGCCGGTGCTGCCCACTCCCGACGACTCAGTCGTCGACCTCTCCCTGCACGGGAGAGGATAATGTTTGGGTGTACAAACTTGAGGGATAAAAAAAGGGGAAAAGGTTTGTTATTGTTTTGGTAATAAATTTATGATATAATGATATTTACTAAAGATATCATTATGTTTAAGGAAAATTTGTTTTATTATTTTGCGGGTTTTTATTTGAGCCTGAGAATTGATAATAAAACCGGCTTTTGATGAATCTATGGTTGGCTGATGGAGCGAAGTGGCTGTTTAGTCAGTTGTTTTGCGGTTTGGCTAAGAGATGGAGAATTTGAGAGCAGGAGTTTTGTCTTCAGCTTTTTTAGGCTGAAAGTTTTTCCTTGTTATGATGTCTGAGAGGCGACACTGTTGTAATTGACGGAGTTGCCGTTTGATTAGATGTTTAACTAAATATAATAATAGGATATGGGAATAATAGCAACACTATGTGTTATCATCGTAGTTTATAAATTCGGTGGTGACTTTTTAGCGGCCATTTTGGAGTTTGTCGGTGCTTTAGTAGAGATACTAAAGCCGGTAGCCGGATGGATTATTATCGGCATAGGTGTTGCCACATTGTTGGCGCATTTATGCTAACCATATTGGAGCTGTGCTTGCAGGGTTTTATATTCTGTTGAGCACGGCTCTTTTTTTGTGTTGCGTTTGGCGGTTTTTGCGGTTACAATCCGGCAGACAGAGGGTAGTATAATGATTAGAATTAATAACATCAATACCGGATTAGAGGTGAGTGAGGCTGAGCTCAAGGCTTTGGCTGCGGCAAAGTTGGGGGTTGCTCCCAAGGCGATAATATCGCTGCAAGTGGTGAAAAAAGCCATTGATGCGCGCAATAAATCAAAATTGCATTTGGTGATGGCGGTTGATGTGGCGCTGGAAAATGAGAATAAGCTTAAATTTGCTGACAAAGATGTACTTCGGATAACGCCGGAGGAAAAGCTGACAATCCCTGACTGCGGCAAGTGTAGCGAGCGTCCGGTGGTGGTGGGCAGCGGTCCGGCGGGAATGCTGGCCGGTTTGGTGCTGGCAGAGGCCGGCTTGCGTCCGATTATTTTGGAGCGGGGGCGTCCGGTTGAGGAGCGCTTGCAAGATGTTGATTTGTTCTGGAAAACCGGACATTTGAAACCGGAATCCAATGTGCAGTTCGGGGAAGGAGGCGCCGGTACTTTTTCAGACGGAAAGCTAATGACCGGAATCAAAAAAGACCGCTATGTGCGCAAGGTGTTTGAGGCTTTTGTGGCGGCGGGAGCTCCGGAAGATATTTTGTATTTGGCCAAGCCTCATATCGGAACAGACAAGCTGGCAGTAATGGTGCCTAACATTCGGCGGCGGATTGAGGCCTTGGGTGGAGAGTATCGTTTTGGGCACAAGTTGCAAGGACTGAAAATAAAAGACGGAAAACTCATCGGAATTGAGGTCGGGATTAATGGCGGGGCAGAAAAGCTTGAACTGGCTTGCTCGCGTTTGGTGTTGGCCATAGGGCATTCGGCGCGTGATACTTTTGAGATGCTTAATGCCGCCGGTGTGGCGATGGAAGCAAAGCCGTTTTCAGTCGGGGTAAGAATAGAACATCAGCAACAAATGATAGATAAGGCTCAATATGGCTCCTGGGCCGGACACAAAGCCCTTGGCGCGGCGGATTATAAGTTGGCGGTGCATTTGCCTAATGGGCGCTCGGTTTATACATTTTGTATGTGCCCCGGAGGAGAGGTGGTGGCCGCGGCCTCAGAAGAGGGGCGTGTGGTTACTAACGGAATGAGCCGCTATGCCCGCAATAAGCCCAATGCCAATGCGGCGCTGTTGGTCGGGGTTACTCCCGAAGATTATGAAAGCCCGCACCCGTTGGCCGGAATGTATTTTCAGCGCAAGTTTGAAGAGGCTGCTTTTCGGCTTGGCGGTGGAGATTATAAGGCTCCGGCGCAGATGGTGGGGGATTTTTTGCGAGAAAAGCCATCGGTGAAGTTTGGCTCGGTACAGCCGTCTTATACCCCTGGGGTAAGGCCGGCTAATCTGCACAAAATTATGCCTGAATATATGAGTGAGAGCTTGAAAGCGGCGCTGGTTGAAATGGATAAAAAACTGCGGGGATTTGCAAGCTTTGACGCGGTGTTGACCGGTATGGAAACCAGAAGTTCTTCCCCGATAAGAATAATGCGCGGGGCGGACTTGATGAGTGTGGCGGTTGAGGGACTGTATCCATGCGGAGAAGGTGCCGGATATGCCGGAGGTATAACCTCAGCCGCGGCAGACGGAGTGAAAACCGCAATGGCAATTTGTGATACAATCAAATAAAAGGAGTGGAGAATAATGGCTAAAGTTTTGGTTGTCGGTGGTGCCGGATATATTGGCTCACACGTGGTTAAAGCCTTGATGAAAGGTGGGCATGAGGTTAGTGTGTATGACAATTTGTCAACCGGACAAGAAGTTAATTTGTTTAAGCAGAACCGCTTTATTAAGGCTGATATTCTGGACTATGAGGCTTTGGCGGCGGCGATGAAAGGGCAAGATGCGGTAATCCATTTGGCGGCCAAAAAGGCAGTCGGAGAGTCGATGGAAAACCCGATGAAGTATTCGACTAATAATATTACCGGTTCATTGAATGTTTTGAATGCGATGGTGGAGGCGGGGACTAAATATATAGTCTTTTCATCATCAGCGGCGGTATACGGAATGCCGAAAGTTGAGGTGATTGATGAGAGCCAGCCGACCGAGCCGATTAATTATTATGGTTTTACCAAGTTGGAAATTGAGAAATTTATGCAGTGGTATGACCAGCTTAAGGGGATTAAGTTTGTGGCGTTGCGTTATTTTAATGCCGTAGGATATGATGAAGATGGTGATATTTGCGGGCGTGAAATCGGTTCGCAGAATTTGCTGCCGATTGTGATGGAAGTTATTGAAGGCAAGCGCGATAAGTTGAAGATTTTTGGCAATGATTATCCGACCCGTGACGGAACGTGTATTCGTGACTATATTCATGTTAGCGATTTGGCATCAGCGCATGTGCTGGCGCTGGAAAAACTAATGAGCGGAATGGCATCACAAAGCCTTAATCTGGGGACAGAGAAGGGGACTTCAGTCAAAGAGATGGTGGAAGCGGTTGAAAAGGTGAAGGGGTGCAAAATTCCGGTCGAATATGCTCCGCGTCGTGCCGGAGATCCGGCGGCGTTGATTGCCTCAGCTCAAAAGGCGCGCGAGCTCTTGGGTTGGAAACCGGAATTTACGGATATTGAGAGAATTGTTAAGACCCAACTTTAGTAAAAACTTAGGGATTAAAAAATGCGGGGTTAAGACCTCGCATTTTGTGATTTTAAATATTGCAATATATAGACCCTAATGGCGCTGGATAAATTTTGTTGTTCGCGCTTGCTGTCAATGCGGGTAATTAGCTCGTTTAGGCTTATTTGTTGTTCTTGGGCAATTTGTTGCAATTCGCTCAAAAACTCCTCCTCCAGCGAAATGCTGGTCTGGTGGCGGTTGGCTATGACAACAGACTTCTTTATCATTACTTTTTACGGCGGAACGAATCTATGGATACTATCGTGGCACTGCCGCCGGCGGTCTTGGGAGCAGGGGTTTCTTCCTCAATCTCTGTAAAGGATTTGTTATTCCCTGAACTCGGTGTGTCATCAATGCTGAAACTCAGTCCAAACTTGGCGTGAGGGTCGGCAAAATAGGTAATTGCTGCAAACGGAATCGATAAAGTTTGCAATACGCCCCCAAAGCTCAAATCTACCGAGAAACGATCAGCCTCAACATAAAGGTTGGAGTATTGGTGTTGGATGACAATTGTCATTTCTTCCGGATATTGGCTGCGCAAGTGATCGGATATAACCGTTTTGGGGTGGTTGGTCTTGAAGGTAATGTAAAAATGGTTTTCTCCGGGGAGTCCTTGCGCCTCAGCTATTTTTAAGGCTTCAACAACGACGTTTTTCAATGATTTTTCAATCAATTTGTCATAGTTAATCTCAGTTAAATATTCGCTCATTTTATACCTTCTCCGCAACAAAAAAGCGGGCCTTCTGTTGCTAGGCGGCCCAAGCCCCACTCTAACTAACCATAGTTAAGAGAATTTGCGTTTGTTGCCTTGCCTTAAGCAGCTACAGCAACAGGTGCTACGTTATTATCGTTAGCATTCATTTTAATTTGAACCGATAACGGTGGTATCTCACCGAGCACAGCAAGTATTTTTATTGTATAATTAGTCAAACCTAACTCACCCCCACATAAAAGCCATTCTATGGGCAATTTTGTCGTCAAGTGCAAATTTTTGTTCGGTCATGTACCTCTATGTACACTCCCTTCACAAAAATTTTTCTTTCCTAAAACTTACCGCATATAATGGCTTTTCTGTATTGCCACATTCGGTAAGCCGGTGGAAAGTGCAATTTTTTAACTGGTGGAGGTGCCGGGCTCTGCCCCCGGGTCCTAAATACCTATTTTATACCGCCTCTAGTGCCGTAGTCAGTTGCCTGACTATTCTAATATAGGCGATGTTACTCTTTTTTGCAAGTAAATTGTGGGTAGTCGGGGAGAAATTCTTGAGAATAAAATCGCTTTTTGCTAATCCTATTATCAAGGAGTACTTGAAATGACTAAAATTGCTGTATGGTGTCGGCATCAAGGCGATAATATTATCGGAATCGGGCCTAATATACCGTGGCGTATATCTTCAGACTTTAAACGCTTTCGCCGGATTACCGAGGAGCGAACCCTAATCGCCGGGCAAACAACTTATGAAAGCTTTCCTAATCGCACTCTGCCTAACCGCAAAATTATGGTGCTGACTTTTGATGCTGATTATCAGCTCTCGGATACTACCAATCATCAGGTGATTACGGATATTCGCTATTTTAAAGATGCTGAAGGCGAGTTCTATATTTCCGGCGGGGCCTCAATCTATAAAGCTTTTTTGACCGGAGGCAGTAAGCTCCAGCCCGAGATTATTGTTGATAGTATGTATCGGGGTGCCTTAAATCCTGACCTTAAAGGTCAGCCGGTGGATATAACCCCTTGTATTGACGTGATGAATAAAGATTATCGTCAAATCTCCAAAGATTATGAGCAGGATGATGTGTTGACTACCGTGCGTGTTCGCAAAGGTGCTTTTGTGGACCAAGCCGTGTTGAAACATATTATCGAATCAATTGAAGCAGAGGATTAAACAAATGCAGCAATATCTTGATTTACTTCGTGATATTATGGATAATGGGGTCGATAAAATGGACCGTACCGGCGTGGGGACGCGCTCCGTCTTTGGGCGACAGATGCGCTTTGATTTAAGCAAAGGTTTTCCCTTGGTAACAACCAAAAAGGTTCACCTCAAAAGCATTATTTATGAGTTGTTATGGTTCATTAAAGGCGATACAAACGTCAAATATCTGCAAGATAACGGTGTGCGGATTTGGAACGAATGGGCCGATGAAAACGGTGACCTCGGGCCGGTTTATGGCTCCCAATGGCGTAACTGGAATGCCGAAGGGATTGACCAGCTTGCTGATGTTATTGATAAGCTCAAGCATAATCCTAATGACCGGCGGATGATTGTGTCTGCTTGGAATGTATCAAAAATACCGCAGATGAAGCTACCGCCTTGTCATATGATGTTTCAGTTCTATGTAGCCAACAACAAATTGTCGTGTATGTTGTATCAGCGCAGTTGTGATATGTTCCTTGGGGTGCCGTTTAATATTGCGTCTTATGCTTTGTTGACGATGATGGTGGCGCAAGTATGTAATTTGGAGCTTGGTGAGTTTGTGCATACTTTGGGAGATACGCATATTTATCATAACCATTTTGAGCAGGTGAGGGAGCAGCTCTCTCGCAAGCCTTTGCCGTTGCCGCAGATGAAGCTTAATCCTACCATTAAAGACATTAATGCCTTTACGTATGATGATTTTGAGCTCCTCAATTATCAATGTTATGGGAAGTTGAAGGGCAAAGTGGCGGTTTAAGCTCGCTACATGGTCAACTAATACATAAATTGCAGGTCTCAGCCATCCTCACCTACCTTTATGTAGGCTCCGGTGTCTTCGCCTTTATTTATTATTATTTGACTCATTTATCGAACTTAAATATAAGCTCGCTACATGGTCAACTAATACATAAATTGCAGGTCTCAGCCATCCTCAGCGAAGAGCCTCCGCGGGCATCACTTACCGCTATCTTGATTGGGGCAGAGAAGTCGCGATGCTCAGATTGTGTCGGTGGAAAGTTGTGATAAAAAACACCTGCAAATCTTTCTTGAAGATAAGCAGGTGTTTTTTGAGGTATTTTACTTCTTGGGCTCATAGGCAATATCATTATTTTTGTTGGTCTTAACGAGTCTGGCTCCGCGCAAGTGTAACTCGCTCGGGATAGCCTCGATTTTGACGTGGTGAATGTCTGTAAAACAAGTCATTCCGTTGTCAAAATCATAATAGATAATAACCTCTGATGCCTTGAGCTCTTCATCTTCTTTGAGGCCGTGGATAATCCACATCGGATAAGAAGAGTTTTTTTGATAAATCCGTGTATTACGGAGGAACGTTAACATCACATCTTCCGGTTGCGCATTGTTGTCAATGGTGATTCCCAACCGGTCGGCATAAGCGGCAAGCACATCTTTGGCGGTGCTGCGTCTTAAATGCCGGCTTGAAAGTCCGTTCGGAAGTTTCATAACCTTACAAAATTTTTAGTGTTAATAATAGATTTTCAATCGCATATCATCATGTTTTGTTGAATTTGTCAATTAAATTTTAAAGCCAAAAAATCCCCCTAAATCTCAGGACGAGAAATAGGGGGTGCCGTAAAAAAATTAGCGTTTCACAACGCGAATACCTTAGAGGCGAGCCAATTTTTTGGTTTCGATGTAATGGTATACACCATTAATCATCTTTTCCTTGTATTGGAGGCCTCGGATTTCTATTGTGTCGGAGTGCGTGAATTTGCAGTCCGTTGCCTGAACTTCAACCGGAGCGCCACCACCGAGAATTTCCCGAATCTTGATGGAACCTTTGGTGATGTCGGTTGCCCATACAAGATAAGGGATACCCTTTTTAAACCGTTCGGTCTTGCTTTCCTTTTTTGTTTTACCGGAGGCATTGCATCCAAGGATGACCGTGTAAATCCGCAAGAACGGAGTTTTGGTCTTATTGGCAACTGTATCGGCACTCAATTTTTCAACGGCAAGTTTGCTTTTTTTACACATAATATAATTTTTTTTTGGCATAGAGGGCTACTTGAATTTGCCATATGCGCTAGATTAATAATAAAAAGAATTGTATTTAACTGAGAGCGAATATGACATATAAGTTGACAAATGTCAAGAAATATTTTTAAATTTTGTCAAAAAAATTATTTGTTTAGCTAAATCAATAATTTATATTTAGCCAAATTACTGATTGCAAGCATCAAAAGGTGTTGTTTATAGTGTTTTTAGTTGAGCAGGGTAAGAATTATGCCAATAAACAGAGGAATCGATAAGTTGTCATCAATTTCAATCTTGTCTTCAAACATCTCGGCAAAAGTAGCGGCCGCGGCGGCAATGATGCTGGCATAAGTAACCGGATACAGCGGATTGTAGAGAATCATTACTACCAAAGTGCAGACAAAAAAGGCAACCGTGCCTTCAAGTGATTTTTGTTTGTATAATTTGCGGGTGCCAAAGGCTTTGCCAAACAATGCGGCGCAGGCATCTGATGTCAACATAACCGTTAAGGCTATGGCAGCTATCGGTTTGCTGAACAACATGGTACATATAATGGCCGCGGCTAAAACATACATCGAGCCGGTAACCTGAAAATGGGTGCGGACTCGCTCCTTGTTGCGGAGAGTCTTATAAAACATTATGCCGAAGCTTTTGCGTGCCCATTTCCATTTTTTGAAATTGCCGTACTCAATTAAGGCATCGCCAATAAGCAGAAGGCTGAAAAAGGTTATAGATATTCCGGGGTGGACAATATATATGAGCAACGGAATCCATAAGGAGCTCAAGTGAATTGATTTGCGATACAGCTCATTACGGAAAGATTTGCTGACATCAGGAGTGTTTTGCTCGACCAGTTTTTGGAGCTTGGCGGTTCTTTGTTTGATGAATTCACTTATTTTTTTGGACTTTAACATTTTGAAACGGGGCTTTCTTTATTAATTATGAATGGTAATTAGGTGTTCGTAGTCCGAAGCAGAGTTTTTGATTAAGTCATAAGTACCTTCACTGGCCAAGTGGTTGGTATATTGGTCAGTGGTAACTGAAAGAGTGTCGGCATTGATGTTGTTATAGGTTAACAAGCAGACCAGCCCATAAATCAAGCCTTGAAAAAGACGGTTGAATAAATGTGGTGATTTTTCACTCGGAACCAAATAGCGGCGGGCAAGGGCGCAACTGCCGGCAATGATAAAAATAAACAGGCAGAGCAGGGCTGATTGGGAGCCAAGTGAGAGCAATGTATCACCCCAGTTTAAGTTGTGGCGGGCAAAGTAGCCTTCTCCAAATTGGGCACTGATGATTTCCTCTCCATAAGTGGCGGTTGCATAAAGCGCAAAAAATGTCAGGCTGGTGATTTTATCAAAGCCAGTGTTTTGTAAACTGCGTGGTAATAAGATAATATAAGCGACATAAGGTAACATCATAATCATAAACGCAGAAGTGGTGGTCAGCAGCAATATACCCAGTCCTTTTACAATGGTGGCAAAGTCAAGAGCCAGTGGCGACTGTGCCGTGACTATGCTGAAAACTGTGAAGCTTATTTCAGCAATAATGGCACAAATGTAAAACGGAAATAGTCTCTTTAACATATATGAGTTCATTATATTTGCCTATCTGTGTTGTGAAAAATTTGTTTACATACTAATTTATAAACTAAAATATGCAAGTTAAATTGTATTTAAATCACCAATTTTTGAAAAGCCGGTTACTTCAATCTTTAGTTGTAAATATTGTTAGGCAAAAGTTTTGTTTACACTTTTAAATAATGGGACTATAAAATTATCTTGTGTGTGGAAGATATCGACAAGGAGATATTATAATGAGACTGTGTGTTGGTTTATTAATTTCTGTATCTTGTTTGGGTTTGGGCGGAATTTCATCTAGGGCATATCACCTAAGATAAAGTTGTGCTTGTCTGGTATTGATGCAACTTTGGAAAATAAAGTGATTCCTTTATACTTGGAGCAATGGTCAGTGTATAGAAGAATCTGATGGTTCTGATGATACCGGAGATGATTATTATGAAGATACATTTGAACGTAGATCAAAATTTTACTAGTTTTGAAAAATTAGTATTTACATAGATGAAAAATTGTGGTAGTATGAGACTCGTAGGAAAGAGGTTTGCGAGGAGATATTATCATGAAACGGCATGTTTACTTATTGATTTCCGTATCTTGTCTAAGCTTAGGTAGTGTTTTATCTGCCCAAGCCGGTATTCTCCCTCAAGAAACAGATTTATCTTCACACACACATAATACACACCTTGTTTCTCAAACCAAACTTCTTTCCTTATCTCAATTAT
>CALXRR010000019.1 GCA_944390905.1 uncultured Alphaproteobacteria bacterium
CAGTATTACCACAGCTATCAAAGTCTTTGGCTGCGGTACTCCAACTTGTAGTACTTGTAATCCCAGGAACGTTAACATATTCCGTAGACCACCTAATACTGCTCTGTATCGGCTTAATCGTCATTACCCAGCCGCCGCCGGAGGCGCCGTTAGAGTAGATAACCACGCCGAGCAGAGTTTTGCCGCTGACTTTACTGCTGGAGCAAGTGTTGTCACTATAATACAAAGTGCCGACTTCACAGACTGCGCGGTCAGTCTTACATGTTCCACTCGTTGCATCCCATTTATATCCGCTGGCGCATTTACAAGCGGTGTATTTGCCGCCGCAAGCTGTGCCAGAGCCGACCATGCCTTCACCCGAGCAAGATTTATAGTTTGAGGGGCAGCTGACGCAATAGACATAGTTAGTGTTGAACGGGCATTTAATGGTTCTTTCAGGACAGCTTTGCTGTTTGTACCCCAATGCCGAGCAATCTTGGTTCAAGGTGCACCAATCGGTGCCGGAGCAGGTGCACATGCCGCTCGAGGCGCTCCAAGTGAATCCGGTTTTGCATTTGCATTTTTGGTATTTGTTATCGCAAGCAGCCCCTTCACCGCCGCTGATGTTGCTGCCGGTACAAGTATATTTATACCCCGTTGAGCAGACGCATTTTTTGCTGCTCGCGCTCCATTCATACATATTAGGGCAGGTGCATTCTTTATAATAAGTTCCGGTGTCATCCGAGCAGGTGCCGCCGGTTCCGCCAGCGGTGCCGCAGTCAACATAAGTTCCGGTATTGCTGGTGTTGGTATCGCATTTAATCTTATATTTTGTGCCGCTGCAGCCGGTGCAACTGCCGTTTTTGACATATCCGGCGGGGATATTGCTGGCGGTATAATCGTACCCATTGCAGGGGTTGCAACATTCTTTATATTTGCCGTCGCAGGCCGTGCCCTTGCCTTGTTCATTAGCGCCGGTGCAGGTTTTGTTATATTCGGAGCTACATTTGCAGCCGGAGTGCCAATTGCCGTCATAAGGGCATTTGCTGCCTGGGGTTTGTCCGGTGCTGCATTTTTGATTGGTATAGCCTTCTAATCGGCATCTTTCATCATTATCCGGTTCAATCGGCCCAGGGCCGCTCGACGAACTCCCGCTAAGGTCAGACCCAGTACCCGCGCCACTACAATTCCCCGCATCCGTGATGAAGCACACGGAGGCAAGCTGTGCCAGCTTGACCCCATCAGTTAGCGGTTGCCAGATAGGGGCAGATAAGTCGCGATGCTCAGATTGTGCCGTCGTTGAGTTTTTTCTGCTCACCCTGTCCTCTAGCTTCATTATTTCCTTCTCTTGATAGAGAGGAGTAGGGTGAGTAGATAATAAATTATATAGAGGGGACGGTTCGGCGAGAGTGTGTGTAGCATTAAATATGCCATTGTTAGTGTGTGTGTAGGCAGATGTTAATCCCGCCAAACCGCCAAAAGAAAAGTGCTGATATTGATGATTCAAACCTGAAACCGGTTGGGGCGAATCCGCCATACTCAAAACCGGAAAACCACTCGCCAAGCATAAAGCCGCAAGTGATAAAGATACTCTTAGTACCTGTTGCCTATTCCACATAATAACACCTACTTTTAGTATAATCTTATCTTCACGAATCTTATCATAACATAAAATAAATTTGTGTGCAATAGGTTTTTTGGGGAGATGAAATGCGGAGGGCTAGTGCTTTGGGATAAGTTTTTAGAACTTGAAACTTGGCATATATATATGTATGGTGAGGGTGTGTTAAATTTTTTTGATTGAGGTAACAATGAGATATTTGTGGCAGCGTTTTAAACCTTTTGCTTATTTTATGATTGCGGCGGAAGTTGTCGTCTTGCTTGGCAAAATGTATCAAAGCTTTGATGACTTTAGCTTTGCTCCGTGGGAATTATTGAAAATGCTGTCCGTGCTTGCGCTGACATCGGTCATTGCCTTTATGTATATGATGATTCCGTATTTGTTGTTCTTGCTGTTTTTGCCTCAACGCAAGCAGAACTCTCGCTTGGATAAAGTGGTGACGGTGGTGATGTTTACTACCTTTGTTTATTCCGGTTTGTTTCAGGTAGCGGCAACCCAAATCTTTTGGAATGAATTTCAATCAGCGTTTAACTTTATTGCCGTAGATTATTTGGTGTATACCAACGAAGTGGTGATGAATATTTGGGAATCTTATCCCGTGGTTTGGATTTTGTCGGCTCTGCTCTTGATTACTATCTGCGTGGTGGCGTGGGCTTATAAGCATTTGTTTACCGATATTAAGGCGCCGTCTTTTTGGGGCAGATTGTGGCGAACGGCCGTATATGTTTTGGTGTTGGTGGCGGCTTATTTTGCCGTGGATATGTCGCGGTTGGAGATTTGCAACAACACAATGAATAATGAAGGCGCAAAAGAGGGGACTTATAGTCTTTTTAGCGCTTTCTTGAAAAATGAACTGCCGTATAACCGTTTTTATTTGGTGCAGGATGAGCAAGAAAATTTGCAAATCTTGCAGCAGAAGTTGGGCGGTAAAAATGTGGAGTTCTTGGCGCCGGATAAAAATATTGCCCGCAAAATTACCTCTGCTAAGCCTGAAAATAAGGCTAATGTGATTATTGTATTGATGGAGAGTATGAGCTCTAAATTTATGAATGAAAATTTGCCTGATGACCATATTGAGATTACACCCAATTTGGAAAAACTCTCTAAAGAGAGTCTATACTTCAGCAATGCTTATGCTAACGGAACCCGCTCAGTCAGAGGAATCGAAGCATTAACTCTTTCGGTGCCGCCGCTGCCGGGGATGTCTATCGTGCGGAGGCAAAATAATGAAAATCTGCACAGTATCGGCTCTATCTTTAAGCAAAAAGGATATGATAATAAATGGATTTATGGCGGATTTGGATATTTTGATAATATGAACTATTTCTTTGAAAACAATGGTTTTCAGATCGTGGACAGAGGAACTTGGGATAAAGATGATGTCAGCTTTGTGAATGCTTGGGGTGCATCTGATGAAGATACTTTCCGCAAGGTGATTAAAGAGGCTGATAAGTCTTATGCCGAGGGAAAGCCTTTCTTGTCTGTGATTTTGACAATATCTAACCACCGGCCGTATACTTATCCGGAAGGAAAAATTCCCCTCGAATCCGGACAGTGGGGGCGTATAGGCGGCGTGATGTATGCGGATTATGCCATCGGTCAGTTGGTGGAAGAGGCTAAGACTAAGCCGTGGTTTGATAACACTATCTTTGTGTTTGTGGCTGACCATACTGCCGGTGCATCAGGTAAAGAGCAGATTAATTTGGAAGGGCATCACATTCCACTAATGTTTTATGCTCCGAAGCTCATTAAACCGCAGCGGATTGAAACTCCGGTTAGCCAGATTGACGCTTTGCCGACTTTGCTTGGGTTGCTCAATTTTGATTATGAATCTCGTTTTTATGGACAAGATGCTTTGAGCGAGGATTATGAATCACGCTTTTTTGTGAGCAATTATCAGAAAATCGGCTATGTGAAAAATGGTACCGATGTGATTTTGAAACCGGTACGACAGATGGCGGTTGAGGGCGTGGCGGTGTCAGATGCCGCGTTGCAAAAACAGCTCAGCGAGGCGATTGCCTTTTATCAGCAGGCAGATGAGTGGGAGCAAAACCTCAAGCAAGACTAGCGGCTCAGTCATCGGTAGCGAGATTGGAATAGTAAACACCCTTAACTTGAAAATAGTTAAGGGTGTTTTGTTATGCCTAAAATATATTTTTATGAATCATTTTAAAGAGTTAACTTATTTTTTAGACTCAGGAATCTATCATCAGCCATAATCAAAAGAGAATCTGCTCAAAAAAAGCTGATGCTCGATTATAAGTATTTTTGTTTTAACCAGTATAAGGAATCTAAGATGACTTTATTAAAGAGAATCGGCAAGATTACTTTGGCGGTCGCCGTGGTGATGTTGTCGGCTTTTTCTAAAGCTCAGGCTTCAGAAATTGATCTGAATATTCCGAGCCTTGATGTCAGTTATAATCTCTTCGGGTGGGCTACTACCGGAAGCGATATCTTGATGTATGGTATCGGAATTTGTGTTTTGGGTATGTTGTTTGGTCTTTATGAATTTGTTAAAATCAAACAAATTCCGGCTCATGAGTCTATGCTCAATGTATCAAACACTATTTATGAAACTTGCAAAACTTATATGAAACAGCAGTCCAAGCTCTTGGTGGTATTGGAGCTGTTTATTGCAGCTTGCATATTCTATTATTTCTACTACCTTAATGCAACTCCGATGCCAAAGGTTTTGACGATTTTGATGTGGTCGGTTTTGGGTATCTTGGGTTCTTATACGGTGGCTTGGTTCGGTATGCGAATCAATACTTATGCCAACTCTCGTACCGCGTTTATGTCGCTGCAGGGTAAGGCTTATCCGGTAATGAGCTTGCCGTTGCGCTCGGGTATGTCTATTGGCGTATTGCTGATTTGCGTAGAACTGATTATGATGATTATCATCTTGTTGTTTGTACCCAGAGAAAGCGCCGGTGCTTGCTTTGTCGGCTTTGCCATTGGTGAATCTTTAGGTGCGGCAGCATTGCGTATTTGCGGCGGTATCTTTACCAAAATCGCCGATATCGGTGCTGACTTGATGAAAATTATTTTCAAAATTGATGAAGATGATGCTCGTAACCCAGGCGTAATTGCTGACTGTACCGGTGATAATGCCGGTGACTCGGTTGGCCCGACTGCCGATGGTTTTGAGACTTATGGCGTGACCGGTGTGGCGCTTATCAGCTTTATTGTACTGGGTGCCGGTATGATGTATAATGCTGATGGCGAACTGGCTTTGATGAGCGGCGGAATTGATATTCAGGCTCGCTTGATTGTGTGGATTTTTGCCATGCGCTTGCTGATGGTTGTGACCTCAATGTTCTCTTATTGGCTGAACGGGGTTGTGTCTAAGGCTGTTTATGGTACTCGTCCGTCTTTTGACTTTGAAAAACCGTTGACCAGTTTGATTTGGTTGACATCGGTGGTATCAATCTTGGTTACCTTTGGTATCTCTTATGTAATGATTGGTGATATGGGTGAAGATTTGTGGTGGAAGTTGTCTATCATCATTTCTTGCGGTACTTTGGCCGCGGCTTTGATTCCGGAATTTACCAAAATCTTTACTTCTCCGAAGTCTAAACATGTTAACGAGATTGTTAATGCCAGCCGTGAGGCAGGTGCTTCGCTGAACATTATCTCCGGTATTGTGGCCGGTAACTTCTCAGCCTTTTGGCAGGGTATTGTTATGGTCGCATTGATGGCTGTGGCTTATGTTACTGCCAGCTCGGGGTTAGATGCTTATATGGTTTATCCGAGTGTGTTTGCCTTTGGTTTGGTGGCTTTTGGTATGTTGGGCATGGGGCCGGTCAACATTGCCGTTGACAGCTATGGTCCGGTGGCTGATAATGCGCAATCAGTTTTTGAATTGTCGCAGATTGAAGGCATCAAAGGCATTAATAAATCAATTGAAAAAGAGTTTGGCTTTAAGCCTGATTTTGAACTCGGCAAGCACTTCTTGGAAGCTAATGACGGTGCCGGAAATACCTTTAAGGCTACGGCTAAGCCGGTACTCATTGGTACGGCCGTAATCGGTGCGGCGACGATGATTTTCTCAATCATCTTGTTGCTGAACTTGAAGCTGTCGCTGTTGGATCCGGAAGTTTTGTTCGGAATTATTTTGGGCGGTGCCGTGATTTATTGGTTCTCCGGTGCGTCAATGCAGGCGGTTTCAACCGGTGCTTATCGTGCAGTTGATTTCATCAAAAAGCACATTAAGCTTAACACCAAGAAAGCTGCCTCGGTTGAGGACACCAAGGAAGTGGTCAGAATTTGCACCTTGTATGCGCAGAAAGGTATGTTTAACATCTTTGTTGCTATCTTCTCGTTTACATTAGCGTTTGCTTGCTTTGACCCGAACTTGTTTGCCAGCTATTTGATTTCAATTGCGGTCTTTGGTTTGTTCCAAGCGCTGTATATGGCTAATGCCGGCGGTGCATGGGATAATGCCAAGAAAGTGGTTGAAGTTGACCTTGGCGAAAAAGGCACTGATTTGCACGCGGCTTCGGTCGTTGGTGATACGGTCGGTGACCCGTACAAGGATACATCTTCAGTAGCCTTGAACCCGATTATTAAGTTTACAACTTTGTTTGGGTTGTTGGCTGTTGAGATTGCCGTATCAGCTCCGCGCAATGTGTCACTCACTTTGGGTGCGGTATTTATGGCGCTGGCTCTGGTATTCGTATGGCGGTCGTTTTATGCGATGAGGATTAATAATAGTACGAATGAGTAAAAAATCCGCCTAAAAGCTTGTATAACGGGCAACTAATACAGATTTTGCGGGTTGACGACATCCTCACGTACTTCTTTGTACGCTGCGGTGTCGTCACCCTGAAATCTTATTATTTGCCTCGTTCTCCAAGCTTTTTTTGAAAAACTTGTGTAATAAGCACATCTAGAGGCATTTTACGCTGTCTCGAAAAATTCATGTACCTCTTCTGCTTAGGCATCTAGTTTCGCTGTGGTGATTTTTTATCACCTAGCTCAACAAGATGTTCCAAAGACCTTGCAGATAAAAATGCCATATTAAAGGCATTTTTACTTAGCGGTTACTAAAATTTTTCTCGCAGCTAGAAATGCCTCTATCTGTACTATTCTCCGAATTTTTACAGAGTTTGTGCAATAGATGACTTTATTTTTTGCGCAAATATAAAAAAAGTTCTTGATTTATTATGCAGAGTTGTGTATCAAAGTAAGCGCAGCATTGATGATGCTTATAGGGGTATAGCTCAGTTGGTAGAGCATCGGTCTCCAAAACCGAGTGTCGAGGGTTCGAATCCTTCTGCCCCTGCCAATAACCAAAGAGCCGTCTGATAAGGGCGGTTTTTCCTTTTTAAATCAATAGTTTAATTAGGTCTGTGTAAGGTATTGTTATAGACATCAGTTTTCGCTTGTTACACGGACTAAATAAAATTCTTTGATTTTCAAGTGATTGTAATGTTTGTTGTTTCAATAGTTCTGGGGATTGTAAATAAGGCATCTATAAAAGTTTGGATGATATAATAAATTCCTTTTTATCTTAAACTTATGAATGGATAATTTGTGTTTACTTTTTTTGAAAAAAGCATCTATGATGTATTAATAATTAGTATTATTGGAACATTTAAATTTTTATGGTATGAGTAAATTTGAAAAAAAAAGATCAACTTGGTTTTGGTCTTATTGAAACAAGACAGACGTATAATCCTTTGTTGCTTGATTGTCTTATTACCGGCAGGTGTAACAGAGAGTATTTGAACCAAGTACCTAGCGAAAGTAAAGTCAACTTAAATGATGTACAGCATGTTAAGCTTTGGGTTATGAGTGGTAGGCACTGGCTGTATGGAAAAAGGTTCTTTTTCAGAACAGAAAGTTCTTCATCACTCTTTTTTGAAAAGAGTGGAAATTTAAGGATTGTATTTGATGCAAAACAATTTTTTGCAATGTATTTAGATGCAAGCAAAGAAAATAGTAAGAATTTTTTTGAAAATGCCATAGTTCTAAATCAAGAAGAAATTCTTAAATTTAGAGAAATGGTTAAAGCCAACCACCATTTATTAAGCGCAAGAAAAATTGCTCGTGCTAACGCGTGGATTGAGCTTTTAAATTAACTTGATAAAAAGGATTCTTACATAAGAGAGTCCTTTTTATTTAATTAGTTAAATTTATTATAACCATAAATAAGTGAATAATATTTATTTGTTTATTACATTTTAAGAAACTTTATATATAAAGGAATTATAGTAATGTTTTAATGGAGTTGCTATGTCTAACGAGTATAATACAAGAGTTTTATTTGAAAAATTACTTAAGGATAATGGATTTAAATATTCTATTAAGGGAAGTCATTCTGTTAAGGATAATTGCATTGTTGAAGGTGAGGTATCAGAGTGTATTAAAATTGCCAAACTTTTAAAAAATGCATCTAAACGAGGTACACAAAAAGGCAGACCTGACTACATAATATCCTCTTTTAATAATTATCCAGATTTATTGATTATATGTGAATGTAAAGCGGACATTAAGTTCCATGAGTCTCTCAAGCATGATAGATATGCTGAATATGCAGTTGATGGTGTTTTACTTTATTCTTCTTTTTTATCAAAAGAATATGATGTCATAAATATTGCTATAAGCGGAGAAAGTGAAAATAACTATAAAATATCTACGTATTTACAGTTAAAGGGAGAAACAGAGGCAAGAAATTTAAATATAAATCATATATGTAAGTTTGATGATTATATTGAATTATATGCAAAAGATGAATGTAAATTTAATCAAGATTTAAGTTGTTTACTTGATTATTCAAGAGTTTTAAATAATCATTTACATTCTTTAAAAATACCTGAAGGTCAAAGAAGTTTATTGATTAGTGGTTGTCTAATTGCTTTACAAGATAAGGCATTTTGTTCATCTTACAAGTTACAAAATTCAAAGAGTTTAATAAAAAATTTACTAAATACGATTGAAACTCAATTACAAGATGTTGCAAACGACCATCTAAAAGACATAATTGAAAGCTATTCATTTATAAAAACAAGTACAAATTTAGCCGCCGATAATAATTTACTAAAAGATATTATCATTGGAATACAAGATAATATAGATAATTTTATCAAAACTCATAAATATTATGATACATTGGGGCAATTCTATATTGAATTTTTGAAGTATGCAAATAACGATAAGGGGTTAGGTATTGTATTAACTCCTCCTCATATAACAGAATTATTTTGTGAATTAGCTAATGTAAATAAAGATAGTATCGTATATGATAATTGCTGTGGTACAGGAGGATTCTTAATATCTGCTCTTGATAATATGGTAAAAGAAACTATAGGAGATGGAGATAAGGAAGCTCATATTAAATCAAGTCAACTTATTGGTGTTGAGTTTCAAGACCATATTTATACAATGGTTTGCTCTAATATGTATATTCACGGTGATGGCAGAAGTCATTTATACAAAGGAAGTTGTTTTGATGATACTATAAAAAAGCAAGTAAAAGAATTAAAACCTAATGTCGGTTTCTTAAATCCTCCGTATAAATCAGAAAAATCAGATGAAGAAGAATTGAAATATGTATTAAACAATTTAGAGTGTTTACAAAAAGGTTCATACTGTGTTGCAATTGTTCCTATGTCTTGTGCTATTGCTACATCTCAGGATAGAAATAAGAGTATATATAATTTAAAGAAAGAATTACTTGAAAAGCATACGCTGGATGCAGTTTTTTCTATGCCAGATGAATTGTTTGTAAATTCAAAAGTAGGAACAGTTACTTGTGTTATGATTTTTAAAGCAAAAGAAAAACATCCTCTTGGATATAAAACATATTTTGCATATTGTAAGGATGATGGTTTTGTTAAAAAACGTACAGGAAGAACCGATTATTACAACAAATGGCAAGATATTAAAAAAGCATGGGTATCTGCATACAGAAATAGAGATGAAGTCAAATATCATAGTATTAAAAAGTCAGTAACCGCAGATGATGAATGGTGTGCAGAAGCCTATCTCCCAACAAATTATTCGAAAATATCAGAAGATATGTTTATTCAAAAACTTAAAAATTATTGTTTATACTTATTTAGTAATAGATTATCTAATTCAATATCTGTTGACGCTAAAAACAATGTTAAAAATGATCAAAATAAAAAATTTAGTTTATTTAAAATAGATGATTATTTTGATGTTTTTTCAGGAGGTGATAAACCTAATAAAGATGATTATGATGAAGATAATGGAGAATTAGTAAATTCCGTAGAAAACCAAGTTGTTAATAATGGTATAAAAGAACAAATTTATTTTGATAAAAAAGATAAAATTTTTCAAAATTTTATTTCCGTCGTTTCTATTGGTGCCGGTGGAACTTCTTTTTATCAACCTGAGAAATGTTCTTGTTTTACCCGTGTTAAGGCCTTGCTACCAAAAGATAATGTCAAGTTCAATCCTTTTGTGGCCTTGTATCTTTGTGTAATTATTGATTTAGAGAAATTTAGATATGGATATGGTAGGGTTGTAAGTAAAGATAGGCTAGCTGAAACTAAATTGTACTTACCTATTGATAATAATAACAAACCTGATTGGGATTATATGGAACAGTATATTAAATCATTGCCATATAGCTGTAATATTTAACTCTATAAGTTTTAACTAGTCTGTATATTATCCTATATCTCCTGCCAATAACCAAAGAGCCGTCCGAAAGGGCGGCTCTTTGGTTATTGAGCAAAAGGCGAAGGTTCGAAACCGGCAAGAGGGTTCGACGCCAAAGCGAAAGGCGAGTGGGAGCGCGCCGGTGAGCAATAAGCGAATGAGCGAGAAGGAACAAGCGTTGCGTAGCAACGGCGCGGACAATCTTTCTGCCCCTGCCACTCAAGATGAAGACGCTTTAATGCGGCTTTTTTCATGAAATCTTGTATGGTTTGATTTGGGTATTCAATGATTTAAATATATTGCTTTGGGTGTGTATTTATGGTATATCTATTATAGTTGATTTTACCTGTAAGGAGTAGAATAGTGTCATCAATAGAAATTGGAAAGCGAACAGATAAAACAGAAGATAATCCTTATGGCTATGTGAAAGTTGATTCTATTCCCAAAGATGAGGTTTGTGTGTTGTATATAGGAGGAGATGGAACAACTACGGATAAAGCCGCCAATGGATATGCTAAAATTATTAAAAATGAAATATTGGATGAAATAAGTGTGGAAACTCCCGTTTACAGTATAAAATATAATTTTGATGGGCATAATAAATCAATCGCCAGACAGATTGCTAATATTAAACATAGAACAGAAGTTTTAAGAAGTAATGCAGATATTGAAAAGACGTTATCTAAAGCAACAGATGAAGAATATAACCCTCAGTATGTTAATGAATTGTTTGAAAAAGTTATATTGCCCAGAATAACATTACTAAATGGCAAGGGAAAATTATCGGTTGATGAAGCTTGTAAGAGAATAAGAAAGCTAAATATAGTGGCGCATTGCCATGGTGCTTATACAACATTAAAATTAGAAGAAAAAATGCAAGCGGTAATGAAAGAGTTAGGATATAGCGAACAAGATAGAAAAAAAATACAATCACAAATGCTGGTTATCGCTCAAGCTCCGGCGTGTCCATTAGGAGTTTCTAAATCTCAGTTTGTTAGTTTTAGGTCTGTGTATGATAAGGGAATTCCGTTAAAAGCTAATTTTTTTGATACTTATCTTAACTCAAAAAAACAAGAAGAGAAAAGGCGTTTTTATGCAGAGAAAAAACAAAATAAAGATGGTATAGAAAATAATGAATGGTTTGATTTAAAGCCTTGTTTCTTTGCTAAAAAACAGGGAAATTTGTTTTTGATTAAACAGAAATATAAGTGGAACGATGATGATGGTCCGTTTTTAATTAATGATGAAGAACATAATGATGTTTCTTATAGTGCCAGTGAACAGACTTTAGATGGAAAATTGATGGCTTATTATGCTAAAACAATTTTGCAAAATGGAATAAAAAATTCATTAAAGCAAAATGATGAATTTGTGCCTTTGCCTCCAATTGAAGATTTAGTATTAAGCGGAAATTCTGAAATGCAAGAAAAAGAAAAAAGTGCATTTGAAAAAATGAAACAAAACGGAAAAGACTTTAGAAAAGAAGTTGCAAAGGATGCCGTAGCTTATTATGAATATCAACACTGGTGATAGTTTGATGAGGTTAAGGGAATAAGAGCTGCTGGATAAAGGTGTTTTTTTTGGTGATAACAAAGTGATTTTTTTTGTTGCAATTTTTGTCTAGGCGTGCTAGAGAGAAAGTGTTTATTTTATTATTAATTAAAAATGTCATAATTATGAGACCTAAAAACGGAATGTTTTGTTATGAGGACAGGACATTTTCTAAAAAGTTAGCAGAGAACTTAAATGTGTGCGGTATTGTCGGCTATGTCGGCGCGTACAGGGCTTTGGTGATTGGTTTAGATGAAGCAGTATTGCCTTGGTCAAGTGATGATTTTGATGTTGAGCATGCTAAAAAGGAGATTCTTAAAAATCAGCCAAAGGAAAACCGGCATAAGCTGGTGACTACGGCGCGGCTGTTGGAAGAAGCCAAGAGGCAAGGCAAAAAGGCAGAGGCGATGAGCTGGTGTTTTGAGTTGTGTAAAAACAGCATAAAACGAGGTGAGATGTTTTTGCCGAAGTTTGAGCTGTTGAAAATCGGGATGAAAGATAAAGAAGCCATTGACGCGTCTTTAATCCAATTGGGTTTGCCGAAGTTGTCCGGCCGGTATTGGTCTGCTTCAGAGACTAATCGGAATAAAGCTTGGTGTTTGGAGCCCCAAATAGGTGAAGAGGATTATTGTAATAAGACTGATGCTCTTAAAGTTAGGCCGGTGTTTTGGGTGCATTTTTAAGCAATCTGTGAGTTGGGTGAAAAGAGCTTGGATAAATTCCAAGCTCTTTTTTTGCGGAGATGCGTGGGATTTGAAAGTATGGTTTTAGGGTTTATTTGAGCAAACAAACAATATAATTATTGACATATATGAAATAATTTAATATGTTGGCGGCATTGAGAAGGGCACATCGGCTGCGGTTGCGGTGATGAGTCTGATGATGTTTGTGTTGTTAGTTGATGGATAAGTTCATGGCAAAAGTTAGTCCAATTCAGTTTTTCAGGCAGGTTAAGCAGGAAGTTAAAAAGGTTACCTGGCCAACCAGAAAAGAAGTGACCCAGTCTTCAATTATGGTCATTATTTTGGTGGCAATTGCTGCAACGTTCTTCTTTTTTGTTGACCAAATTCTTGGTTGGATTGTTAAGTTAATTTTAGATATTGGGATGTAGTTCTATGGAAGCTCGCTGGTATGTGGTAAACGTTTATTCCGGTTCAGAGAAAAAAGTGGCCGAATCGATTAGAGAACAGGCTCTGCTGAAAGGGGTAGATGATAAGATTTTGGAAATTATGGTGCCGACCGAAGAAGTTGTTGAAATTAAAAAAGGCGCCAAAGTAAGCTCGGAGAGAAAGTTCTTCCCCGGTTATGTGTTGATTAAAATGGTGATGACCGATGAATGTTGGCATATTGTTCGTAATACGCCACGTGTAAGCGGATTCCTCGGCAGCCGCAACAAGCCACAACCGATTACCGAAGCTGAGGCTCAACGCATTATCAAGCAGATGACCGAAGGGGTTGAGCGTCCGCGTACGGAAGTTGCTTTTGAGGTGGGCGAGCAAGTCAGAGTTAATGATGGTCCGTTTGCATCGTTTATTGGTTTTGTTGAAGAAGTTGATACTGAGAAAATGCGTTTGAAGGTTTCGGTGTCGATTTTCGGACGTTCTACACCGGTAGAACTGGAGTTCTCTCAGGTAGAGAAAGTAAAATAAGTTAAGATAATCTAAAGGCTCTGCTGAAAGGTGGAGCCTTTATTTTTTTGCAAGGGGTGAAGATGTTTAAGGGCTTTTTTAACGAGTTTAAAAAGTTTGCAGTCAGAGGAAACGTGATTGATATGGCGGTAGGTATCATCATTGGGGCTGCTTTCGGCAAAATAGTGGACTCCTTGGTGAAGGATATAATTATGCCGCCGTTGGGTTTGCTGTTGGGAAAGGTTGACTTCTCAAACTTATATGTGACCTTGCAGGCAGGCAAAGAGGTCGGGCCTTATAGCTCGTTGAGCGCAGCGCAGGCGGCAGGGGCGGTAACGCTTAATTATGGTTTGTTTATTAATACGCTGATTAGCTTTGTGATTGTGGCGTTTGCGGTGTTTTTGTTGATTAAGGCAATTAATAAAGTGCGGGAGGCCGTGGACAGGCAAGATGCTCGGGATGCCGCTAAGGCCGCCGCTAAAACCAAAACTTGTCCTTTTTGTTGTACGGAAATCCCGCTAAAGGCGGTTAAATGTCCGCATTGCACCAGTAATTTGGACGAATAAAACAAGCACTTTGTGAATCGAATCAGTCAGTTGGCGATTTTTTTTGAAAAAAATGCTTGTAATTTGATTTTAAAGCTGTTATATAAAGGCGACTCCTAAAGGGGAGACTCTGCTCTGCCCGTGAAGGAATCGTGTAATATCCTAAGAGGAGCGATGTTTTGTGCTTGGCGCAATGTGGCTCGCAAGGGAATCGTGTAATGTAATAATTTTCGTGGGAGGCGAGCCATCGTCTGGAAAACCACGAAACCTAACAAGAGGTTTTTGAAATGGCTAAGTCTAAAAAGAAGATTTTAGGATTAATCAAGCTTCAAATCCCCGCTGGAAAAGCTAACCCTTCTCCTCCGGTTGGTCCGGCTCTCGGCCAAAAGGGCTTGAATATTATGGATTTCTGCAAACAGTTTAATGCTGCTACCCAGAAAATGGAACCGGGTGTTCCCGTACCGGTTGTAATTACGGCTTATGAAGACAAATCTTTTGTATTTGTTACTAAGTTGCCGCCGGTTTCTTACTACATTAAAAAAGCCGCCAACATTAAGTCCGGTTCTAAAGAGCCGAACAAAACCGTTGCCGGTCAGATTACTATGGCTCAGGTTAAAGAAATTGCTACCGCTAAATTGCCAGATTTGAACTGCTCTACAGTTGAATCCGCTATGAATATGGTTAAAGGTCAGGCAGTTTCTATGGGCGTTAAGGTTGTGGAGTAAGAAAATGCAGGGAAAAAGAATTAAAAACGCTTATAAAACAGTTGATACTTCCAAAGCTTATTCTTTGAAAGAGGCTGTTAAAATCGTTAAAGATAATGCTACTGCAAAATTTGACGAAACAATCGATATGGCTATCAATCTGGGTGTTGATCCGAAGTATGCCGACCAGATGGTTAGAGGCGTTTGTGCCTTGCCGCATGGTAATGGTAAAACTATCCGTGTTGCGGTTTTGGCTCAAGGTGAAAAAGCTGATGAAGCTAAAGCTGCCGGTGCTGATTTGGTAGGCGCTGAAAACCTGATTGACTCTATCTTGAGCGGTAAAATCGATTTTGATAGATGTATTGCTACTCCGGATATGATGGGATTGGCTGGTCGTGTGGCTCGTGTATTGGGTCCGAAAGGCTTGATGCCGAACCCGAAACTTGGTACCGTTACCATGGATGTAGCTAATGCCGTTAAAAAGGCTAAAGCCGGTGAAGTTCAATATCGTGTTGAAAAGAACGGTATTGTTCATGCTGGTGTGGCTAAAGCTAGCTTTACGGCTGATCAAATTTATGACAACGCCAAAGCTTTTATGGATGCTATCATTAAAGCTAAACCGGCTGGTGCAAAGGGAACTTATGTTAAGAAAGTTTCTTTGAGCAGCACGATGGGTGTTGGTGTTAAAGTTGACGCTGCTCAACTTTAATGAAAAGTTTAGGGCGGGGCGGATGACGCTCTGCCCACTCTTCAAAAACCGGCGAGGACAATAATTTCCGGCAAAAGGAGCTAGGTGTTCCGGTAAAATGGGACAAGTGGTTCCGGTGAATGTTGGTTGGTAATATTTCTGCAAAGGTTTTTGAAAACTGTCCAAGACCGTAGGTGGTTGAGGCTTGATGGGTAAAATAGTGGTGATTGGTGATTGCTGAGGCAGTTGTGCTGTGGAGGCGTGGTTAGTCAGCAAGGTTTTATCAGAAGTTTGGGTCTGAATATAATATCCTACGCAGACGGGAGTGGAAAATAAAATATTTTATCTTTTTTTCTCCTGGACAGATTAGGTCTTGCCTGAGGGCAATGCGGCTCTGAAATGATGATGTTGAGGAGGACTGCTTTTGATGTTGGAAAATGGCTTGCTCAAATATTAATAATGGGTTGGCTTTCAATATTGAGAGAGAGTTGTTTCCTTGGTATTTGAAGTTTGGGTGGCGGTTGTGCGGGCAAAAGTGTAAAAAAATGGCATTGTGGTTCGCCGCAATGTGTTTATTGGAGACAAACAAGTGAATCGCGAAGAAAAAGCACAGTTACTCAGCGAGCTTCAAGAATTGTTTAACAATTCAGAAGTTGTTGTAGTTTCTCACTACAAAGGTCTTACCGTTAAGGAAGTTTCTGAATTGAGAGACAAAATCAGAGAAGCCGGCGCTGGTTTCAGAGTTACTAAAAATCGCATTACTCGTCTTGCTCTTAAAGGCACAAAATTTGAAGGTTTGGCTGATTTGTTTACTGGTCCGACTGCGATTGCTTTCGCTAATGACCCGATCTCTGCCTGCAAAGCTTGTGTAAATTTTGCAAAAGATAATGAGAAATTGATTATCGTCGGTGGTGCTATGGGCACTGGTGTTCTCTCCGTTGCCGAGATCAAAAAGTTGGCAAGCATTCCGTCTATGGACGAACTGCGCGCCAAGATCATTGGTCTGTTGCAAGCTCCGGGTGCTCAGTTGGCTCGTTTGGCCAAAGCTTACAGCGAAAAAGAAGCTGCTTAGTTTGGTTTAGAGTTATGGGGCGGCTCGAGAGGGCTGTGCCGTGATAACTGAGAACAAGGTAAAGCAAAGAGTAATTTTAGTAATTTTTAGTTTTTAAGATTTAATTTTTTTATTGGAGAAAAATAATGGCCGATTTAGCCAAATTAGTTGATGAATTGTCAGCTTTGACCGTTATGGAAGCTGCTGATCTTGCAAAAATGTTAGAAGAAAAATGGGGCGTTTCTGCCGCTGCTGCCGTTGCTGTTGCTGCTGGTGGTGCTGCTGGTGCTGCTGCCGCTGAAGAAAAAGATGAATTCGATATCATCTTGGCTGATGCTGGTGCAAACAAAATCAACGTTATTAAAGAAATCCGCGCTATTACCCAATTGGGCTTGAAAGAAGCTAAGGATTTGGTTGATGGTGCTCCGAAGACTGTTAAAGAAGGCGTTGCTAAGGCTGAAGCTGAAGAAATCAAGAAGAAATTGGAAGCTGCCGGCGCTAAAGTTGAGTTGAAGTAATTTTAACTTAAGACTTTAAGCCTTCTGCAGAAAATGCAGAATCTAAAATCCCGATTGGATAGATTGAGTTCATCTGGTCGGGATTTTTTTGTGTCGGTTGACAAGCTGGGGCAGCCACGATGCTCGTGGAGCCATTAATCGCCGTCTGTGGGGAAGGGTGTAATTTTGTGAACGGTATTTAATCTGGCAAATTTTGTCTATCCAGTTTGAGAGTGCAAGCTCGAGGGGGACGGTGCGCTGTGGAAAGCGAGGGGTAAAGGTGGTGGAGATAAGGAAAAAAGGGTGATGGGCTGTACACAAGGAAAGAAAAGTGACGGAGAGAAGGAAAAGAGAAAGTGTTTGAGGCTGCAATTAGGACGGGAAAAAGTGGAAGGGAGAGATATAAAATTTTTCTTTACAAAAAATTAATTACATAGTATTATTATTTATAATCATTTTGCAGGAAGGACAAAAATTATGGCAAAATTAACTAATAATGAAATTGATGATTTGATTAATCAGGAAAATAATTTGGGTGATAAGCTTGATGTGATGAAAGGGAATAAAACACTTCTTCCCAGAAATGCTCACTCTGTTTTTACTTTTGAAATTGCTGAATCTGTCGGAGATGTGCTTTCTAATATTCTGCATCCTAAAGAAGACAGAAAAGATTATTGGGAGGTTCAGCACCTTGAAAAAGGAAAATTACGGATGTGGGATAAACAATGGCCTTGTTTTGCAGATGTGGAATATTCAGAAAATGAAATGAAAATTACAACGGCGACCGCTAAGTATACTTATAACATTAAACCTAATAAAGGACGCAAAGGTTGTTCGGTGGAATTTAAGGGGCCGCTTAATGGCTTGATGAATCAAGTGCTTCTTCCTAAAATGACTTATGTCCATCATACCTTGGAAGGTAAGTTTGTTGACCGCAATGGAAAAGATTTGACTAAGTTTATGCCGATTGCGGAATATTGTGAGTTGCGGGATGAAAAAAACAAACAGCCCAATGAATATGGCAAAACAGGAAACCTACAAGATTATTACGGTTATCAAGTTAATATGAAATTTAATAATGAGATTCCGTCTTTTTCTACTTATACTCGTTCTAGTGTGATGCAGAGATATAAGTTAGAAAAAGGGCAGAAATCTTATGGAAAACGAGTTGATGTAAGTGCTAAAAAAGATGAAATTATTAATCGGATGAAGGAAATTCACGGACAAGAAAAGCCAAAGCATGGTGCAGTTGCGGCAGATGAGGCGGCCAAAGCTTATATTGCTAAAAAAGCTCGTGAAAGAGATTAGTTTTTTTAGGCTTATTTAATGTCAAATAGCGAAAAGTCCCGAAGGTTGTAATTTTCGGGATTTTTTATTTATCGGAATTATAGTATTGAATGGCGTGGTGTTGCAG
The DNA here is from genome assembly GCA_944390905.1 of uncultured Alphaproteobacteria bacterium. Lineage (GTDB taxonomy): Bacteria > Pseudomonadota > Alphaproteobacteria > RF32 > CAG-239 > HGM16780. The sequence continues at coordinate 18,310 of CALXRR010000019.1, forward strand.
GGTTAACTCGGCAAAGCAATCTGTTTCGGAGAGGCCAACGAGTTCGGCAGCGTCGGCCATACGTTCCGCCCAAGGGAGTTGCTCAAGCTCTGCAAAATGTTCAAGCATAAAGTTTGTGGCTTGAAATTTATTAAGATTATGTTGTTGTTCAATACGTTTGATGTAAGCCAGCATCCACAAATAAGCTGACAAATAAGAGCTGCGATATTGGGCGCGCAGTTTTTTGTCCTCCGGATTGCTAAACATTCCGTGCCGGTTGAGATTCCCCAGTACCGGTAAGCTTGAGATATCAAGGCTTTGGATAAGTTTGGTATGTTGGGGATTGTGGAGAGACATAAGATAGTGCGGAAGTAATTCGGCAAAGCCCTCTCCTAAGCAGCCCATATGTTGAAAATAGGCACTATGAATGATGTGGGATAGCTCGTGGATTAAGCCAATTTGGCTTTCAATATTCTGAGGTCGTGTAAAACCTTGGCTGAACCAGATTTCATCAACGGCAAGGGCGGTTTTGTAGGTGTCATCAATATTGCTTTTGAGGCCGCACATTCCTTTAGGAAAAGGGCAGGTGGTCAAGGATTGAAAAACTTCACCTTGGGGCAAAACCACAAAACTAAAGATGGGCTTTTTTAGGTAATTCAACGGCAAAGCCGCAACTTGTCGGGCATATTCATCCATAACCGCAACAAAAGATTTTCCGCAATCAGAATTGTTGTACTTCTGCGCCATATCCGGCAACATTGCCAAGCGCAAAAATTCACCGGCGTTTACAACCTCAAAAGTAAAATCTTTAATTTTCAAAATATTTTTCATGGATTAATTCGTTTTTTTAGGGCTTGAAGTTTGAGGTGAGAGGGGGCGGCCTTGTTTGTCAATGTAAAACCAGTCATCGCTGTCCCAATAGTGATATTCCCCTTGTGAGTTGGGGACGCTTTTTAGGCTGCCGTGGTAGGTGACTTTGGCTTTGCCGTTTTCAAACGGATAACCAAAGGCAAAACGAGGTTCAATGATGACTTTAGCCTCGGGTGCGGGGGTAGCATAGCCGATTTTGCCGGTTTGGGGGTCTACAATACGGATGGTGCCGTCTTGAACATAATCATCGCCGTTGTCATATTGGTAAATAGTATAATGCTTATCTGTGCTGCAGGTAGCGCAAAAAAATGCGAATAGAAGAAAAATTTTGCGGTTCATGGCGTAATCCTACTCGGCTGAAGGTTGAACGTGAGGTAATTTTAATTCGGATTGAAATGAAAATCAATGGTTATCAAGCAATGTAAAATGACAAAAAATACAGAAACAAAAGACAGCTTAAGGAGAATCGGAAACTGAATCTGAGTCAGGATTTAAAATAAAAAAATCGTTAATTAAAAAATAAAATTCTTGACTCATTTTGTGAAAAAATACTTGCAATTTAAGACTCGCGGGTGTAAAAGTAAGCGACTTTAAATTTAATATTATTTTGCGAATCTGCGCCGAGTAGAGCTAAAACTCAGCGGAGCGGCGCGATTCAGCGGTTTTTTTAATCCAGTTTTTTTAACCTTCTGCGGTCGGGGTTTGCTTGCAAAAAGCAATAGAATAGTCGCAGAATTCTAACCAAAGGAATTGAGTATATGTTGACATCTTATACGAGCAAGAGACGTGTAAGAAGAAACTTCGGCAAAATCGACTCCGTGTCGGAAATGCCAAGTTTAATCGAAGTTCAGACCGGTTCTTATAAAGACTTTATTGAAGGTCATGACAGCGAGTTCGGTCTTGATGAAGTATTCAAATCAATTTTCCCAATCAAAGATTTTTCAGGCAATGGTGAGTTGGAGTTTGTTAAATATGAACTCGAAGAGCCTAAGTATGATGTGGAAGAGTGCATTAAGCGTGATATGACTTATGCGGCTCCGGTCAAGGCTACCTTGCGTTTGGTGGTTTGGGATATTGATGAAGCTACGGGTGCTAAGTCTATTCACGATATTAAAGAGCAAGACGTGTATATGGGCGATATTCCGTTGATGACAGACAAAGGTACCTTCATCTTTAATGGTACAGAGCGTGTCGTCGTATCGCAGATGCACCGTTCTCCGGGTGTGTTCTTTGACCACGATAAAGGCAAAACCGTAGCATCAGGTAAATATTTGTTTGCAGCTCGCGTTATTCCTTATCGCGGGTCTTGGCTCGACTTTGAGTTTGATGCCAAAGATTTGGTTTATGCTCGTATCGACCGCCGTCGTAAGCTGCCGGTAACTTCTATTTTGTATTCTTTGTATTCTAAAGAAACAGAAGAAAAGATTGCTAAGCTTGCTAAGGAAGGCAAAAAAATCGACCGCTCTGAAATTAAGGGTATGGATAAAGAAGAAATCCTTGCCTATTTCTATGATGTAGATACTTTGGTAGCGGATAAGAAAAACTGGAAAGTTAAATTTATTCCTGAAAGAATGAAAGGAGTTAAATTTGATTTTGATTTGATTAATGCCGAAACCGGAAAAGTAGTAGTTGAAGCCGGTAAAAAAATTGCGCCGCGTATGGCTCAGAAATTGGCCGATGAGGGCTTGGAATATTATCGCCTGCCATCTGAAAAACTGCAGGGCAAGTTCTTGGCTACCGCTGTGGTTGAGAAGAAAACCGGTGAAGTATTGGCTGAAGCCGGCGATGAATTGACCGAAGAGCTGTTGGCTAAAATTGCTGCGGCTAAAATCAATGAATTGAAGATTTTGTATATTGACGGGGTTAATGTCGGACCGTATATCCGCAATACCTTGGTAAGTGATAAAAATCATTGCCGTGAAGAGGCTTTGCTTGATATCTATCGTGTTATGCGTCCGGGTGAACCACCTACCTATGAAACGGCTGACCAGTTGTTCCACAATTTGTTCTTTGACAACGAAAGATATGATTTGTCTTCAGTTGGTCGTGTGAAGATGAATGTGGCAATGGATATCTCATTTGATGAGGCTCCGGATACTTATCGCGTTTTGCGTAAAGATGATATTTTGCGCATTGTTAAAAGACTGTGCGATTTGCGTGACGGCAAAGGTGAAGTTGATGATATTGACCACTTGGGTAATCGTCGTGTACGCTCGGTCGGCGAGTTGATGGAAAACCAATATCGCATGGGCTTGTTGCGTATGGAAAGAGCCATTCGCGAGAGAATGTCATCTGAGGTTTTGAATAACGTTAAACCGCAGGACTTGGTTAACGCTAAGCCGATTGCCTCAGTTATTCGTGAGTTCTTTGGTTCTTCTCAGTTGTCACAATTTATGGACCAGAACAACCCGTTGTCAGAAATTACGCACAAACGTCGTTTGTCGGCTTTGGGCCCTGGTGGTTTGTCTCGTGATCGTGCCGGATTTGAAGTCCGCGACGTGCACCCGACACACTATGGTCGTATCTGCCCGATTGAAACTCCGGAAGGTCCGAACATTGGTTTGATTAACTCTTTGTCGACTTATGCCCGCATTAACAAATATGGCTTTATTGAATGTCCGTATCGTAAGGTTATTGACGGCGTAGTTACCAAGGAAGTGGTTTATTTGTCAGCTGATGAAGAAGGCAAATATATTATTGCGGAAGCTAATGCCGCGGTTAAAGATGATGGTCATTTTGTGAATGAGCTGATTGCTTGTCGTAAAGCAGGCGAGTTTGAGTTTGCTCATCCGACTGAAATTAACTTCATCGACGTATCTCCGCAACAGTTGGTATCAGTAGCTACAGCTTTGATTCCGTTCTTGGAGAACGATGACGCGAACCGTGCTTTGATGGGTGCAAACATGCAGCGCCAAGGCGTGCCTTTGTTGCGTTCGGAAGCTCCGCTCGTTGGTACCGGTATGGAAGCCAAAGTGGCTAAAGATTCCGGCGCTACTGTAGTGGCTAAGTATGATGGTATTGTTGATGCCGTTGATGCTAACCGTATTGTGGTTCGTTCAAAGAGCGAAGATGTAGCTGATGCCGGTGTCGAAATCTACAAATTGCAGAAGTTCCGCCGTTCAAACCAAAATACATGCATTAACCAAGTTCCGTTGGTTAAGGTCGGTGATGAGGTTAAGGCCGGTGATATTATCGCTGATGGTCCGTGTACCGATATGGGTGAGTTGGCTTTGGGCCGCAACCTGTTGGTAGCCTTTATGCCGTGGAATGGTTTGAACTACGAAGATGCTATTTTGCTCTCCGAGAGAATTTCACGCGATGATGTCTTGACCTCTTTGCATATTGAAGAATTTGAGGTTATGGCTCGTGATACCAAACTCGGTCAGGAAGAAATTACCCGCGATATTCCTAACGTTGGTGAAGAAGCTTTGCGCAACCTTGATGAAACCGGTATTGTGTACATCGGTGCCGAAGTTAAGGCCGGTGATATCTTGGTTGGTAAGGTTACACCGAAGGGTGAATCTCCGGTTACGCCGGAAGAAAAGCTCTTGCGTGCTATCTTTGGTGAAAAAGCATCGGATGTTCGTGATACGTCATTGCGCGTTCAACCGGGTATTGAAGGTATTGTGGTTGATGTTCATGTGTTCTCTCGCCGCGGGGTGGAGAAAGATGAACGTGCTTTGTCTATCGAACAGGAAGAAATTTCGCAGTTGGCTAAAGACCGCGATGATGAGTTGGCGATTATTCGTCGTAACGCAGAGGCTCGTTTGAAGTCTATGCTGATGGGTCACAAAGTAGTTGATGCTCCGAAAGGAATTGCTAAAAATGCGGTAATCTCTGATGAAGTATTAGCTGCGGTTCCGTCTTCGCAATGGCGCAAGATTGTGGTCAAAGACGAAGAAGTAATGGCTAAGGTCGAGGAATTTTTGGCGGCTTTGGATGCCAGATTGGAAAAAGTGCAGAAGCATTTTGAAGATAAGGTAGAGAAAGTTCAACGTGGTGATGATTTGTTGCCGGGTGTATTGAAGATGGTCAAAGTCTTTATTGCAACCAAGCGTAAAATTCAATCAGGTGATAAAATCGCCGGACGCCATGGTAACAAAGGTACAATTTCTCGTGTATTGCCGTTGCAGGATATGCCATATATGGAAGATGGTACTCCGGTTGATATCGTGTTGAACCCGCTCGGTGTGCCGTCTCGTATGAACGTCGGTCAAATTTTGGAAACACACCTTGGTTGGGCAGCCAAAGAGCTTGGTAAACAGCTCAATGAGATGTGTGAACAGTACAAAAAAGGCGAGAAAACCATTGATGAACTGAATGCTAAACTCAGAGAAATTTATGGTGATAAGCAATATAAACGTGATATCGAGCCAATGAATGAGGCTGAGAAGTTGGAAATGATTTCTAACCTCAAAAATGGTGTGCCGACAGCTACTCCGGTATTTGACGGTGCATCAGGTGATGATATTAACCATATGTTGTCAATGGCCGGATTGCCGACTTCAGGTCAGATTGATTTGTATGACGGACGTACCGGTGAGAAGTTTGACCGTAAGGTTACGGTAGGTATCATTTATATGATTAAACTGCACCACATCGTTGATGAAAAAATGCACGCTCGTTCGGTTGGTCCGTACTCTTTGGTTACGCAGCAGCCTTTGGGTGGTAAAGCTCAGTTCGGCGGACAGCGTTTCGGCGAAATGGAAGTTTGGGCTTTGCAGGCTTATGGTGCGGCTTATACCTTGCAAGAAATGTTGACGGTTAAATCAGATGACGTCAGCGGTCGTACCAAGGTATATGAAGCTATTGTCCGTGGTGATGACAGCTTTGAGGCCGGTGTACCTGAGTCCTTTAACGTTTTGGTTAAAGAAATTAAGTCTTTGTGTCTCAATGTTGAGATGTTGAACGAAGAAGTTTAAGGCTAAGGAGTTTTGCTAATATGAATGATATTATGAAGTATTTTGGTCAACAGGTATCAGGTGATTCCTTTGACAAAATCAGAATCTCAATCGCTTCGCCTGAACAGATCCGTTCATGGTCTTACGGTGAGGTAAAAAAACCGGAAACGATTAACTATCGTACTTTTAAACCGGAAAGAGATGGTTTGTTCTGTGCACGTATTTTTGGTCCGGTAAAAGACTATGAATGCTTGTGCGGAAAATATAAACGTATGAAATATCGCGGTATCGTATGCGAAAAGTGCGGTGTTGAAGTTACGTTGTCAAAAGTGCGTCGTGAAAGAATGGGCCATATTGAACTGGCTGCGCCGGTTGCTCATATTTGGTTCTTGAAGTCTTTGCCGTCACGTATTGCGACTTTGACCGATATTCCGATGAAGTCTTTGGAAAGAGTTTTGTATTTCGAAAGCTACATCGTAATTGAACCGGGCTTGACTCCTTTGGGGGTTAATGAGCTGTTGACGGAAGAACAGTATCAGGAAGCAATTGATGAGTATGGTGAAGATTCTTTCCGCGCCGGTATTGGTGCTGAGGCTATTCGGGAGATTTTGGCGTCTATTGATTTGGAAGCTGAAAGAGCAACAATCAGAGCTGAACTCAAAGATAATGCTTCAGAAGCTAAGCGTAAAAAGCTGGTTAAACGTTTGAAGTTGATTGAGGACTTTATCAACTCAAACACCAAGCCGGAATGGATGATTTTGACCGTATTGCCGGTTATTCCGCCTGAGTTGCGTCCGTTAGTGCCGTTGGATGGCGGTCGTTTTGCAACGTCTGATTTGAACGATTTGTATCGTCGTGTGATTAACCGTAACAATCGTTTGAAACGCTTAATCGAACTGCATGCTCCGGATATTATCATCCGCAATGAAAAGAGAATGCTGCAAGAGGCGGTTGATGCTTTGTTTGATAACGGTCGTCGGGCTCGTGCCATTACCGGTACCAATAAGCGTCCGTTGAAGTCTTTGTCAGATATGCTCAAAGGTAAACAAGGTCGTTTCCGTCAGAACTTGCTCGGTAAACGTGTTGACTACTCCGGTCGTTCAGTTATTACGGTTGGTCCGGAACTCAAGTTGCATCAATGCGGCTTGCCGAAGAAAATGGCGCTGGAGCTCTTTAAGCCTTTTGTTTATGCTAAGTTGGAACTCTATGGACATGCTACAACCATTAAGGCGGCTAAGCGTATGGTTGAAAAAGAGCGTCCGGAAGTTTGGGATATCCTGGAAGAAGTTATTCGTGAGCATCCGGTTATGTTGAACCGTGCGCCGACTTTGCACCGCTTGGGTATTCAGGCTTTTGAGCCGGTTTTGGTTGAAGGTAAAGCTATTCACCTGCACCCGCTGGTATGTACCGCATTTAACGCGGACTTCGATGGTGACCAAATGGCGGTTCACGTTCCGTTGTCAGTTGAAGCTCAGCTGGAAGCTCGTGTCTTGATGATGTCTACCAACAATATTTTGTCTCCGGCATCAGGTAAGCCGATTATCGTGCCGTCTCAAGATATGGTATTAGGTATTTATTATCTGACTTATGAAGCTGATGGTATGATCGGTGAAGGTTCTGTCTTTGCGGACTTTAATGAAGTACAAATGGCTTTGGATGCCAAAACCGTTGATTTGCACGCTAAAATTAAGTGCCGTATGGAATATGTTAATGATGCCGGTGAGGTAAAATACGGTATTGTTGATACTACTCCGGGACGAATCATCGTATCGCAGATTTTGCCGAAGCACAAAAACGTGCCGTTCTCTTTGGTTAACCGTTTGGTTAAGAAGAAAGAAATCGGTGAAATTATTGATACCGTTTATCGTCATTGCGGACAGAAAGAAACCGTATTGTTTGTTGATAAAATCATGACCTTGGGCTTCACCAATGCTTGTAAGGCCGGTATTTCGTTCGGTAAAGACGATTTGATTGTACCGGAAGCTAAAAAGCAGTTGGTAGCTGAAACCGAAGCTCAGGTTAAAGAGTTTGAACAACAGTATCAGAACGGTTTGATTACCAAGGGTGAAAAGTACAATAAAGTCGTTGATATTTGGGCGGCTTGTACGGATAAAGTGGCTGATGAGATGATGAAGAACATCTCAAAAACCGACCATGGTTATATCAACTCCGTATATATGATGGCTCACTCCGGTGCGCGTGGTTCGGCAGCACAAATGCGTCAGGTTGCCGGTATGCGTGGTTTGATGTCAAAACCGAATGGTGAGATTATTGAACAGCCGATTATTTCTAACTTTAAAGAAGGTTTGACCGTGTTAGAGTACTTTAACTCTACCCACGGTGCGCGTAAAGGTTTGGCCGATACCGCTTTGAAGACTGCAAACTCCGGTTATTTGACACGTCGTTTGGTTGATGTGGCTCAAGATGTGGTTGTTACCGAGAGTAACTGCGGTACCGAAAGAGGTATTATTGTTCGTCCGGTGGTCGATGGCGGTAATGTTATCGTATCTATCGGTGAGCGTATTTTGGGTCGTACCATTCAAGAGGATATTGTTCACCCCGAAACCGGTGAAGTGCTGGTTAAGAAAGGCAAGCTGATTGATGAAAACGATGTTGAAGTTGTTGAAGCTGCCGGTGTTGAACAGGTTAAAATCCGTTCAGTCTTGACTTGTGAGGCGGAGCATGGTGTTTGTGCCGCTTGTTATGGTCGTGACTTGGCTCGTGGTACTCCGGTTAATATCGGTGAGGCTGTCGGTGTTATTGCTGCTCAGTCAATCGGTGAGCCGGGTACTCAGTTGACGATGAGAACCTTCCACATCGGTGGTGCGGCTTCTAAATCAGCTGAGCAGGCTTCAGTTGAAGTACCGTTTGCCGGTGTATTGAAACTTGACAATGCTCATATGGTTACTAACAGCGAAGGTCATGGTTTGATTTTGTCACGCAACTGTGAAATCGTGATTGAAGATGCTAACGGTCGTGAAAAATCACGCCACCATGTTCCTTATGGTACCAAGATTTTGGTTGCTGAAGGTGCCAAGGTTAAAAAAGGTCAGAAAGTGGCTGAGTGGGATCCGTTTACAATTCCGGTTATTACTGAAAAAGCAGGTATTGTGGAACAGGTTGACCTTATCAATAACTTGTCGGTTAAAGAATCTGTTGATGAAACAACCGGTATTGTATCGAAGGTGGTTATTGATTGGCGTTCAAATTCAGCAAGCTCAAACCTCAAACCGAGCATTATGTTGAAGGATAAGAAGGGTAATTTTGTTACCTATGATAACGGCAAGGAAGTTCGTTATTATCTGTCGGCTGATGCTATCTTGACCGTAGATAACGGTACGGAAGTTCAGGTCGGTGATGTTATTGCCAGAATCCCGAGAGAGAGCTCTAAGACTAAAGATATTACCGGTGGTTTGCCGCGTGTGGCTGAGTTGTTTGAAGCTCGTCGTCCGAAAGATCCGGCAATCATCTCTGATATTGATGGTGTAGTTGAGTTTGGCAAAGACTATAAAGCTAAGCAGCGGATTACCGTTGTGCCGGCCAAAGGTGAGCCTTTAGAATATTTGATTCCGAAGGGACGTCATTTGGTTGTTCAAGAAGGCGATGTAGTCAAGAAAGGCGATATGCTGGTTGAAGGTACTCCGGCTCCGCATGATATCTTGCGTGTGTTGGGTGTTGAAAAACTGGCTGAATATCTGGTTAAAGAGGTTCAGGATGTATATCGTCTGCAAGGTGTTAAGATTAACGATAAGCACATTGAAGTAATTGTATCACAGATGTTGAAGAAAGTTGAAATCACCAATCCGGGTGATACGACATTCCTCATCGGTGAGCAAGTTGATCGTGATATCTTTGAAGCGGAAAATGCTAAAGTAGAGGCTGAAAACGGTAAGCCTGCAGTAGCTGATCCGGTACTCTTGGGTATTACGAAGGCTTCATTGCAGACTAAGTCGTTTATCTCGGCGGCATCATTCCAAGAGACAACTCGCGTGCTGACTGAAGCTGCAGTTGAAGGTAAGATTGATGACTTGACCGGACTGAAAGAAAACGTCATCGTTGGACGTTTGATTCCGGCCGGTACCGGTACGGTTCTGCGTTCTTTGCGTCGTGTGGCTGCTCAGAACGATAAGGAAATTCAGGAACTGAAAGCCGAGGAAGAGCAAGAAAAAGCCAAGCTTAAGGCTGAATAAGCTTAAGTTAAAAGTTTAGACTTTGGGTCTTGACAGGAGGGAAGGTAGAGAAATCTGCCTTCCTTTTTTTTGATTGACAAAAAGATATTTTTTTATATGGTAAAGATAGTTAAGAATTATTGTGTTACTAAAATTATGGTTGCTTATGTCAGAATTAGAAAAGTTTTTGTTGGTTTTTCTGGGGGTGATAGTTTGTATTGGCTTCGCTTTGGTGATAGATAAGTACCGAGAGCTGGTAAGACTTAGAAAAGCTTATGATGCCAAAGTGCGGCAATATGAAGTTACTCACGAGGCATTGTCATCTTTGTTGCAAGAGCTGAACCAAGAGAAACTTAAAGTTCTTTTGGAAAAGTATGCTCAAATAGTTAGTGATTTGAGTAAGTCTCCGGTAGAAAATGCAGAGCTGATTGAAGTCTATGGGCTTTTGTTTAAGGAAATTAAGCTTCAGCTCTCAAGCCTTGAGTGAAAAGGGGCTCATTTTGATACGAGGTATTATTTGTGAAAAGGTCGGAAATATTCCGGCCTTTTTTTGATATGGTTAAATGCGAAGAGAAGATTTTGTCATTTAAATTTAAATGAGTCGTTTTTTTGGGCAAGAAAGAGCTTGATTTTATTTTGAGAAGCGTGTATGACTAAGTGTATACTGATATTATTTAGGTTAATTATGGAAACAACAAAAAAGAAACGTGCTCATCCGAAGGACAGTAAGGTGACACAGGTTGACTTGAAAGTCGCTCATGAAAATGAGGTCTTGCAGGCAGCTAAAAAAATTATTTTGTCGGCTATTTATAAGGGGCCGTTGATTGTTTTTGATGTTCGGGATTCCAGCTTTGGACATCATGAAATTGACCGGACATGGCGTGAAGAGGTGATTGCTTTTATCGTGGATTATATCTGCCATTTTGAGCAGATGAATGCTTTGATTTTAGCCGATGACCAGCGTAAAATAAGGTTCTTTGCTAATCGGGATATTTGTAATATGTTGATGGGCAAGCTTGAGGATGTACGTTGGGCCGGCGTGTTGATGAATGTAAAGCATGCACTTCCGGTGCCAAGGCAGTTTGAAGAGGCTTTTGGCGTTACGGCTGCTTCTCATTGTGCGGAGCAGGGGTATTGCTTTATGTGGTTGCAGATGAACTCGGTGCCGATTTCGTATGAAAAAACTGATGGTAGTAAAGTGTATGGCGTGGAAAACTATTTGCCTGATATATTGTATTGGGTGATGGAGACCGTTATTGATAAAGCTCTTTATTATCCGCGTTTGTATAATTACGAAAAAGAAAAATGGCACGGTTTGGAGGCAAGAACCTTGAAAAATGCCGGTGCGTTGAAGTTCCAACAGGTGTGGCATAAGCTGTTGCCGGTGAAGTAAATTGACTAAAAGCGTTTTATAAGCAGATGTAAGCTTATAAGGCGCTTTTTTTGTTTTTAAAATTAAAAAAAGCGGGAAGGGGAGGATGGTGGGTAGAGTAGAATTTTTATTGCGGTTAATTTGGTCTAACTGATTTTATGGAGAGCATAGATTAAGGGGTAGAAGAGTAAAAGGTAAAGAAAAGGGGGTAGGGAAACGAACTGCGTTCGCAAGCTGTGCTAGCTTCACCCCCTAGGTTAGCGGTAGCCTGTTCTGCGTTTTAATTATTCGCGACCACGGTGCCCGTGGAGCCCTAACCTAGCTGTTGCCAGATTGGGGCAAGGAAGTCGCGATGCTCAAGCTGTGCCAGCTTGACCCCCTAATCTAGCTGTTGGCAGATAGGGGCAGAGGAGGTGCGTTGCTCAGATAGTGCTGGTGTTGAGTTTTTGGCACTGGATCCCCGGGTCAAGCCCGAGGATGACAGTGTCGGTAGTGGTATAAAAACCTAGAAAGCGAGCACCGGCCGGAAGCGGGTGCCGCTTCACCCACTAGGTTAGTTGTTACTTGTTCTGCGTTTTAATTATTCGCGTTGCTTACATCTTGCCCCTGTTGAGAATCTAAAATGCCATGACTGGGCGAACGGAGAAGCAGCTGCCGTAGTCGTAGTTCTTATTGCTGCCGTACATATGGAACGAACCACTCGTATCGGCGTAGAACTCCCACGCGTGGCCGTTGGAGTACTCAGACGACGACCAAACGTTCTCATATGAATAGGAAGGTTGTCCGCCATATCCTAATTTAGTACCTCTGGCAGTGGTAATACCGGCATTGACTTTGGCAAAATTGACGGAATTATTAAGGTTGTTAAGCAAGTCATAAGACGGCAAACACCATGATTTACCGCTCGGAGTGCCGGTTGGTTTATAATTATTTGCTGCATTAGCAGCCGCAAAGCGGCTGCCTTTAGCTACCAGCTTTTGAGTATTAGTACAGCTGTCACTAACTGCTGTATCTCTAATACCGGTTGAATAAAATGAACCTGTATCCCATGCAATATTTGTCTTAACCGGCTTAACAGTCATAATCCAGCCATTCTGGCTAGCGGATTTTTCATAGATAACTACACCGAGCAGAGTTTTAGAGCTTAATTTATCTTGTGAGCAAGTGCCGTCGCTATAATACAACGCACCGATGATGCAGTTGGCGGTGGCGTCTTCACATTTTTGAGACGAATCGTTCCATACATAGCCAGCGGCGCAGGTGCATTCAGAGTATTTGCCGTTACAGGCTTTGCCGGCACCGCCGGTTTGGTTGGTGCCGGTGCAGGTGAGGGTGAAGCCGTATTGCTGGCAGACTTCCGAATCGGATTTGAAGCAAGCCCATTTGTTGCCAAAGGGGCATTTGACACCGCTCCCGCCGGAGCAAGAGGTTTCAGTATAACCCAAAGTGGCGCAATCTTGTGTGGCGACGCATTGGGCAGAGGTTAAACTTGGGATTAAGGACAGAGAAGTCCCTATCAATAAAAAGCGTATTTTCATAACAAAGCTCCATTGTTTTTATAGTTAAAACAACGCACCTTTGTCAGAAACAAAAGGTGCGGGGAGCTCAAAAACTGTCA
>CALXRR010000020.1 GCA_944390905.1 uncultured Alphaproteobacteria bacterium
AAAAACCATAGCACCGGAACGATGGCGTTCTTCCATCTGTTTTATATCCGCTTCCAATACCTCACTGATAAAATCAGCATTAAAACCATCCGCAACCAAGATTAGACTAGAGCGAATAAAAGGGTCTTCAATTTCATTAGCTCTTTTTTCAATCGCAATAACCCCTTCATGCTTGGCAGATTTTGCTACCGAGACAAAAAGCTCCAAAACCTCCTGCTTGGCAATAACTTTTTTTCCGCAGAAAACGATTTTAAAAAGCTTAGGTACTTTTTTCAAATCTTTCATCGGAAAAGCATTAAAAATTGCTGCCGCTGTTCCTGCAAAAATAATCAAAAATGCCGCAGGGTTAATCAGCGCATGAGGGTCGGCGCCTTTTAATGCCATACCAACGCCCACAGCCAAAATTCCGCCAAAAACACCTATTAATGTTGATTTTTCCATCTATAAAATGCCTTTTTTTAAAATGCCTTTTTTTATTCATTAACCTTTTACCCTTTTTATAATGGAAAATTATTTAATTTTTTATTTATATATTTGCTTTTTTTGAGCATAAATACCACCTCTACCTTTCTTGATAAACCCCCAATCTCATCGCAGTCTTCATTATGATATTTCGTTCCGAGCAACCAACCTACGAAGCTAGAGAACAGGATGAGTAGATAATTAAATTATCCTTGTTTATAAACTATCTATTCACATTAACCTAACTAACTTACTTAAAACCTGCCACCTTAACACGGACTTTCCAAACCAATCATCCAACACAAGCTGGTGGTACCAGCTTGTGCCTCCGGCTATGCCGGAGCAATTAACTCGCCACATCCCCGTACACTGCTTTGTTCTTCCGCTTTTGCCTTTTCCTTTTCCTTTTCCTTTTCCTTTTCCTTCCCTCCAATCCTTGCCCTCCTTCATTCTCCTCCAATTTTCCCTATTTAATCCTCCAATCCTTTCCAATCCAATCCCTTACCTTACCTTAACCCTACCTCCCTTAATCAGCTAGACAAAATTTGCCAAACAGTACTAGATGCTGCCATCCTACCTTGAAAAAGCACATTTCACCATTACATCAAAAACCACTTGCAACCTTTGCGCCAAAGTGGTATTCTGAATCTGCAGTTGGATGAACCGGCTGCGGTGTCTCAAAAACACCTCTACATGAATATTCCACCACAGCGTGGAGTGGGTGACATAAGCCTATGGTCGAATAAGCCCGACTGTATGTAGACAGTTTTTGAGCTCCCCGCACCTTTTGTTTCTGACAAAGGTGCGTTGTTTTAACTATAAAAACAATGGAGCTTTTGTTATGAAAATACACTTTTTATTGCTAGGGACAAGTCTGTCCTTAATCCCCCAAACCATAAATGCCCAGTGCGTTGCCACCCAAGATTGCGCAACCTTGGGCTATACCGAAACCTCTTGCTCCGGTGGCAGCGGCGTCAAATGCCCCTTTGGCAACAAATGGGCCTGCTTCAAATCCGAGTCAGAATTTTGCAATGAATACGGATTTACCCAAACATGCACCGGCACCAACCAAACCGGTGGCACCGGCAAAGCCTGCAATGGCAAATACAATATCTGTAAATGTGCTGCGAATTTTACATGGAACACGGATACCAAATCATGTGAGGCTAATACCGCGAACTGTACCATTGGTGCGTTGTATTATGCCGATGGGACATGTTCAAATGACTATATTTCCAGTAAGAAATTGCTTGGTATTGTTATTTATGAAAAATCGGCCAGCCAGAATGGTTGGGTAATGACACATAAGCCGGTAGCTACCGGTATTGAATGGGATGGATCCGGAACTGATATTCCTGGGCTTACTAACATAACATCAGAATCAAAATTAACCGATATCCAAGCCAGTTGTACCAATACGGATAAAATTACCGCTCAAGGTAATAGCTCAAAATATCCGGCGGCATGGGCAGCTAAGAATTATAAAGAAGGTGGTAAAACATGGTGCCTGCCTTCAGGCGGATTATTAAAAAATGCCTTAGATAATTCAGCTAACTTAACTAAATTCAACGCTGCTATTTTGGAAATTCAGTCCAAAGCAGGGACGAGTGCAGCAACAATCCTAGGAAACGCTTACAACGGCGGTGAGATCGTTTGGTCGTCGTCTGAGTACTCCAGTGACGTCGCGTGGGACTTCTACGCCTATGCGAGTGGTTCGTTCAATATGACCTACGACAGTAAGGACTACTGCGGCTACGACACCTCCGTTCGCCCGGTGCTCGCTTTCTAGATTCTCAACAGGGGCACGGTGCGAACGCAGTTCGTTCCTCTGCCCCTATCTGCCAACCGCTAACCTAGTGGGTGAAGCGGCACCAGCTTCCGGCCGGTCATGGCTTTCTGGGTTTTTATCCCACTACCGGCACTGTCATCCTCGGGCTTGACCCGGGGATCCAGTGCCAAGAACTCAACACCGACACCATGCAAGCATCGCGCTTCCTTCGCCCCTATCTGCCAACAGCTAACCTAGGGCTCCACGGGCACCGTGGTGGCACCAGCTTCCACGGGCATTGTGTTTATTCCATATTTTCAGGGTCTTCTTCAAAATCGTCATCTTCATCATCTTCGGGAGAATATTCGATTCCTAGCTTAGCCAGCATATCTTCATTAATATCCTCGCGTTGAGCCACAATCCAGTCCGGCACATTAGGTGAAGGTGGAATTGCCGCCAGAGCTTTCATCTTCTTGTCCAAATACCAACGCGGAGAGTCCGCCATAATCGGACGGTCGATAGATCCCTGCATCAGTACCACCTGCTTGAGCATAGGCAAACTCAGCAACTGGGTCGTGCTGATAACTGAAGTCCCTTGCAATTGGTATGATACATTTTTAGAGAAGGGGTTGGCCCCTTTGCCCAGTCCCTCACTTTTTGAAAAAGAAGTTGTCTGCACGGTCTTGTTGCCAATCATTTTAGAAAAGCGCTGTGCCGTAACTTCGTTGTTTTGCGACAAGATAATTTTGCAGGCGGTAGTTGAAATCACGGTTTCCAAATCATCTTTACCATATTTGCCGGAGATTTGCCCCAAGTCTTGCCCGATAAGCAAATACGACACTTTCTGACCACGACCGACGGCCGGCCCGTCAATAATAGCCTTCAGCTTCGGCATCTGCGGAAACTCATCGAGAACGAACAACGCGGGGAAAGGCCCCATCTGCCCGTCGGTCTTGTTGACAAATTTAGGCGGGTTGGCAATCAAATAAGAAGACATCAGCTCAATGAACGTACCACTGATAATACCGAGCGCCCGGGCATCAACCTGGTTGACGGACAAATATACCGAAATCGGCTTCCACTCGCCGGTAATCGGGTCTTTCATACCTCGCAAATCTTTGAATTGCAAATCTGAAAAACTTGTGCGAGATACCACAGCCGAGTTTTTGAAAATACCAATACCGGCCAAACCTGTAGACAACACGGAGCCGCGCTCTTTGTCCGGCATGGCGCTGAGTTGGCTGAGTTCGACGATGCATCGTTGCGAATAGCCATATTTTCTGGCCTCATCAATAGCCTCTTGCAACAAGTCGCGCATAGGGTCAGCCATAGCCGCCATTTGGTCGCCTTCATCCAGTCGGCGTTTAATGTCTTGAGACTGTTTAATTTGCGCCTCGGTAATCCATTCCAAAATCATCGCCAGACAAGGTTCATGCCCAATCCACTTTTCCGGCAGCAACGCCCAAGTCCCGATAGGCAAATAATTGTCGATGGTAAGGTTTCCGGTCCTCAAATCCTGAATTGCCCGAGCGGCCATTGGGTCATGCATCTCCAAATAGTAGCTTTCCAGCACACGTTTGTCTTCTTCATCAAGTTTGCCTTCGTAGATGCGGGCGATAAAGTAGTCATTAGCGCGAGCTTTTTCACATTTGAAAGATACAAAATGAATAAATCCGGTCAAAGCGGCACGACCGGTCTTAGACCAGTGAGGGTCGGCGTTGCCTTTGGGGTCTTCCACCAAGATATTGCACATAGAGTCGACATACATATCGCGGTCAGGCCCCGGCGCCGGCAAAGCATTAGGCGACAGCGGATTCCAGCTGGGATAATATATCCCCTCCGCCGGATTATCTTCAGCACCCCAGTTAATCACAAAAACCGGTCCTTCTTTGGCTCTGGCGCCAGTAGTGCTGTAACACAACTCTGGCTTAGGGTCGTTTACGATAATACTTAGCCCCTTGGAGTTAAAAATAGTCGGCACCACCACGCCGGCAGTTTTACCGGTACCCGGAGGAGCGCAGCACAGAGTTGACAAAGTCTCTTTGAGCATCAAAAGCTTGTTGTTAAACTTTCCGACCACCTGACAAAATCCGTCAAAGCCGAGCAACGGCATTTTTTTAATATCTTTTTCAGTAGCAATGCGCGCCGAACCATGAATATTAGACTGGAAGCGATAAGGGTTTGTCACCACACCGATAACCAAACCGATAGGCAGCGTAATGAACGGCAAAATCGGGAGCCATAAACTAATTGCGAAAGGCCCATGATAACCGGATAACTGCCTGAACCACAACCCATACCTTGAAACCAAATAGCTCGGGTCTGCAAAAATAGCCTGAATAAAACGCCAAGCCTCATTCATGCTGTCTTTAGAAATACCTGTGCCGACCAAATATCCGAGCGGCAAAGATACAATCAGCAAAACGATAGTCAGGACCAAGGATAAAATAACGGTAATAGACATCCATTGGACGGCATTATCATATTCTTCCCATTCTTCTCCACGTTTTTTGAGCGCCATAGCAGATTATCCTTTTTTTTTAAGCAATATTTCTGATTAGTTTTTTGACTTTTTCAAAAGTGTCGCGGTCGAGCGGCGCTTCGGCATCAGGTAGTTCTTTGGCAAACAGCGGAATATCCTTTGGTGTTCCGCGATCTATGCGCACCACCTTAACGCCCAAATCGCCCCAAATATCAAACATATCTTCGGCATTGATGATGTTTCCGATAGAAATAATCACATAAGGGACAACATTCAACACCATATCGGCGGCGGCAAGCTTGTCTTGTAAAAACTTGCAAGCCAAGTCGACTTTTCTGACCGGAGATATTCTGTGACTGCTTTCCGAAAACCACAAAGGTTCCTCGTCATTAAATCGTTCTTCATCGGCCAGCCAGTCACCGGGTTCTTTATCAATCAAACACAACACAATCTGTCCTTTAGCCACCCCGATAAAGTCCACCAGAGTATTTTTGATTGTAGCACCGTTAATGGTTTCAAATCCATGCTGGCGAATAACATCCAAAATCGAGCTTCCGCTGCCGGACTTTTTAGAATTGTTCTGCTGAGCGGGCGCATTTGTCCCCCGAGAATTATTTTGAGCCTGCATAGGAGCTGAGCTTTGGTTTTGAGGGCGGCGGTCTTTTTTGGGGTTTCGTCCCTGTTGAGCCAGAGCTTGTTGCGGCGCCCTTTTGGCTGGCGGCGGAGATGCAGGGTGCGATACATCTTCTTTGTCCGGAGCTGAAGCCTTGTCTAAGTCAAAGCTATCAATATCAAAGTCAAAATCATCATCCAAATTTTCATCCATATTGAACAAAGAGTGAGTAAAAGCCGCCCCCTCAGATGCAGTCGCCGTGTTCGGAGATGGCGGAATAGATGGTTTTGCAGCTACCATACTCGGGGCAGGGGCTTCTGCGGCGGCAATAGCCGGAACCAAAGGCTTGACTTTAGATGTAGCACTTACAAGTTTTGACGTGTTGACCGGTTCAGGACGCTCATCAAGCGGCAGACGCAAACTTCTGGGTCTGACGTCTTTATAAGATTTTTTCTTTTTAACGGCCTTGCTCTGGACTGAAGAATGAGCAATGATTTTAACAGGTTTAAAGAAACCGCGTTTAAACGTAATCCACGGGAGGCGCAGTATTTTTATAAATATTTTTTCCCATCGAATCATGCTAAGAGCCGCCCAACCGGACAACCACAGCGGAATAAAAGTCAGCACAATCAACACAAAGGCCCATTCTTTAGGAGTATTTATAACCCAACCTGACATCCACAAGTTCCACGCATGCTGCCAGTGAGCGGTCTGAAATATGTCAAAATACCAGTTTTTGAGCATAATAACGCGCACGCCCTCAATGAAGAACACGCTCCAAAAGAGACCGACGCACATAATTCTGGTTAAGACAATCAAAGGTTTCAAACCCCAACTCCTATAGTCTAAAGCCGCTCAAGAATACCATCAATTTACCAAATTTGAGATTATTATACAAGAATAAAGTTAAGAATTTATTTTTTTATCATATTAATCTTTTCCGCCATAGCCTCGCGGATTTTGGTGCTTTCTTTGTTATTATCAAGCCTTTGGCCAATATTTTTAAGTTGTTCTTTAATAATATCCTCTTCAGATTGTTTTTCTTCTTTCAGGCCGATGTTTTTGATGACGATACGCTCCCCTTGAGAATATTTTTTGAGCATTTGGCGGTTGAGCCATTCAAACGGGGCGATAATCACATTTTTGAAATTGATGAGATAAGCCCTTTTCCAGCCCCACAACCAAATAATTACCACCAGCATGATTGATGCTAGGAACAAAAAATCGCGTCCGGTTTTAATTTTTCCGCCGCCGTTCCACCAATCGGCAATAATTTGCCAACTTTTGAAATCAAGGATATCAAAGCGCCACAGCTTCATCATTGCCCATTCGGCACCACACAACAAAATGTAGGTCCAAAGCAGACCTACAATAATGAGCTTAAACAACTTGCTTAACTTTTTCATCGACCGCCACCTAACAACCGAGCTCTTACAATCTGGCTTCCATAGTTCGGGTCTTGACGCATCCGCTCTATCATCTCCTGCCGTTTGGCTGAGCGTTGAGCCAGCTTGGCATCTCTGGCTGCTTTAAGGGCAGGGTCGTTCATGATTCGGTTTTCCAAATTTCTGCGTCGTTCTTCCAGACTGCGCCGTCTGGCATTAACATCATTTTGGTTCATGCGGTATTGCTCAAATTGATAAGCATTTGCTTTATCAAAATCCTGCTCCATTAAAGCTTCTTCCCACAAGTTTGCGGCCGGTTTGGTAATATCAACATTGCCAAGCATATCTTGCAGCTTGTCAAATTCTTTATTGGGTTTGTATTCACCTTTGACTTTCTTTTTCTGCAGGAACATATTGCGCTTATTTTTTTCAAAGCCGTCAAAGTTGCCGTTGTCAATATTTTTATGCGCCGTTTCTACTGCTCTTTCGACCATTTTTAATAGCTTTCCGGATAAAGCATAAGAGTCTTTTCCGTCTTCTTGCGCGGCCCCCATGGCTTTTACATATTTTTTGAGCCCCTCTTTCAGAAAAGCCTCAAAAGCGGCATCATTACCGTTAGCCAAAGCCTCATGGTTAAGGCTCTGCATTTTGGCATCAAGCAAAGCAGCTTGGGCATACATATTAGCAAATTGCATGGCTGCCAGCATATTGCTTTTAATGTTATCCTGAGTTTTAGCAATTCGCTTGGGGTTAAAGAATTTGTCAAAATCTTTTTTAGGCATAGCCTTAATCATCGCCTTAACCTCGTCCGGCAAATCGGTTTCACCCAAGCGACCGGTTCTGATTTTGTCGCAGACATCAACCAAACCGTTGTATTCGGCTAATTGCTTTTCTTTTTTATCAATATTATTGAGCATTTTGTCATTGTATTTTTCTTTCATTTTATAAGTATCAAAACGCTCCAAAGTTTTAGTCTTTTTATTTTCGGCATCTTTTTTAGGTTTAGCGTATTTTTGGCGTGTAGCACCGGCTTTAATATGCTTAGCTCCTTTAGCCCACAACCAGTTCAGACCGCCGATGAGCCAGTCTTCATACATATATTTAATGATATCGCCTTCTTTGAAGGGGCCTTTTTCCTCATCTCCCGGCTGCACCAAATTATCATCTTTACGGTTAACCTCGGCAGTATCAGGGGCTTTCACCTCTTCATCATCATTTTCCTGAGGAGTTTTTTGAGACTTATTTTCATTAACCTTAGATTCCGCAGTTTGCTGATTAACGGTAGTCTCTTTAGGCGCAACTTGATTAACGGTAGTCTCTTTGGGGGCAACCTGATTGACGGTTGTTTCCTTTGTTTCTTGGTTAACGGTAACCTCTTTGGGGTTATCCGGCTCATCAAAAATCAAATCATTTTGAGGTTTTAATTCGTTATCATCAGCCATATTTTTCAATCCTTACCCGACCATTCGTCTATATTAGTAGTATTGTATCACCAAAAATAAGTTTTGTCTATAATTTTCACAACTCAACGCTTCAATTTTTTCAAAAAATCCCCGATAAGCTTGTTGAAGCGAATGCCGTCTTGCGGCGATACTTTAATCAAGCCGAACAACCTCGGCTTAATCTTGTCAAATTCAATCGGAGCAAATACCGCCGGACTTGTTGTCAGCACTTTAAAAGCCCCATCGGCATCTTTTTGCGCGGTTTTGAAATAGTTTTTCACCAGTCGCTCGGCATTAATCGGAAACTTCTTTTCGCGAATAGCCTCGATATATCGGTTCATTAAGCTGATACGGCGTTGGTGTTCTTCATAAATTTTGCGCTCCAATCGTTTTTTTTCTTTTTTGAGCTTGTGCTCTTTATAGGCAATTTCGCAGCCTTCCATTTCAATCAAAGCTTCCACATAAGAGATTATGGAGAATTGGACATTTTCATCATCGCTTTTTTCGGCAAAATCAAGCAGTTCTTCATCAGATGATGAGGGGTTGATTTTTTGAATAGTCTCCGGACAAGCCTTGATTAAAATATCCCACCCTTTAATGATTTCTTGGTTAATCATTTGCCCGACTGATGGCTTATAGTTCGGAAATAGCATAATCGGCTCAATCGGTTGCATCTTGTTTTTGATGTTGTTTTCTGCTGCAATCATCTCCACCGCGGATTGAAAGTTGCGCACGGCTGAACACAAAGCCTTTTCATTGTCTTTGAGCATTGCCAGTTCATCATCGCCTTCATCATCATCGCTAAATTTTTCCCTATTAGGATCTGCGATTTTAGTCTCTTTAGCGGTCGGGGCTTCTGCTTTGGGCGCAGGTTGAGGCGGTTCTTTTTTAGCGGGTTCGTCTTCAACATCTTCCAGTTGAGTCGCAATAAAGTCGTTTAAGAGCCTTTCAAATTCGTCGTCATCATCTTGACCAGCCATTATGCACCGCCTTTTTAGTTTAAGCTAATTTCGGATATTTTCTGAGCTTTCTGCGGATTAAAAATCACTACGCGGTCATCTTTCCCGCCGTTTTTAATCAACAAATACAGATTGTCGCCATGGGATACCACTGCCTCAATAGAGCTCCCGTCCGGTTCCTGTAATGATACCGAAAGCGGCATTTCTTTAGCCTCATCGCCGCCGCGCACTTTTTTGAATATGGTTCCGAGCAGCACCAAAGAGCCAAACACCAGCAAAAAAGTCAAAATAAATACCACATATTTAATCAATTTGAGCTTTTCCATAATCTTTATCCTTGCCAAAAGCCAAAAAATCAGTAATCTAACAAGCATTAAAGCACAAACAGATTAATATAAACTTTATTTTTTGCAACATGGATACAGATAACAACATAATTTACAGCCCCGTGGTCGAAGATGGTCAGCAAGGCTCTCGCTTAGACAAATATCTGGCGCAAAGCCTGCCTGATATGTCGCGCGCTCAGCTCCAGCGGCTTATTTTGTCAGGCAATGTCAGCTGTGATGATGTTGTTATCGTAGATAATTCGCATAAAATCCGTCAGGGTGATGTTTACCAGATTGTTATTCCTGAGGCTGAAGAAGCCCTGCCTCAGGCTGAAAATATTCCGCTGGATATAGTCTATGAAGATGACGATTTAATCGTTGTAAACAAGCCGGCCGGCATGACGGTTCACCCCGCCCCCGGCGCTTATCACGGAACTTTAGTCAATGCCTTGCTGTATCATTGCCGCGATAATTTGTCCGGAATAGGGGGCGTCAAACGCCCCGGCATTGTCCACCGCATTGACAAGGAGACCAGCGGGTTGCTCGTTGTTGCTAAAAATGATATGGCGCACCGCTTTTTGAGCGAGCAGTTTGCCGAGCATTCGATTGAGCGCACCTATTATGCCGTTGTTTACGGCATCCCGTCGCCCACGTCCGGCCGCATTGAGGGCAATATCGGCCGCAGCCCTTATGACCGTAAAAAGATGGCAATAGTTAAGAGTGGGGGCAAACCCGCTGCCACCAATTATCAAACGGTTGAGGTCTTCCACGGTGCCGCCGCTTTGGTTAAGTGCAATCTGGAGACCGGACGCACCCACCAAATCAGGGTGCATATGTCTTCTCACGGCTGTCACTTGATAGGCGACAAAGTCTATACCAAATCCGGCAAAAATAGTATCATGCTTCCGGCCTCGGTCAAGACATATATCAACAGCTTTCCGCGGCAGGCCTTACATGCTGCAACCTTGGGTTTTGAACATCCACGCAGCCATCAAACCGTTAGTTTTCGTAGTGATTTGCCCCCTGACATGGAAGAACTGTTATCAGTTTTAAGATTCTAGCAGAGCCTGTTTAAAAGATTTATACGAAAGTATAGATTGCAGAAACTCCGTCGTAGTTTATCATCAAAGCCAGTTCAATTAAGGGAGAAGTATAATGGAGACATATACTCTTAGTGGACTTGACTTTTCGCCAGAGCTTAACATGGCGAGGTATCTTCAAAGCATCAGAAGGTATCCGGTTTTAGATCAGGAAGAAGAACAAAGCTTGGCTAAAACCTATCGACTAACCAAAGACCAACAAATAGCCAATCGTCTGATTTTATCACATTTACGTTTAGTTGTTAAAGTGGTTTCAAAATACAAAGGGTACGGCCTTCCGTTGAGTGAAATGATATCGGAAGGCAATATCGGTTTAATCTATGCGGTTGAAAAGTTTGACCCGGATAAGGGGTTTAGGTTTTCAACCTATGCGTTGTGGTGGATAAAAGCCTCAGTTCAAAAATATATTTTGAATTCGTGGTCGCTGGTCAAGGTCGGGACGACCGCCGCACAAAAAAAGTTGTTTTTCAACCTCCGCAAAGCCAAAAATCAGCTAAGCTTAATGGAAGACCGCGAGCTGAGTGAGAAGATTATTCACTCGCTGGCTCATTCGCTGTCAGTAACCGCCAAAGAGGTTAAAGAGATGAACGTCCGGCTTTCGTCTCGAGACGGCAGTTTGAACAGCAAGCTTTCGTCCTCATCAGAAGATGAAGCCGAATGGCAAGATTTTTTGGCCGACAAAACCCCCAATCAGGAGGAGAAGACGGCCGCGCGCCAACAATATATCTATCGCAAAAAGTTGTTTGTCGAGGCCTTAGGCAAGCTCAACCGTCGCGAGAAAGAGATATTGTTCAAACGCCGCCTTCAAGACCAACCCTTAACCTTGGAAGAACTAAGCTCGTCCTACCAAATTTCTAAAGAAAGGGTTCGTCAAATAGAACTAAATTCGATATTAAAATTACAAAAATACATCAACGGCAAATAATCACAATTTTTTGTGTTAATATTTTTGTTTAAAGGAGAATCAAAATCACCAATTTCGATTCCCCTTTGCTGCGCGCCTAATGGATTAGATAAGCTTCCCTCCAAGCAATGCACCTTCTTCGCTTTGCCTCCCTTTCTAATATATCTCTTTCTTTGCCTTTATTCCCTCTTTTGTAACTTCCATCCTTTAAGCTATTAGCCCAGATGCAGGATTTATCCCAACCATCCATCCACCACAGGCGAAACGCCTGTGCCTCCGGCTCAGCCGGAGCCAGAACTTCACATATCATCAAACTATTTTATCCTTTCCAAATAATCCAACACCTCATTTTTTTCCGTTTCCACCTTTTGCTAACTTTCCCTCTTCGTCCTAAATTTCCTCAATCTCTACTTCCTTTTTTTAATTTGCTAGACAAAATTAGCCACAGCAAGCTATCTTTTCCAAACCAATCATCTACCACAGGCTGCAAGCCTGTGCCTCCGGCAAAAGCCGGAGCCTTTCCTCCACACATCCCGATACCAATTTATTTTTCTCTAACCTCTCTCATTCCTTACTTCTTCCTTCAATCTCCTACTCCTCCAAAATTACTAGACGGAATTAACCGCAATATGCGATTTTAACCCAAACACCCCCTCAAAACCTTATCTCTCCACCTGCTTTATAAACCATCCATCCACCACAGGCGAAACGCCTGTGCCTCCGGCAAAAGCCGGAGCATTTTCACTCCACCCACTCCTCCCTTCAATCCTACCCTCCCTCTAAAGTAGCTAGACAAAATTAGCCAAACAACACTAGATAACACCATTCTCTCTTGAAAAAGCACATTTCACCATTACATCAAAAACCGCTTGCAACCTTGGCGCCAAAGTGGTATTCTAAATCTGCAGTTGGATGAACCACCTGTGGGAAGCTGAGCCAGCTTCACCCCCTAATTAAGATGTTTCTTGCACCGTGTTTTAATTACACGGATTTTTTTGCCCTCTTTTCCGTCCGCCGCTGAAAATAATAATTGAAATAAATAAAAATTTATGTTATACTGCTCCTATATAAAAATTATATGGAGCTTTTGTTATGAAAATACGCTTTTTATTGCTAGGGACAAGTCTGTCCTTAATCCCCCAAACTATTAACGCCCAATGTGTCGCCACGCAGGATTGCGCAACTTTGGGCTATACTGAAACCTCTTGCTCCGGCGGCAGCGGTGTCAAATGCCCGTTTGGCAACAAATGGGCATGCTTCAAATCAGAGTCGGAATATGAACAAGAATTTTGCGATAAATATGGCTTCAACTATACATGTTCTGGTACAGGCTACTCTAGCGGCTCCGGCTCCGCCTGCGGAGGAAAATATACCGTATGTACTTGCGCAAGTGGCTATAAGTGGACTGGCAGCAATTGCCAGAAACAAATTCTCAATGGAGCACAAGGAGATTTGTATTATTGCAACGGTGCGGTAGTTGGTGTCCGCGCTACGGGTACGAACTTCTATGTAGCGATGAAAAATTTAGGAACAATGAATTGGAGTAATGCTAATTCTGCATGCCAAAATTACTCGTTTTGCGATGATATTAAAGGCACATTACCAACTGAAGAGCAATTACTAACCATATATAATAATAAATCACAAGTAAACAGCTTACTTTCAACAAACGGTGGGGCAACAATGACAGAAGGCTGGTATTGGTCATCTACCAACCCTGGCTACGGCAATTACTTCGTAGTGAATATGTCTAGTGGTGCCTCCGGGTGGATTGAGAGCAACAACAATTATGTTCGCCCGATTCTTACTTCTTGGTAATCCTCAAAACAAGGGGTGGAGTGCGAACGTAGTTCGTCCTTTGCCCCAATCTCTCAACAGCAAAGTTAGTGGGTGAAGCGGCACCCGCTTCCAACAGCAAAGTTAGTGGGTGAAGCTGGCACAGCTTCCGGTGCTCGCTTTCTAGGTTTTTATCCCACTATCGACACTGTCATCCTCGGGCTTGACCCGGGGATCCAGTGCCCAAAACTCAACACCAGCACCATGCGAGCATCGCGCCTTTTGTGGCACCGCACAAGCTACCGGTGACTAATGCCCGCGGGGGCTCCCCGCTCAAACGGTGCCGGTTTGCCCCATCTTGCGGAGGATTGCCTGCGCTTCGGGCGTATAAGCGCCGTCTTCCTTATGGATTATTAGTCCGGCATGGATTACTGCTGGCGCTTTTGAGTCTTTTTGCGCCGAGAGCATAATCCGCTTGGCGGGCTGCCCTTGCTTTGAAAACAGCGGTACCAAATTAATATTGCCCATTTTGCCATAGAGCGCCGCCAACATCTCGTCAATAGCTTCCGCCCGATTAATAACATATAAAAAACCTTTGGGCGCCACCATCTTAATACAAAAATTGAGCCAGTCGGTCAATCTGCAGTCAGACAAATTATGCGCCGCGGCTTTGCTCGGGTTAGGGGAGGGCATATCCTTTTCGGCATAAGGCGGGTTGGTAATCACGTGGTTAAAACTGCAATTTGGCAAATGTGGCGGCATCTTTTGGCGGATATCAATGTTTTCATAATGCAAAAAATCAAACCCGTTGGCTTTAGCGCTCATATTAGCCAGCTCTGCCAACCTGGGCTGCAATTCCAAGCCGATGATTTCCACCTTCTTAGTTTTGAACCTCTCCGCCAAACATAGAGAAATCGCCCCCGTACCGGAGCCTACATCCAAAATCTTTTGGTCCTCGCACACTAGCTTAGGCAGAGATGCCAACATCACCGCATCGGTTGAGGCGCGATACCCGTCCACCGGCTGATAAATGGTTATTTGCTTGTCGAGTAAATAATCTTGCGTGTAGTTTTGCATAAACCCCAAACTTTCAGATTGCGTTTTGATTTATTTTTGCTTAAAATAACCTAAATTTTTCAAGAAAGGAAGTAAAAATTATGAAAACATTAATCGGTATTCCGGCCCGCTACGGCTCCACCCGCTTCCCTGGCAAACCTCTGGCTAAGATTGCCGGCCGCGAAATGCTGCTCCGCGTCTGGGACAACGCATTGAACGCCGCCTCCAAGTTTGAGGGCTGCGAGGCCGCCGTTGCCACTGATGACGAACGGATTATGGCTTTCTGCCAAGATAACGGGATTCGTGCGGTTATGACCTCGGTTGATTGCAAAACCGGCACCGACCGTATTGTTGAGCTGGCTGACAGCTTTGCCTCCAAGCCTGAGTTCGTGGTCAACCTCCAGGGAGATAATCCGATTTGCCCGCCTTGGTTTGTTGAGGCGGTAATTCAAGCCTATTATGATGATAATCGGGTTGAAACGGTTACTCCGGTAGTCAACTTGAGCTGGAGCGAGCTTGACCGCCTGCGTGAGAACAAAAAGTCCACCCCGTTCAGCGGTACTACGGCGGTGTTTGATAATAACGGCAATGCTTTTTATTTTTCTAAAAACATTATTCCTGCCATTCGTAAGGAAGACAAAATCCGTGATGCCATGCCGATGTCGCCTGTCTTCCGTCAGGTTGGCTTGTATGGCTACCGCTACGATGTTTTGAAGAAAATTGCTTCTTTGCCGGAAGGCGTCTATGAAAAACTCGAAGGCTTGGAACAGCTCCGCTGGATTGAAAACCATATTAAAGTTAAGTGCGTCAAGGTTGATTATCGCCATTTTGTGGCCATGTCATCGCTTTCTGGCGTCGATTCGCCGGAAGACGTCGCCCGTGTTGAGGCTGTGCTCGCCGAGTGCGGAGAGTTTTAAGCTTAGCTTGTAGAGTTAAAGGAGTCCATAAATGACCACACGCATCATCATCGCCCGCCACGGCAATACTTTTACTAAAGATCAAACCCCGACCCGCGTCGGCTGCCGGACAGATTTGCCCTTGGTCGAAACCGAAAGAGGCACAAATATTGGCCGTTATCTGGAGGCTCGCCATATGGTGCCTGATTATGTTTATACCGCTCCACTAAAGCGCACCGCTGAGACGGCTCGTCTGGCCATTGCGGCTATGGGCGGCAACATTCCGCTGGCCTTTGACGATTCGTTTGTTGAGATTGACTACGGCCCTGATGAAAACAAAACCGAAGACGAGGTCATCGCCCGTATCGGGCAAGCCGCCATTGACCGCTGGAACCAAGACGCCATTGTGCCTGATGGCTGGAAAGTTTCCGTTGAGGGGATTATTAAAGCCTGGCAAGATTTTGCCAATAAGGTTGAAAAAGAGCATAAAGACCAAACGGTTTTGGTGGTTTCAAGCAACGGCATAATTCGCTTTGCGCCTTATTTGACCGGCGACTTCAAAAAGTTTACCTCCGAGCACGACATTAAAGTCGGCACCGGCTCGGTCTGTGTCTTGACCAAAGAGGAGGGCGACAAATTCTGGAGCTGCACCGAATGGGGCACCAAACCCAAGGACTACTTCAAACAAGCCTAACCGATAAAGCTAGTTACTCAATCTAGGCATAAGTTTTTTACCCCATTTAGTGTTTTTTCTCTGCAAGAATATTTTTGGCTTTATCCATAATGGTGTCATGAGTCGCCAAACTCGGAAAGACCGGAGTCTGTTCAGCGGGCAGGGGCTGTGTCGGCGTGTTGGCCACATAATTAACATCACGTCTGGCAATATAATGGAACGCAAACAGCACGAAGCCTCCGGCGATTATTGACATTGATAATAAGAAGCTGATTGCGCCGAACCACTCCATCAAAAAAGAAATGATAATCGGCCCTACAATCATTCCGACACTCTGCAACATAATTAACATCCCGCTGGCTTTAACGCGGTTATCATCGCCGATTTGGTCATTCACATGAGATACGCAAATCGGATACACCACAAAGGTGCACGCTCCCAACACAAAAGCCGCGGCCATCAGCTGCCAGGTTCCGTTATCAATAAACAAATGAATCCACGGAGCAATAACAAACATTGCTCCGCAAACCCACATCATCACAAAGCGCCGGTCAAAAAAGTCAGATATCCGCCCCAGCGGGATTTGCGCGCACATACCGCCGATAATTCCGGCAAACATAAAGAGCGAAGTCTGCGCCAAATCCAGCCCGCTCTGCTTGGCATAGATTGTGCCCAAAGTATAAAAAGCACCGACAAACACCCCGCTGCACAAGCAACCGACCACACCGACCGGTGATATTTTGAACAAATCTTTAAGGCTCATTTTCTGCGCCAAAGTAATATTCGGAGCCGGCAAGGCGGTTAAAGATATAGGTACCAAAGCAATAGAAAATATCACCGACACCGCCACATAAGGCACCACGCCCATTGGGTCAGGCAGGTTGAGCAGCAGCTGCCCCAAGCCGGAGCCCAAATAAGTAGTGACCATATATAACGACATCAGCAGCCCGCGGTTTTTGTTAGAGGCGCGAGCATTCAGCCAGCTTTCCAAACACATCATCGCCGAGCCGATACAATATCCTTCGGCCAAGCGCAGCAACCCCCAAGTTGTGAGGCTGAAATAAAAAATATGCAGCAATACCAGCGCTGAAAAGATTGATACATAAGCCGAAAACGCGCGAATATGCCCGACTTTGTTAATGATTTTGAACGCAGTCATTGAGGCGGCGATGTACCCGATGTAATATAAAGACAGAACGATACCTATCCCCGAAGCTGACACCCCGAACACATCCATTCGGATAGACAGGGTTGAAGTCAGCAAGGCATAACCCATGCACACCAATACCGTACCGGCAAAGAACGCCGACAGCGGAGAGATAAGAGCCTCAATCGGCTTAATATATTCACTTAGCTTAGTCATGAGCTATTGATAGCAAAGAGTCCTTAACAAAGCATAAAAAAAAGAGACCGAAGCCTCTTTTTATTTGTATATTAACAAATATGCCGAGATTACCAAAATGGTTGTCACCATCAAATAATCTCGTAGTAGCCAAAACACACAGCGCTTAAAGAGCTTGTCATGATAATTAAACATGTTAAAAGCTCTGAGCCCGGCGCGAATATCGCGTTCTTCGTCTTCGGCCAAACGGTCAAGCTCGGCATATTTCCGATACCATAACACCAGTACGGCGCCAATCATTACAATACCTAGCCAAATCCCGCTCCAATACAAAGCCGCCCCGCCCGCTAAAGCCGCAAACACGGCTAAAAACAAACCAAGGTCATCTTCAGCTTTGGTTTGCCGTGAATGATGCTTGATTGTCACCAAGAGCGAGCGGTAATTCAAAGCCACATAAGCCGCTGCACATAGCAGCGCCAAAATAATCTTTAACATAAATATATATTTTTTAATAATTCAACATTGGACAAAATATACCATGCGTTGTCCAAATAATCAAGCAAAATTTTTCATGGCATATCAAAACAAAAAAAGAGGCCGAAGCCTCCTTTAGAAATACAGCACCGCAATAACAGCGAACACCGTGCATGGGATAAACACCTCCGGCATCCAGTCTAATGTGCGGTTATAAAGCTTTTCCGCTTGCTCCATCCGATAAGTCGGAACATCGGAATAAGCCTCATGGTACTTTTCGCGCAACGTGCGTCGCAGATAATTCCAGCGCAGCACAATTGCCACCCAAATCCCCAAAACAATCCAAAGGAACAATCCTCCTTGGATTGCAACAAAAGCGCCGGCCACAGTAGCCATAATCGCCATCACCGTGCAGGCAAGTTTGTCCGGAGAGCGCATTCCCGAGGGGTGCTTAAGAAAATGCTTCAGGGATACTAAATTTAATAATACATATGCGGCCAGCCCCGCCGCGATTAACCCTAACTTTATCATAATACCTAAATAATTAAAGTTTAGACAAAATGTAACACGTTTTATCCAAATAATCAAGCAAAATTTTTCTGCCGCGCTTAAGCCGTCGCAAAACCCAAAAAAACACTTGCAAATATAAGCACAGGTAATATATTTGCTAATAGAAAATTTATCTAACCAATAAGGAGAAACTAATGCCATTAGTTACAATGCGTCAGATTCTTGACCATGCCGCTGAGAACAACTACGGTGTTCCGGCGTTTAACATCAATGATATGGAGCAGGTTATTGCCGTTTTGCAAGCTGCCCGTAAAGTCAACGCTCCGGTAATCTTGCAAACCTCAACCGGTGCCCGCAAATTTGCCGGCGACCCGATGATCCGTCATATGGTTCAGGCCGGTATTGAGATGTTCCCTGAACTTCCGATTTGTATTCACCAAGACCACGGCTCATCAGTAGACATCTGCCAGTCTGCCATTGTCAACGGTTATTCATCAGTAATGATGGACGGCTCACTTGAGGCTGACGGTAAAACTCCGTCTTCATTTGAATACAACGTCCATGTAACTAAAGAAGTTGTCGCCCGTGCTCACGCTGTTGGTGCTTCGGTTGAAGGCGAACTCGGCGTTATCGGTTCACTCGAAACCGGCAAAGGTGATAAAGAAGACGGCCACGGCGCTGAAGGCGTTATTGATAAAAAACGCTTGGTAACTGACCCGGATGAAGCTGCCAAATTCGTAGCTGAAACCCACCTTGACGCTTTGGCTGTTGCGGTTGGTACATCTCACGGTGCTTACAAGTTCACCCGTAAGCCGGATGGTGAAATCTTGGCAATTGACGTAATTGAAAAGATTCACAAAAAGCTGCCGAACACCCACATGGTAATGCACGGCTCATCTTCAGTTCCACAAGAGCTGCAAGACCTCATCAACGCTTATGGCGGTGCTATCCCGCAGACTTATGGTGTTCCGGTTGAAGAGATTGTCCGCGGTATCAAATCCGGTGTACGCAAGGTCAATGTTGATACTGACTGCCGTATGGCTATTACCGGTGCGATTCGCAAACTCTTTGCTGAAAATCCGAAAGAGTTTGATCCGCGCAAATACCTCAAACCCGCGATTGAAGAAATGCAAAAAGTCTGCGAAGCTCGTTATGAGGCCTTTGGCGCAGCCGGCCATGCTGATAAGATTAAGGTTATCCCGATGTCTGAGATGGCTAAACGCTACGCTGCAGGTACTATCTAAACCAAGCATTGCAACCATAATCCCGAAGGCCGTCATGGCTTTCGGGATTTTTTTTTAATCTTTACAAACTCTGGCTACCGTCAGCAAATCAATCGACTCCGGAGCCCCTACCTGCAGCGCTTTGGCACATTCTTTGAGTGTAGAACCGGTGGTCAATACGTCATCAATCAACACAATCTTCTTGCCCTTAATACGCTCCGCATGTTTAAGCTTAAACGCCCCGCGCAGATTATGTTTTCGCCGCCGCCCGCTGAATTCAACTTGAGGCCGAGTGCGCTTGTGCTTAACCAATGCCGAATACTCAACCGGTACTCCCGTAATTTTAGAGAGCTCTTTGGCTAACAACGCCGACTGATTATAACGCCGCTTAATCAAACGAGTGTAATGCAATGGCACCGGAACCAACACATCTACACCGGCTCTCCAAATATCCTTACCGGCCATATTCAGCCATTTTGCCAGCAAACGAACATTATCTGTTCGGTCATAAAATTTAAATGATATAACTAACGGCTTGCTGGCATCATCATAATGCACGGCCGAACGGCACAGCCTGAACCAAGGAGCCTTTTCAGCGGCACAAGCCGGACACAGCAAGGTTGGTCCGCTCCGGTTGGAGCTCTCTTCAAAAGGCATACCGCAATGAAAGCAATAAGGCGCTGAAATAAAATTTATTTGGTTAAAACAATCCTCGCACAAAGCATCATCGTCATAAATAATCTTGCCACAGTTTTTACAGCGCTTTGGCAAAATCAAATCCACAATTTTTGAGATTAGAGTCCACATTTTTTTAAGACAATATTTTCTGTAACGTCCCATGAATATGGCTAATACGATCAACCACCACCATACCGGCATCGCTCAAAGCATCTTTTTTATCCTGAGCGGAAACTTTTCCGTCTGAAATAATATCTCCGGCATACCCCATTTTATGCCCAAAAGGCACGGTATTCCCCGGCACAAAAGCAATTACGGGCTTTTTGTGATTCATGTTTTTATAATGCTCGGCGGCAACTTCTTCAAACATTCCCCCCAGCTGACCAATAAGGACGATTGCATCAGTTTCATCATCATCGGCAAAGCGGTCTAAGGCCTCAATGAAGTCCATTCCGATAACCATATCATCGCCCAAACCAATAACGGTTGACTGCCCCATCTCGGCACGATTAATTTCCAACACCGCCTCATAAGTCAAGGTTGAAGAGCGTGATACCACGCCGATGCGTCCTTTGCGATGAATATTCTCCGGAAAAATACCAAGCCTTGCCTCCCCCGGAGTAATAATCCCCGGAGTATTAGGCCCGATAAGCACGGTATGAGAGTCTTTAAGCATCCGCCTGATTTCGAGCATATCTTGGATAGGCACGCCATCAGCAATACATACCGTCAAATCAAGCCCCGCCTCAATAGCTTCTTGCGCCGCACCCCGCACGGCCGGAGCCGGCACAAACATCACCGAAGCATTAGCGCCGGTTTGTTGCATGGCCTCTGCTACGCTGTCAAATACCGGAATTCCCAAATGCTCGGTGCCTCCTTTGCCCGGAGTAACACCTGCCACAATTTTGGTGCCATAATCCAAAGACCTCCGCACATGAAACGATGCTTGAGTACCGGTAATTCCCTGTACCAACACTCTGGTATTATTATTAGCAAGAATAGCCATTTATTCGCTTTCCTCCATAGCCGCAATAAGTTTATCGACGGATTCCTCAAGCGTATCGGCAATAATCAGCGGCAATCTTGAGTTAATCAAAATTTCTTTGGCAACCTCTTTGTTTGTACCCTCAAATCGTACCACCAGCGGCACATTCAATCCGACTTCCGAAGCCGCGGCAATAATCCCTTCGGCAATCAGGTTACACCTCAAAAAACCACCCAGAATATTGATAAGGATTCCTTCAACTTTAGGGTTTGTCATAATGATTTTAATGCCGGCAGCAATTTTATCGCGGTCAACGCCGCCTTTAACGTTAAGGAAACAACAAGCACCTAGCCCTTTGGTTTTAATAAAATCCATTGCCGCCAAAGCAATTCCGTCACCATTGACAATACACCCGACATTTCCGTCATCAAATTCGCTGTATTGAAATCCGTATTTTTGGGCTTTTAGCTCACGACTGCTTTCTTCATAATCATCTTGCAGACGGTTGATTTCAGGGTGGCGGTACAGAGCATTTTTATCAAAAGACATTTTGGCGTCCAGAGCAATTATTCTGCCGCGTTTTGTAACCCCTGCCGGATTAATTTCAATCATAGTCGCATCATTTTCAATAAACGCGCGATGCATTGATTGGATTAGGGTGGCAATATGCTTTCGGCTTGGTTCATTTAACTCCAAAAAACGGCGTACTTTTTCGATTTGGCGTAAAGTTGCCCCTTTTTTAAGGTCGAGTTTAATTTTTAGTATCTGCTTAGGATTTTCCACGGCTTTGGTCATAATATCTTTTCCGCCGTCTTCAATATTTGCAATCAACAAAGTCAAAGCCGGCACCACGCGGTTGATAACCATACCGGCATAAAATTTTTTCCTTACTTTTTGAAAAGCCTCAACATAAATCCTGCTGACCAGTTTTCCAGCTGGTCCGGTCTGCTCCGTTACCAATGTTTCGCCGAGCATTTGTTCTGCTTCGCGCACAATGTCGCGACGTCGCTTCACCAGACGAATACCGCCTTTTTTGCTCTTAGAGTCAATAAAAAATCCTCTTTCTCTGGCTCCGGATTGTATTTGCGCTTTGAGCATCCACGGCCCCCGCAGCGACACATGCACAGCGGCGCGTTTGGCTTCATTAGGGGTATAGGCCACTTTTCCGCGCGGAATAAAAATCCCGTAACGATTCAAAATTTTTTTAGCCTGATACTCATGAATATTCATCGCTTATTATCCTAATGTTTTGGCATAAAACTTAATCTTTTCGACCATAGCCCCAAGTCCGTTGCGGCGGCTCGGCGACAAATGTTCGTGCAAGCCCAACTCATCAAAAATCTTGTCCAAATCCACCTTTGCAATTTCATCAGCAGTTTTGCCGGAAAAGATTGTCAGCACCACAGCAATCAAACCTTTAACAATAGCGGCATCACTGTCACCTTTGAAGCATAAACGCTTTTGACCGTTGCTTTCAGCCACAATCGGCACCAACCATACTTGTGACTGGCAGCCATCGACTTTCCACTCGTCTTTGTGCCACTCCGGAGCAAGCGCATCCATTTCTTCCCCGAG
This sequence comes from uncultured Alphaproteobacteria bacterium, assembly GCA_944390905.1. GTDB lineage: Bacteria > Pseudomonadota > Alphaproteobacteria > RF32 > CAG-239 > HGM16780. The sequence continues at coordinate 22,630 of CALXRR010000020.1, forward strand.
TTCTATCAGGTAGCGGTACTTGTCTTCCCAGTTATCCAACATACTGAAATTATCAATCAGATCATCAATATTCATTTTAGTTCTAACCTTTTAGTTTTTTATATTTATCCGCGGCATCAATCAGAGTTGAGTAAATATTCTTGGCAAACTCATCGCCTTGCCCAATCATTCGCTCCGGATGCCACTGGACTCCCAGTGCAAAACCGTCATAATTGTTGTATTCAATCGCCTCAATCACGCCGTCCGGCGCAATCGCAGATACCATAATCTTATCTTTAGGAACATCAAGCACCATCTCTGAGTGCACGGAGTTCACCATCAGATTGTTGGTTTTAGCCGCAGCAAATAGCTTTGAGTGCGGAGCAATGCCGACTTTATGAGCATAGTTATTAGCCCCGATTCCCTTATGAGGCACATTGGGATTAATTGCATCTTGAGCCGGGTTTACTTTAGCCAAATGCCCACCGCGAAAAGCCGCCATCATCTGCATTCCGCCGCAAACGCCGAGCATCGGCATTTTGTGCTTAACCGCATAATTGATAATAGATACATAAGCCTTGGTCCTAGGTGGCAAATTGGCTAAGTCCGGAAGTTCGGGCGTATAAGGCACAAACCATTCGCGCGGTGATGGAAAAAATCCGCCGACTAACAGCACGCCGTCTAATCCGTCCATCTGTTTTTCAACCTCATCATAATGAATCAGGCGAATATTTCCGCCACAAGCAGTTATGGCATTGACATAAGGCTCATCAATCATATAAGCCTCACCTTCGCGGGCTAATAAAACGCCGATAAGCGGCGCGCCTTTAGCCGCATTTAAGCCTCTTATCGCCGGCTCAATATCATTATTTTCGCTCCATTGCGGCAAAAAAACTTTATCCTCAATCGCATATGACTTGCAGGACGCATTAGGAAACTGCTGTTTTTTCATATAAATCTTGCGCGTCATATTCCACCTCTCTTATCTAGAGCAAATCAATCATGGCTCGAGCATCATCACTTATTTTATCCAACGACCAAGCCGGCTCCCATACCACCTTCACCTCAACTTTGCCGACCCCTTCCACCAAAGCAATAGCATCAGCCACTTGCTGGGGCAGCACACCGGCCACGGGACAGGTAGGCGCCGTCAAAGTCATATCAATCTCCACATCACCGTTGTCTTTCTGGCGAATATCATAAATCAAGCCCATATCATAAACATTAATCATGATTTCAGGGTCGCAAACGGTTTTGAGCGCCTCAATAATATCTTCTTTAGACGCGATTTTCTCATCAGTCGGTTTGGGCTCACCGGCATAAGCCTTAAAGTCTTTGCTCACCGCATCATCTTGCAGAGCCAAGGCTTGCATTAATTGCGCTTCGTTGTGGTCTAAATCTTCGGTCATTACTTAGTCGGCCTCTTTAATTCGTTCAATGTTAGCTCCCACGCCTTTGAGCTTTTCTTCCAAATGCTCATAACCGCGGTCAAGGTGGTATACACGGTTGACTATGGTTTCGCCTTCAGCAATTAAACCAGCCAAAATCAAAGCAAAAGAAGCTCTAAGGTCGGTAGCCATTACCGGCGCTCCATATAGCTTTTTAACTCCGCGCACAATTGCCGATGCATGCCCGTGTACGTTAATATTCGCGCCCATACGCAACAATTCAGGTACATGCATAAAACGATTTTCAAAAATCGTCTCCGTCACCATTGACGCCCCTTCGGCGGTCAACATCAATGCCAAAAACTGGGCTTGTAAATCGGTTGGAAAACCGGGGTAAACATCGGTCATAATGTCTTTACCGACTAAGGTTGCCCCTTTGGCATCGACGATGATAGAGTTATCTTTTTCTTCAATCTTCACGCCCATATCACGCATAATATTCAACGGTGTCTGTAAGGTTTCGGCTTGAGCATTAATCAGCTCAATCCTCCCGCGTGTAATAGCAGCGGCCACAGCATAAGAACCGGCCTCGATTCTATCCGCAATCACTTTGTGTCTGGCTCCGTGCAGCTTGTCTACACCTTCAATCGTCAGAATGGACGTGCCTTTGCCTTCAATTTTGGCCCCCATGGCATTAAGCAGGTCAATCAGGTCACCGATTTCCGGCTCTTTAGCGGCATTTTCGATTTTGGTAGTTCCTTGCGCCAATACGGCAGCCATTAAGATATTGCAGGTAGCCCCGACTGATGCAAAGCGGAAAATAATATGCGTCCCTTTGAGCTTTCCGTCCACATCAGCATGAACATAACCGTTTTTGATTTCGATTTTTGCGCCCATCTGCTCCAATGCTGAGAGGTGAATATCCATTGGTCTGGCACCGATAGCACATCCCCCCGGCAAAGACAATTCAATATGCCCGGCGCGCGCCAACAACGGCCCCAATACATAGTAAGAGGCGCGCATTTTCCGCACATAATCATAAGGCGCCACCAAGCTGGCCAGCTTAGGCGTCCGATACGAATAAGTTTTGGTCTTGTGACCGTCAATAAAATCATCAAATTCATCAATCTGCGTGCCGAGCTGCTCCAATAAAGCGTTCATCGCTTTAATGTCTGACAACATCGGCATATTGGTCAGGGTGACGGTTTCATCAGTCAACAAACTTGCACAAATCAAGGGCAGGGCGGCATTTTTAGCCCCGCTGATATAAATTTTGCCTTCCAACACATTTCCACCGATGATTTTAATTTTATCCATATTACCAGTCGCCTTTTACCACAAGATATTTAGTCCCAGTTTATTTTGAGCGAAGCTCTTTGAGCTTTTCGCGTTCTTCCTGTTGCTTTTTCCGCTTCAACAAATTGCGTTGCAAGGCCTTAGCCTCTTTTTCGATTCTGATATCGGAACGTTTTTTGTTGTTTTTTTTAGATTCGCTTAGTGCCATAATCCCTCCTGCTCAAATATAAAGCCGATTATAAACTGATATATTTAAAAAAGCGATAAGATTCTTCCGAGAAGCAGCAATTTTCTGCATTAAACCGACAGACGCCGGTTTACACAAGCCGGCGTCTGTTTCCAAAGATTTATTAATGCGAAATTTTGAGCAGGATTATCCCCATAATAATGCAGCTTATTCCCAGCCAGCTATATAGGGAAGACTGGTCGTTAAACATATATATTCCGACCACAAAAGTCCCTGCAGCACCAATTCCGGTCCAAACCCCATAAGCAATACCGAGGGGAATTTGCTTTTGCGCCATAAACAAAAAGATAGAGCTCAGCACCATTGAGCCGATAGATAACGCCACCGACGGGTAAAAATACTTGCTGGTCTGAGCCAACTTTAGTCCCAAAGGCCAACCGATTTCAAAAGCACCGGCAATCAATAAATATATCCAAGCCATATCTTCTCTCTCTCTTTTATGAGTTTAATAATCCAACGGGTTTCCGTTCATATCGATTCTAAGCTGATAAGTGTCATATAAAATTGTTTCTTTAATTTCAAGTTTATTATTCATTTTTTTACTCCCTTGTCGTTTTATCAAAATTACATTTTGAGGTATTGCAATTTTTGATGATAAGCATGCAAAATTTTTTGTTGAGTATCTAAAGTCCCGTCCACAGGCCAGTCGTCGGCATAATAACTGTTTCCGTTTAATTTAACATTACTTGCGGCATCTATGTTAACATTATTAAAATCTTTAAATCCGCCGTTATAAGTTCCGTTCACCTTTTCAGATTTCAAATCTGAAGTTCCGGTCACATTAGAGCCAAAAATAATACCAGATACTCCGTTATTCCCTTCCGTAAATGTTGAAAGAAAAGAATTTCTATCATTCAGATTTTGCAAAATAACCGTACCATTAGTACTTTTGTTTAATGTAGACGCATCAGAGACACCGGCATAAATAGCATTGCTTGCACTTCCTAAGGCGTCACCGCCGCTATTTCCTTGTGTTGAAGGGCTAAAAGTCCCACCGGTTATTTTAATGATATTATCCGTGGCTCCGGCTCCGCCTTCTACATTTCCGCCGAAGGTTCCGCCTGATATGTTAATATTGTTAGAAACCCTACTATACAATTATTAAATAAATACTACCATATTTAAAAAGTTGCGAACAAATTAAAATCAATCAGAACTTGCGGAAATTTGGGGCAGCTAAAGTCAATGAGTGCATACTCTGCCATAATTGGAGCGGCACAGCAAAGCAACATCTTTCTAATCTACCGTGCAGGTAGAGGGCGGCGGCTGCGCCGTCGGAAGAGGGCACCACCGACGCGTTAGCGCCGGATTTGTTCTTTTATATTTTTGTCCTCTTTTCCCTTACCCTTAGCCACACCACATTTTTCTGAACAACCATCCTCCCTCCAATTCTAGCCCTCACCCTTCTGCCTTTTCTCCCTTTAAAACAACTAGACAAAATTAGCCATAGCATATGATTTTATCCAAGCCAACCACTCAAAACCTTATCTCTCCACCTGCTTTATAAAAAACCATCCACCACAGACGGAACGCCTGTGCCTCCGGCTCCCGCCGGAGCCTTTCCTCCATTTCCTCTTGCCTACCTTTCACTTTTCTCCGCCCCTATCCCTTTCCTTTCCCGCCCCTCTTGCCTTCCCCTTCCCTCAAACTGCTAGACAAAATTAGCCAAACAGCACTAAATGCCATCATTCTCACTTGAAAATCCACATTTCACCATTACATCAAAAACCGCTTGCAACCTCGGCGCCAAAGTGGTATTCTAAATCTGCAGTCGGATGACCCGACCGCGGTGTCTGAAAAACACCTGAATTCAAATATCCGCCTAGTGGCGGAGTGCTGGTAATATATTGAATAACAGCGACTGTCGAATTCACAGTTTTTCAGCTCCGCTCGCCTTAGTTTTCATGACTCTGGCGAGTTTGTTTAACTATAAAAACAATGGAGCTTTTGTTATGAAAATACGCTTTTTATTGATAGGGACTTCTCTGTCCTTAATCCCCCAAACTATTAACGCTCAATGCGTCGCCACCCAAGATTGCGCAACCTTGGGCTATACCGAGAGCTCTTGCTCCGGCGGTAGTGGTGTCAAATGCCCTTTTGGCAACAAATGGGCTTGCTTCAAATCCGAGTCGGAAATCTGTAATGACCTTGGCTTCACCCTCTCCTGCACCGGCACCAACCAAACCGGCGGCGGGGGTAAAGCCTGCAATGGTAAATACTCCGAATGTACTTGTGCTACAGGTTACGCTTGGAACGATTCGTCCCAACAATGTGAATACGACTACAAAACCAACTGCGTTGTCGGTGCATTGTATTACAGTGACGGCACATGTTCAAATGACTATATTTCCAGTAAGAAATTGCTGGGTATTGTCATCTATGAAAAATCGGCTAGCCAGAATGGTTGGGTGATGACACATAAGCCGGTAGCTACCGGTATTCATTGGTCTCCGAAATCTGTTGATATTTCCGGCGTTTTAACAACTTCATCAGAATCAAAATTAACCGATATCCAAGCCAGTTGCACTAATACGGATATTATTACCGCTCAAGGTAATAGCTCGACATATCCGGCGGCATGGGCGGCTAAGAATTATAAACCGACAGGCACCCCAAGCGGTAAAAGCTGGTGCCTTCCTTCAGGCGGATTATTAAGAAATGCCTTACAGAATTCAGCTAACTTTACTAAATTCAACGCTGCTATTTTGGAAATTCAGTCCAAAGCGGGTACGAGTGCAGCAACAATCCTAGGAAATGT
>CALXRR010000021.1 GCA_944390905.1 uncultured Alphaproteobacteria bacterium
TTGTAGTTCTGAATGAGTTGGTTTTCCTTGTTTTGTCTTGCAAATTGATATTCTAACTCATCACGGGTAGAAAAGCCACTGTGGTCAACACCATAAGCGTCTATTTTATTATCTCCGTTGGTATAGCCTAACGGAGATTTATATTGTGGATACATATCCATTTTTATATCTCCTTTTAATAAAAAGAATTAACAAAAAAAAGAGCCATGACTTTCATGACTCTTTCGGTTAAAAAAAATAATGAGAGCGGTGTGTTTGCACTTCGGCTCTCATTATACCCAAATTTATATCAAATCTTATGAAAAATGTCCCCTACTTTTTTGTCCCGACACATGACTTTTTTGTCCCGACACATTTGTCGGGACAAATATGTCCCGACAAATTTTTGATAAGTATCTGATTTTGTGTGAAATATTTTTTTTGCAACTCTGTTTTTTAGCTTTTAAGGGCTTAGGGAGAGAGGTTATTTCGCGCCGAGTTATTCACAGGTGGGGATGTTATACAGAATGCGGCTGAAAGAAAGACGCAAAAAAATCCCCGTCAAAAATTTGGCGGGGAGGATTAGATAGCCGGTGATTACTTTTTCGGGATATAGACCGTATGCAGCATATTGGTACGGCCTTTTTTGCCCAAGGGAAAACCGGCGGTGATAATGATGTGGTCTCCGGGTTTGGCGTAACCATTCTCAAGAGCGATTTTAACCGCGGTATCTTCTATCTTATCCAAGCTGTTAAATGTGGGCTTGTTCACAAAGCTCTTGGCTCCCCAAACAATGCCCAGACGTCTGGCAACTTCAACCTCCGGAGTGATGGCCAGAATCGGCAAGTTGGGGCGTTCTCTCGCGGTCAAAAACGTGGTCAAGCCGGAGGCGGTATAAGTCACAATCGCGGCAACATTCTTCAATGATGAGGCGATATCGCTGGCGGCAAAGGTAATAGAATCGGACTCACCAACACAGCAATGGTGGCTGCGTGAGCTTTCCATCATCTTATAGAACAGAGGATCAGCCTCGACCTGAGTGATAATATCATTCATCATCTTAACGGCTTCAACCGGATATTTGCCGGCGGCGCTTTCGGCTGAAAGCATTACCGTGTCAGCCCCATCATAAACGGCGGTGGCTACATCTGAGGCCTCAGCACGGGTCGGGCTGGGATTGTTTATCATCGACTCTAACATTTGGGTGGCGATAATCACCGGTTTAGCATGGCGGCGGCAAGCGCTGACAATGCGTTTTTGCAAGACCGGAACGGTTTGAATCGGGCATTCTACGCCCAAATCACCACGGGCAACCATTATGCCGTCGGAGAGCTCGATAATATCTTCAAGCTCGTCTATGGCGCTTGGTTTTTCAAGCTTAGAGATAATCCATGCCTTGTCGCCGATGAGCTTGCGGGCCATACGGACATCATCTGCCTTTTGCACGAAGGAAAGCGAAATCCAATCGAATCCAAGTTTGAGGGCAAACTTAAGGTCTTCTTCATCCTTGGGGGTGATAGCTGATATCGGCAAAGTGATATTAGGCAGATTTACGCCTTTATGGCTGGAAAGCTCGCCTCCGACAACAACCTTGGTTTTGATGTGTTTAGAATCACATTCTTCAACACGAAGGCGGATATTGCCGTCATTCAACAACAGCATATCTTTGGGTTTGACGGCCTTGAAAATCTCAGGATGAGGAAGGTTTACGCGGGTAGAATCACCTTCAGCCTTATCCATATCAAGCATAAACTTTTGACCTTCTTTAAGCGTAACCTTACCATCTTTAAATACTCCGACACGGAGCTTGGGCCCCTGCATATCGGCAATAAGGGTGATGTGAATTCCTTTTTCTTTAGATAATTTGCGCACGATATCATAACGCTCTTTATGCTCGGCGTGAGTACCGTGGCTGAAATTAAAACGAAAGGCATCGGCGCCGGCGTCAATCAGTTTTTCAATAACTTCTTTAGTGGCCGATGACGGGCCGATGGTCGCCAAGATATTGGTCTTTGTTTTCTGAGGCATAGTTTCTTCCTTCAAAAATTTAACCCTAGTTTTGGCTTTAATATAACAGATAAAAAGTTAACAAGATATTATATTCGAAACTTAATCACACAAAATTTAGTGCTTGTAAAATAAATTTGATTTTGATAAATTCGTAGCAATGTTTAACATAATTTTTAAAGGAGCTTGAATTATGGCTGATGTTGGTGGAATTGATAGTTCTAGATTAGCATCTTTAATTGAAAGAATCGAACATTTGGAAGAAGAAAAAGCCGCTATTGCCTCGGATATCAGAGATATTTTTGCTGAGGCGAAGTCTGCCGGTTTTGATGTTAAAATTATGCGCGCGGTCTTGAAACTCCGCAAGATGAATGCAGCTGACCGCGACGAGCAGGAAATCTTGCTTGAAACTTATCGCAAGGCTTTGGATATCTAAGTTTAGCTTAGCAAAAAAAATAAAGGCTCGGCAATGTGTCGAGCCTTTTTCTTTGGCATTATAATCCCCAGCGCTCATAACGCGGAAGCTTGATGAAGCTGCAGCCTTTGTCGCCTACTGATGAACAACCTGGCTCAATATAGCTCATCTCAATATCAATAACATGGTAGATGATATAGTCTTGCTTTTTGAGCTTTAAGAACAGAGGGGTCATGCTGGCCTCAATAGTGATGTCTTCCAGCGTAGTGTCTTTGGTTATGGGGTTGGGGCTCTTCAAAAACGGAATACAGACAAACTCACCTTTCGCATCATCCGTTTCAGAGCAAGACAGAGCGTGGTTGAGCTTATCAGAAATGACAATAAAATAATCATGCATTGAGCCGGGCTTGGACTTGACCGTTTCAATCGTGATATCGCCCTGAAAGATATTACCATCTTGCGGCGCGGGATTGACCCATACATGGTACAAACTACGGCTGAAATACCATGCTCCGCAAAGAATAATTACAAACACTACCAACGATATAAGATATTTTTTCATTCTCAAACTCCTTATCAACTTTAGAGCTAAATAAAAAATTTTTCTTGCTCTGGCGTTTTTATTTTTCTATCTTATATATTATTGGTTATATTTTCAGAGTCAAAACAAATTGCGAGGTTTGCATGATTATTTCTATCCCTAAAGAATGTATCGACGGAGAGACCAGAGTGGCCGCCACTCCGGAGACGGTGAAAAAATTTATAGCTGCCGGTATGGATGTGAGAATCGAGCATAATGCCGGTGAAAACGCCGGATATACCGACGCTGATTATAAAGCTGCTGGCGCCGTGATTTGTGACGCTCCGGCAGAGACTTATAATAATGCTGACATTATCCTCAAAATCAACGCTCCTTTGGAGCAAGAGTTGGCCTTTATCAAAAGGGAAGCTATTATCCTTGCCAACTTTCAGGCCTTGGCTGAAAAAGAGCGGCTGAAGCTTTTTGCCAAAGCGGGGTTGACTTGCTTTGCTTTGGATTTGATGCCAAGAATATCGCGTGCACAGAGTATGGATATTTTGTCTTCGCAGAGCAATTTGGCCGGATATGCCGCCGTGCTTGAGGCTTTTAATACCCTAAACAAAGCGGCTCCGCTGATGATGACCGCGGCCGGAACAGTGCCACCGGCAAAGGTATTGGTGTTAGGCGCCGGAGTAGCTGGGTTACAAGCTATTGCAACAGCCAAACGCTTGGGAGCGCAGGTGTTTGCATCTGACGTGCGGCCGGCAGTGAAAGAACAAGTAGAATCGCTGGGGGCTAAATTTGTGGAAGTTGACAGCGACGAATCATTTGAAACCGCCGGTGGATATGCCAAAGAGACCTCCGCTGAATATAAGCGCAAGCAGGCCGAAGCCGTAGCTGAGCAACTGACTAAAACCGATGTGGCCATTACCACTGCGCTTATCCCCGGTAAAAAAGCCCCTATTCTGATTACTAAAAAAATGCTGGCGGCAATGCCCAAAGGTGCGGTGATTGTGGATATGGCATCGGCTTCCGGCGGAAATGTCGAAGGATGTATCAACGCTCAAACGGTGGAAATTGACGGAGTTAAGATTATCGGCAACAGCAATCTGGCGGCCAAGTTGCCGGCATCAGCCTCGGCGCTGTTTGCACGCAATATATACAACTTCTTAGCCCCGATGTTGGATAAGAAAGGCGGGATTAACTTTAATTTTGATGATGAACTGGTGGTCGGAACTTGTGCGGTCAGAAACGGAGAGGTGCTAAAATGATTGATATTTGGATGTTATTTACGGTCTTGATGTTAGCTTGTTTTGTCGGATATTTTGTGGTGTGGGGCGTGACGCCGGCGCTGCATTCGCCGCTGATGAGCGTATCTAATGCGATTTCCGGCGTGGTGATTGTCGGTGCTTTGATTACCGCCGGTGTGCCGGAGATGAGCGAGCATAAAGTTTTGGGTTTGATTGCCGTGGTCTTGGCCTCAATTAATATTTTCGGCGGATTTGCCGTATCACAGCGGATGCTCTCGATGTTCAAAAAGAAAAAGCCAACTCTGAAAGAGGAGAAAAAATAATGACCGATAATTTGCTATCTATTGCTTATATTTTAGCCAGCGTCTTATTCATTTTCTCCATTCGCGGGTTGGCATCTCCGGAAACCGCGCGCAGAGGAAACGTGCTCGGCATCTTGGGGATGGTAATTGCCATCGGCGCCACGGTATATTCACCCTTGGTAACGGACTATTGGCCGGTAGTCGCGGCAATTTTACTCGGCGGGGTTATCGGCATCTACTTTGCCATCAAGGTAAAAATGACATCTTTGCCGCAGATGATTGCCGCTTTCAACGGGTTGGGCGGTTTGTCGGCCGTGTTTATTGCCGTGGCAGAGATTTTGGCCGGCTCAACCATGCTGATTGAAAACGTGTTGGGGCTGATTATCGGTGCGGTCGCTTTCTCCGGTTCGGTAATTGCTTTTGCCAAGCTCCAAGGTTTGATGAAACCGAAAGCCATCGTGTTCTTTGGGCAGCAAGCACTTAACCTGATTTTGGGTTTAGTGATGATTGCGGTGGCGGTGCTCTTTGTCCTATCCCCAAGCGCTGACTATTTCTACATTCTGGCCGGTGTTTCTATCCTCTTAGGATTTTTGTTGGTATTGCCTATCGGCGGGGCAGATATGCCGGTTGTCATCTCGGTTTTGAACGCATATTCCGGATGGGCCGCCGTGGGAATCGGTTTTTCACTCAACAATGTATTATTGATTATTGTCGGGGCTATCGTCGGAGCCAGCGGCGCTATCCTCTCTTATATCATGACTAAGGCGATGAACCGCTCGCTTACCAGTGTGATGTTGGGTGGTTTTGGTGCCGAAACTCAGACTGCCGCGCTCAGCTCGCATGAGGACAAGACCGCAAAATCAGGCAGCCCTGATGATGCCGCTTTTATTATGGAAAATGCTAACAAAGTGATTATTGTTCCCGGTTATGGTATGGCGGTGGCGCAGGCTCAGCACGTGTTGAAAGAGATGGGTGATGATTTGCGCCAAAAGTATGGGGTCGAGGTTAAATATGCTATCCATCCCGTGGCCGGACGTATGCCGGGGCATATGAACGTATTATTGGCGGAGGCCAATGTGCCTTATGAAGATGTGTTTGAGTTGGAGGATATTAACCGCGAATTTGCAACCGCAGATGTTGCCTATGTTATCGGGGCTAATGATGTCACCAATCCTTTGGCTAAGACTGATGCTTCATCACCAATCTATGGAATGCCTGTGCTTGATGTCGGCAAAGCCAAGACCGTATTTTTTGTTAAGCGCTCTTTGGCTTCGGGCTACTCCGGTGTGGAGAACCCCCTCTTTTTTGCGGATAACACGATTATGCTTTATGGTGACGCCAAAAAAGTTACTGAGGAAATTGTTTCCGCCCTCGAACGCTAACCCAAGCTGGGGCAGCTTGACCCCATCGGTTAGCGGTAGCTTGTGTGGTGTTTTAATTAGTCGCGTTGCTCAGATTGTGCTCGTGGAGTTATTGGTTTGTTTCAGAGAGATTGGGGCAGAGAAGTCGCGACCACGGTGCCCGTGGAGCCATCGGTTAGCTGTTGGAAGCTGTGCCAGCTTCACCCCCTAATCTAGCTGTGGGCAGATAGGGGCAGAGGACGAACTGCGTTCGCACCGTGCCTTTGCAAGCTGTGCCAGCTTGAGCGGAGAGCCTCCGCGGGCATCTGTCACCGGTAGCGAGATTGGGGCAAAGGGACGAACTGCGTTCGCGCCATGCCCCTGTTGGGAATTACCACGAAGTAAGAATTGGACGAACTTGGGCGCTGCTATCGCTGAAGGTACTAGAACCATTGCTCATTTTCACGATGTAGTAAAGTCCGCCTCCGTTGCTAGTAGACGACCAATAGTAGACATCACTCAATTGTGTCCCGCCGTTTGCTGAAAGCAAGCTATTGACTTGTGATTTATTGTTATATATGGTTGTTAATTGATTTTTAGTCGGCAATGTGCCTTTAGCTGTACCGCAGAATGAGTAACTTTGGCATTGACTGTTAGCGCTATTCCAGCTCATTGTTCCTAAATCTTTCATTGCTACATAGAAGCTCAAACCAGTAGCTTTAACGCCAACTACCTTGCCATTGCAGTAATACAAATCGCCTTGTGCGCCATTGAGAATTTGTTTCTGACAGCCGCCATCTTTCCATTCATATCCGCTGGCGCAGGTACATACATTATATTTACCATTGCAAGCTTTGCCTGCTCCTGTGTATCCTGTTTCGTTACAGGAAAGGGTGAAGCCATATTTATCGCAAAATTCTTGTTCATATTCCGACTCGGATTTGAAACATGCCCATTTGTTGCCAAACGGGCATTTGATGCCAGAGCCGCCGGAGCAAGAGGTTTCAGTATAGCCCAAAGTGGCGCAATCTTGCGTCGCGACGCATTGAGCGTTAATAGTTTGAGGAATTAAGGACAGACTTGTCCCTATCAATAAAAAGTGTATTTTCATAACAAAAGCTCCATTGTTTTTAGAGTTAAAACAAATGCCGCTTAGTTATGGAACCAAGACGGCATGGAGCTCAAAACTGTCTATCTAGCAGTCGCTGTTATTCAATATATTACCAGCACTCCACACCAAGGTGGATATTTCAGATAGAGGTGTTTTGAGACACCACAGCCGGTTCATCCAACTGCAGATTCAGAATACCACTTTGGCGCCAAGGTTGCAAGCGATTTTTGATGTAATGGTGAAATGTGGATTTTCAAGTTGGAATGGTGAAGTCTGGCTTTATTCGGCTAATTTTGTCTAGCGAATTAAGAGAGGTGGAGTGAAGGGGGGGAGGTGACCGACGCAAGCGGCAGCGCTGTTCCCCCTCCCTGTTGCATAGGGAGGGATGGGGAGGGTGAGATATAAAAAATCAAAAGTTAGTAGTGAGGAGAGTTAAGGTTCCGGCATAGCCGGAGGCACAAGCTGTGCCAGCTTGTGGTGGATGGTTATTTATGCATGAGTTTGTACGGCTAATTTTATCTAACGGCTTAAGCAATGAGGCGATTAAGAGAAAAGAGAAAGAAGAGAAAAAAATAAATGCCAGCGCTTGCGCGTTGGGGCTTCACTCTCCCGATGACGCAGTCGTCGACCTCTCCCTACACGGGAGAGGGAGGAATAGGTTTGGGTGCAGGTGGAGGAAGTTCTGGCCGAGGATATGCTAATTGCGGCGGTAGCGGTTGGGGTCTACGGGGCGGACCATGCCTGAACCTATGGACCTTAGGTTATCCGGCCTTACAAATTTCGGCATAGTCGGAGCCTCGCGCGGAGTGGTGTCCTCTTCAGCTGAGGTCTCGCCTTTTCTTATATCATCTCGGCTGACCGACAGCTTGGCCTGATAAAGGCACTTCATGCCGCGAATCGGGTCATAGTATTTTTCTAAATCAACTACGGTTTCACCCATACCCAGATACAAAAAGCCTCCGGGCATTTGGTTCTTATAAATTGAGCGTATCATATCGGCCTGTGCATCCGGCGAGAAAAAGCGCAAAACATTCCGGCAAAAGATAATATCAAACGCATCCGAAAAAGTGATATCATCAAGCATATTATAACGCCTGAACTCAACCATGTTCATTATATTACGGTTGACTTGCCACATCTCTCCATCGCGGTGAAAGTTGTCTATCATCGTGCGCGCGTTCATTCCCATTTGAACCTCAAATGAGGTATACGCCCCCTTTTGCGCCTTACTTATGGAGGCGGTGGAGATATCGGTACCGATAATTTTAATATCCCAATCGCTCACGGCAAAAAGGCGGTTCTTGACCGAAATCGCTATGGAATATGTTTCTTGCCCTGAGGAACAACCCAAACTCCATATCCGCAATTTTTTGGTGCTGCGGTTGGCCTCTCTCAAATGAGGCAGAATGCGGTTCTCAAAGCCGCTGAAAACTTTATAATCCCTGAAAAAGCATGTATCAGACAAAGTTAAGGCCTCTATAACCTGCCATAACAATGTCTTTTGACCCATGTGGAGCTCTGATATCAGCTCTTCTACCGTGGAATAGTTTTTTTCTCTTACAAAGTTATATATCTTGCGGTCAAGCACAAAGTATTTGTCTTCGCTCAGCTCCCAGCCGGCGTATTTTTTCAGCAATCCTAAGATATATTCAAAATCGTTTTGTTTCATGGGCTTTCCTATATCAAATCTAATATCTCAAGCTTGCTGGCGATGATTTCTTCATCAAAGGGTTTCATGATATAATCATCAGCCCCGCCGTCCAGAGCCTCGCGGATTTTGTCCGGATCAGTAACTGACGAGCAGAATATGATTTTGGGCTGCTCTATCCGCTGCATATCTCGGATTTTATAAAGCGCGTCGATACCATCCAGAATCGGAAGCTTGGTATCCATGATAATCAACTGCGGCTCATGTTGTTCACAGAGTTCAACAACATCCTCGCCGTCTTCAGCCTCCAAAACGTCATACCGAAAATTGTCCATAATCTTAATCAAAATCATACGGATTACTTTGGAATCATCGGCTATTATACATTTGGGCATCGCGTTACTCCCCTACTCTATTAAAAGCGCTAAGCCTTCTTGAGTCAAGACCCGAATTTGGCGATGTTGTTGCTCAACCAAATGCTTTAGGTACAGCATGGGCGCGTAAAAGGCTTTATTGTCTGGAATCTGACCTTCGGCTATAGCTTGAAGCCAGTTGAGTTTTTCAGCTGACACAGACTGGGTATCGGCAATGGTCAACAAGCGGCCGTTGTCGTCTCCGACCTCTATTCTGCCGCCTTTTATCAAACAATCAGACAGGCTCATTATTGAAAGCATGGACAAGCGCCCCATACCTGCTGATGAAAGGTGAAAATCAAGCTCTATCGGTGTGTTGCGATTGCCTATGGTCTTGAGGTAATTGTCAGTGGTTTGGCGGACTATTGCCATATCTTCAAGATTGCTGTTATCCAAGCCAAAAGCCATGCGAAAAAACTTTAACCTGGAGCTCAAGACCTCAGAGCTTACTTTGAGAATCGACTTGATGTCAGAAAGAAAATCCATATCCCCTTCTTCAAAAAGCTCAACCGCATTAGAAACCGCGCCGATGTTGCCTATCAAATCGTGGCTGATGCGAGTGCTTACGGCTTGGGTCAATTCTGTTTCATTCATCTTGTTATCACCTTAAAAACTATACAAATCAGTATTCATAAAAAGTTGGTCCTCACGCGACATGCGAGTATAATCAAGCTCACTCAACATCGGGTCTTCCAAAATCAGCAGACCGGTTGAGGCCTGCATATAGGGTTTGTTGCCGCCAAGCCCCCAGGTCACGGAATCCTTGTTATCCGGTGCGCCGTATTTGTGGTTGACCTTCTTCCAGAAGTCATAAATCTTGATATTGCGCAAATATATGGCTTTTTGGCTGTTGCCCTGAATGGTGGAGGCCATGCTCTTATATATAATCTTATATACTTTATTATTCGTAAAATTACTGGTAAATCTTACCGTGATTTCTTCTTTTGTATTAAATTTGGCGTAACGAGTTAATGAAACATATTGATGTTTGTCTTTCTTTGCGGTTTCGGTGACACAGCTTTCCAGACGCTCATAGCCGACGACGCCTTGATTGCGGCATTTTTCTTCATTGCGCCAGCGGATAAAGTTGGGGATATCAAACTTTTGGTAGACCTTGCGGAAGCCACGCTTTTTTAGCGCGGCGTCGACTTGCTCTCCGGACATACGGAGCATAACTCCGGATATATCAAAAACCGAAGCGTTGGAGCCGCTCTGGCGCTGGCGAGAATCGTCAACCATGTCTTCCAAGCTTGGCGAATCTTCTGACAAAGATTTGCGCAGGCTGCTTAACGGCGACTTGAGCTTGGAGAGCCAGGTTTCTTCATGTCCGTCAGTAGAGTTGTCTTGTTTGGCTCCTGCCGAAGATGATGCCCCGTCCTCGTCGGTGGCAGATGTATCCGGACTGCTGTCGCGAATCGTGTCAGTCAGGCTTTTGTTTTCCAGATTCATAAAGTCTTCCGCGCCCATGGAGCTAACCGGCAGCTTTGAATATCCGTCACCTTGGGCATCTGCCTTTTGTGAGGGAAGAGTATCGTTGGCATCTTTTTGAAGAATCGGAAGCACAGGCTCTGGCGGAGGTGTGGAGGTTGTGGCTTTATCCGGTGTCGAGGGTGCTTTATCTTCTTCGGGGAACAGGTCTTCTTCCTCAAGCTCATCAAAGTTAAGGTCTGCGTCATCAATGAACTTTGGCAAGGCGATAATGCTGTTTTCTGAATAGCTTTCCGTTGCGGATGGCGGCATATAAACTATATTATGATTGTCTTTGGCATAAGCACTGCCAAAGCAAAACAGGACAGTCATTCCCCCTAATACCGCAAGTTTAATCATTATATAAAATCTCGTTTTTAGTATACTAACGTTATGCAGTATAAATGTTTTTTGCAAAAGTAAAACAGCTTAGCTCAAGTTATCCCACAGACAAAAAAAAGCCTGCTTTAACGCTCAAGGGTTAAAGCAGGCTTAAGACTGAAATAAATTAAAGCTTACTCGGCCGGAGCAGAGATTTCATCAAACTCAAGTTTAAGGCCGTTATCTCCGGTCAAGGTAAGCTTGCTGCCATCAACGCTATAAGCATTGACTTTGGGCAAGTTCTGCAGATAAGCGCTTTCGGCTTCCATCATTTCTATCGGGCCGGCCATCATGGTGGCGCCGACCGGACTAAATGTCAGCTTTTGCCCTTCAAGAGTATAAGAGCCGAAGTAGTTATTAACGGCTTTACCATAAAAGCGAGGCTCGTTGGCATCGAATCCGAGAGTGATTTCCATATTGGCGGGAGCTGAGCTAAGTTTATACATCTTGCCTTTGAACGAATCTGATGACTTAGAGCAAGCAGCAACCATAAATAGCGCCAAGAAGGCTGATAAAAGTTTTTTCATGTCTAAAAGCTCCTTATAATTGATGGTGGTTAAATCTGAAAATGAGGGTAGAGTATTTTGCAAAAAATATCCAGTTTTAAATTGGTCAAAATGACTTTTTTATAAAAAAATGCACATCAGATGCATTTTATGCTTGATTTTTATTTTTTATAAGTTATGTTTGCTTTTGTCTTTTGATTGTGCCGCCGTAGCTCAGTGGTAGAGCACACCCTTGGTAAGGGTGGGGTCGAAAGTCCGATTCTTTTCGGCGGCACCATTTTTGATTATGCACCCTTTGAGGTGCTTTTTTTTGTTTTAAATAAGTGTTTATGCTGTTAAATTTTAGAGATTTTTAAGTTGCAAATATATTCTTTTATAGATAAACAAGGCATCCGGTTAAAGGATGCCTTGTTTGATTGGGGTTAAGATAGCTTGCTCTATAATAAGCAGGTTTTGCTTGATAACTTTCAAGATAAAGCTTCCCTATATCTGAGTGCTTAACCAAGGTATCAATTACCATTTCACTCAAAATACATTTCCTATAAGGAGTAAACTCAAGCTCTTGAAGAGTGATTGGTAATGATTAATCGAGTGCGTACCTCTTTATGGTCTAAAAGTATGCTGATAAGGGTTAGTCCGCTTGAAGCCATGCTTGATTATCTTCCATAAGCCAACTATGCGTGAGCCAAAGGGTATCTTATATCCTTTTTTCTTCGCCATACCTAATGTTGAATCAATATACAGCCCATGTTTTTCTTTATAAAAAACATATCCCCAATAATAAAGCGGATGCTTACGATATTTATCGACATCAAACACTTCTCGGAAATCATCTAATCTACCGGCTAAGTCCAAATCAATCATTGTAATTGTACATTTAGAACAAACTGAACAGTTCTTTGTTTTTCCATTATCGTCAACTGTAAAGCCACATGCCAGTAGATGCTTTCTTACTGTTTCATCATCGCTTATGTATGCTGTTTTTTCCGCTCTGGTAGCTACCATACTGCAACAATACATACTCAATGTTTCCGTTGAACACATATGGTTAAGAAGAGGATCTGCCATACTGATACCTTCTTCATCCAGCTTAAATTCATCGTATGTATGTGATGAACTGTGGTAATAAACCTTAACGAGTTTACCTAAAACGAGAGGAACGGAACTTATAGCGAACGTTGATATGGCATCATGCCTTGATTCATATATTGTTCCGCATACATTTGACTCTACATATATGAATTCAAGACCGAGTTCTTTGCAAATTTGTTGTGAGTTATTATACTCTACACTATTCACATCCTCTCTATCAGCCATACCGATAAACATACCATGTGTTACTTTATAAGAGGTAGGAAATTCTCTCTTGCTTTTAATTAATGTAAAAAATGAATCAACACCGCCGGATACACCAGTAAGCACGGCGTTCCCTTTATACTCATTCTTAATGGTCTCGCAAGATAGCTGAAAACTGTCATACCAATCACAAAACTTTTCCATTGCTGGTACCAGTTCCGACATAATCTGAAAATGTAGTTTTTCAGAAATAGGAGCCTTCAATATAAGCTCTATCGGTTCTTCCTTTGTTGAGCGATACATAACATAAGGCAGCATAGCAACGAAAGCTGCATCCAGTCTGTCGTCCGTCAATGCGAATCCCCATTTTTCTTCAACTTCATAATATAATTTATCATTTATGAAGTCTCCTGAAATATCACAACTCCATCGAGTTTTTCCATTTTTTGTTTCAACAATTGGTTTTTCAACAACAATTTTCTTCATTGATATATGTTCCTTTCTCGTTATGAGTGATATTTTCAACTAAAATATTGTACTGTCCCAAGTTTGTCAAGCGGCAAAATTGAGAGTATGAACACTAAAAATATTTCAATTATATTTAGCATTTGCCGGAGTGATGTATCAGAGCTTGGAGTGTAAATAACTTTGGTTATATTTTCAAAATTATAGAGCAAGCTTACTTATATTGCCAGATAAATGAAAAAGACATCAGAAGGCAAATATTGTAATAAAAATATTAGTGGGGAATAGATAGAAAAGGCATCCGGTTAAAGGATGCCTTGTGTTGGATTGGGGTTAAGATAGCTTAATCTGGGCGGCCTTGAGGCGCGACAGGGTTTCTGCCTTGCCCAAGATAACCGCCAGCTCGGTGGCGCCTCCGGGGGTGGTTTCCTTGCCGCTTAAAGCTATGCGTACCGGATACATAATCTGTCCGTTCTTGAGCCCCTTTTCTTCCGCCAAAGACTTGAGCTCCGCAAACAGAGTGTCATTGTTCCAGTCTGCGACCGTCTCAAGCTTGCTCAACGCATAGCCCAGAGCCTGTTTGGAGATTTCAACATCGGTCTTCATCTTTTTATTAATATACAAGTCGTTGCTATAGCCCCCTACCCGCTCAACAAAATCTATCTGTGAGGGAATCTCTCCAAAGGTCTCAACACGGGGCTGCAAAACACGAGCCAGCATCGGGATATTTATGTCCTGACGGCTGATGGTTTGTTTAATATACGGCTCGGCGTAAGACAAAAACTCGGCTTCGCTTAATTTGCGGATGTATTGCCCGTTCATCCAGGTCAATTTGACAATATCAAAAATCGCCGGAGAGCGATTAAGCCGCTCAATCGAAAAGCGCTTTTTCAACTCATCAAGGCTGAAAATTTCTTCTTCCGTGCCGGGGTTCCAGCCCAAAAGGGCGATGTAGTTCATAATTGCCTCCGGCAGGTAACCTTTGGCTACCAAATCCTGAAAAGAGGCATCGCCGTTGCGCTTGCTGAGCTTGTGCTGAGCGTCTTTCATGACGGGAGGAACGTGCACATAATGCGGAGGCGTCCAGCCAAAGGCCTCATAAATCAGGTTATATTTAGGGGTAGATGAGATATATTCATTGCCGCGGACAACGTGGGTTATCTGCATCAAATGGTCATCAACCACATTGGCAAAGTTATAAGTCGGGAAGCCGTCAGACTTTAGCAAGACGCCTTCATCAAGCTCATCATAATCAATCTCAATATCGCCATAGACTTCATCGTGGTATTTGGATTTGCCTTTTTTGTTGATGGTTTGGCGAATGACATAAGGTTCACCGGCGGCAACACGCTTTTTCGCCTCATCAAGCGACAAGCGTTTGCAGGGGTCATCAAACTTCATATTCTGTTCTTCGTCTTTTTCATCATCGGCTTCTTGTTTGGAGCAGAAGCAATAATGAGCGCCGCCGAGTGCTACCAATTTATGGGCGTATTCGGCGTACAAGGGTTTGCGCTCCGACTGGACATAAGGGCCATAATTGCCGCCGATGTCGGGGCCTTCGTCCCAATTCATACCGACGCGTTTGAGGGTGGAATAAATAATCTCGGTTGCGCCCTCGACGTAGCGTTTTTGGTCGGTATCTTCAATACGCAGCAAAAACTTGCCGTCTGGTTCTGATTTGGCAATCAGGTATTCATAAAGCGCCGTACGGAGGTTGCCGATGTGCATATAGCCGGTCGGGCTCGGGGCGAATCTGGTTCTTATGGTCATAGTCTATTCCTCACAAAATATGCTGTATCTAAAATTGGTTTGAGAATAGCGCAAATTTTTATTTTAACAAGTCTTTTTTTCAAGCTGGGGCAGCTTGACCCCATCAGTCACCGGTAGAGAGATTGGGGCAAAGGAGGCGCGTTGCTCAAGCTGTGCCAGCTTGACCCCCTAAGTTAGCTGTTACTTGTTCCGCTTTTTAATTATTCGCGATGCTCACATGGTGCCGATGTTGAGTAGGGAGGGTTGTCATCGCGAGCAGGTGATAACCTGCGTGGCGATCCATAGAAAAGGATAATGGATTGCCGCGTCGGACTTAAAGTCCTCCTCGCAATGACACTCACAACTACGGGGCAGAGAAACGAACTGCGTTCGCACCGTGCCCCTGTTGAGAATCTAAAATGCCATGACCGGGCGAACGGAGGTGCGGCCGTAGTTGTAGTCCTTAAGGCTGCCGCCCATAATGAACGAACCACTCGTATCGGCGCGGAAGCCCCACGCGTCGCTGATAGAGTACTCAGACGACGACCAAACGTACTCATATCCGTTGTAAACATTTCCTAGGATTGTACCTCCGGCAGTGGTGATGCCGGCGTTGACTTTGGCAAAATTGACGGAATTATTAAGGTTGTTAAGCAAGTCATAAGATGGCAAACACCATTTTTTACCACTCGGAGTGCCGGTTGGTTTATAATTATTTGCTGCATTAGCAGCCGCAAAGCGGCTGCCTTTAGCTACCAGCTTTTGGGTATTAGTACAGCTGGCACTAACTGCTTTATCCTTAATACCGGTTGAATAAGATGAACCAGTATCCCATGCAACACCTGTCTTAACCGGCTTAACCGTCATAATCCAACCATTCTGGCTGGCTGATTTTTCATAAATAACTACACCGAGCAGAGTCTTAGAGCTTAATTTATCTTGCGAGCAAGTGCCGTCGCTATAATACAACGCACCAATGACGCAGTTGGATTGAGTATCGTATTCACATTTTTGAGACGAATCGTTCCAGACGTAGCCAGTTGCACAGGTACATTCGGAGTATTTACCATTGCAGGCTTTGCCGACTCCGATTTGTCCTCCGGTGCAGGTGAGAGTAAAGCCAAGTTCAGTGCAAAGTTGGTTCTTTATTTCCGAATCGGATTTGAAGCAAGCCCATTTGTTGCCAAAGGGGCATTTGACGCCACTGCCGCCGGAGCAAGAAGTTTCGGTATAGCCCAAAGTGGCGCAATCTTGCGTCGCGACGCATTGAGCATTTATGGTTTGGGGGATAAAGGACAGAGATGTCCCGATAAGTAGAAAAAGTTTAGTATTAGTCATTTCACAACACCCTTTGTCTTAGTAGTTAAAAACAACGTCCACTCTTTGATGACAAAGGGCGGACGGGTGTTGCAAACCGTAACTCAATATACGGCCCGGCATTTTCAAGCCAAGGCTCTTATGGTACCGGCACCCGCCCCAAGAGGCATATAAGCACCGGTAATCATTATTTTAAGTCGTTATACCAAAACGACTATTGAGTAAAGGGTTTGCACGCCCTGACGGACAAACTTTGCCCGCTGAATAGAATTTTAGCATAACAAAGGTTAAAAATCAATATACAATGTGGAAATTTGCTCCGGCATTACCGGAGGTACAGGCTGGAACAGCCTGTGGTAGAAAATATACTAAATGCAATTGCGTATCTAATAGCCAAAGTAGACTATGCGGTTGCCGCCGTCCTTAATCGCTTTCTTGACGGCGAGGTCAGCGTGCTCTATCAGCTTTTTGGCTGAGGTCGCAGGCTCCGGAAATATGCCGACTCCAACGCTTGTTATCAGGTGATAATCAGTAAAGTTTTCGGTTATTGGCTCCTCAAACAAACCTTTGATTTTTTCACATTCAGAAGCAAGCTCACTGTCATCTCCGACCTCCGGCATCAGCACCCAGAACTGTTGGGGTTGCAGGCCTCGTGCAAGAGTATATTGTTTGTTCAAAACCATGGAAACTCGAGATATGGCTCTTTTGAAAATAATCTCAGTATTACCCAGCCTTGCAAAGGAATCAAAATTATCAAGGTTGATACACACCAAAGATACAAGCCTTTTGTTAAAGCTGAAACCTCCTCCCGTACTACGGTTATTAATCACTACCTGAAGGCGGTCTTCCAAAAGATAGTAATTAGGCAGGCCGGTTTCTTCATCATACAAACCACTGACGACACTGCTCTTGGGACGGAGTGACTCACCTATCAAAATAAAACTGAACGTCTTGTCATCAGGTATATAAATCGCGTCATAACTGGTTTTGCGAATTTTGCCGTGTGGACGTTTCATCCCAATAATGATGCTTTTGTTATTAGTCAATACATCGCCTATGCCTTCGGCTACGGCGTTCCAGTATTCACTGCTGACATATTGCAAAAAGTCCGTGTTATAGACATCTTCCTCTGAATTGGCATCAACAAGCTTCAAAAATGACGTATTGCAATAAACTATCTTATCATCACTTACAACAACAACCGGATGTGACGAGCGTCTGAAAAATTTTTCTATCAACTCCGGCAGAGGGATAAAAACATCGCCAAAACCATAGCCCTGTGATGAAGCTTTGAGTGTGGTGTCGGCGGCAATATCTCGGGGAGAATCGGTTGCGAGTGATGTAGGCTTTGTTACTGCCGAATCATTAACCGGTGATGATGACGGAAAACGGTCTTCAAGTCCGTCAAAATTTATATAATACTTATCAGCCTCCGCCAAAAGGCTTTTGTCTGCCGATGGCTGAGGAAAGCCTTGCACCGGAAGCGGTGCTTCCAAATACTCTAGTGAAGATAGGTCTGCTTGCTGTGTCATTTATCATACCTCTTTACATCTTTTCTTATCATAACTCGCTTTTTTTAAATTGCAATCGCTTAAATGTTTGCGCTTTGTTAATAAAATTGTTTTATCATAACTTGAAGTTTAAAGTATAATGAGTTGTTTGAATGGCTGAAAATTTAAATACTGAACAGGATGTTGATACATATACTGAAGTTCAAGATCAGGAAAATGCCGTTATCGCCGGTAAATACCTGATGAAGGAACGTTTTGAAATTGATTTTGCAGAGCATATATCTTGGCTCGATAATAATGGTGCTAAAGCTTATGCTGTCTCTGACAGAATCGACTCAACAAGACGACTGTTTGCTTTGGTGTGCAGTAATGAGACTTCACCCAGAATGACTATTTTGCCTTATTTGAAGTCTATTGACAATCCGGCTTTGATGAAAATGGTCGAGTATGGTGTTATCAACTTTTTGCCCGAAGAATCTAAAAATATGGCGTTGATTTATGAAATGCCTTTGGGCGGAAAAGTCTTTGAAAAAGGTATTTCTAATATTGATTTGGCTTCTAATAATGAAAAATTCAGGAAAGTAGCTCTTAGTCTGATGGGGTTGAATGATGCTTTTAAGGGCATGGAAATGACTCACCGCGCTATTCGCGCCGACAACCTTTATTACAAAGATGCCGAACGTACTGAAATTGTGGTCGGCGACTGTGCCGCGTCTTTTCCGGCTTATTATCAACCGCCTATGTTTGAGCCTATTGAAAGTTTGATGGCGGATCGTCAAGCTCGCGGAAACGGAACTTTTCGAGATGACATATATTCTATCGGTATGGTTTTATTGTGTTTGGCTTGCGGAAAAGATATTGGGCGAGATTTGTTGCTACCGCAGGTGTTGCAGCAAAAGCTATCTAAAGGCTCGTTTACTTTTGTGTGTTCTTTAGAAAAAGTGCCGACTACCTATTCTTCGCTATTTAAAGGGCTGATTAATGACTTTGCTGATGCAAGATGGTCGTATAGCTCCGTATTTAATTCTTTGGAAGGAAAGCCTATTAATCATACTATTAATTTGGCTCCTGAAAAGGCTAAACGAGCTCTGAATATCGACAGGCAAAAGGTATATACTGCAACTGAAATCGTATATACTGCTCATCTTAATATTGATGCTGCTTATGAGCTTATTGTTCAAGGAAAGTTGTCGGAATGGATTAAAAGCAGCATGGAAGATGAAAAGCTTGCTTCCAGAATCGATGCTCTGGCAAAACAGGAACTCTCCAGCGGCGGAAACAAAGACCTGACCGTAGCACGCGCTTGTATCCTATTGTGTCCTAATATGCCTATCAGATATAAAGGTATTACCTTCTTTCCGGATGGTATTGCTAAGGCTGTTTTTTTACAAATGAAACACTTGCAGTCGGTGGATGTTTATGTGGATATTTTTGGTTCTGACTTAATCAGGCTATGGTATCAAGAGCAAGAAGATTTGCGTTCTTCGGCAAACATAACCGACTTTAAGTTATATATTTTACGACGCGAAATCGGTTATGGAATTGAGCGCATTATTTATGATGTGGACAGTGATATTCCTTGTATCAGTCCCTTGTTTGGAAAAGAGTTGGTTTATGCCCCGCAGAATGTGTTGCGGGCGTTGGACAGCTCTTTTAATGAGCAGGATATCAGCAAGTCTCCTTATGATAGGCATTTGATTGCTTTTCTCAGATGCAGAATGGGAAAGAAAATTGATAATATTTTGGCTGACCTAAACTCTTCTCGCGATGAGCTAAAAGCGGCTGCCGTAATGCATTTGTATACTAATTTGCAAAATAAATACGGGCCGGCTAAGCTTAACAACCTTACTATTTGGCTGGTAAACTTTTTGAAAGTGATTATCAAAGTTTATCATAATAAAAAATATCAAAAATATTTGGAAAAAGAGTTAGTCAAGATTGCTAAAACAGGTAAGCTCTATGAAATAGTGGAGCTGTTGGAAAATGAGCATGCTCTCGAAAAAGACCGTATCGATTATGCTAATGTCTTGAATGAAGCTAACTTACTGATTAATGAAAAAAACAAAATTATTAACCATACTGATAAAATGGATGAAGAAGCAAAAGAGGCTGCTTTGCGGTTTGCATCTGTCTTGGCAATGATGATTATGACCGCCTCTTTTGCTTTTAACCTTATTTCTTGGGTACTGCAATGAAACAGAAAAACAAAGCTAATGAAATACATTTGACGGACTCTTTTAAACGCCTAAACTGGTTGCAAAAAGGAGCGCTTGCCTTCTTTTTGATTATTTTGATGATTACTACATTCCCTATTGTCTTGATTTTGATGATTGGTTTACTGCCGACTATTACCGTTATGTATACAGACCGCAGAAACTATGATAAGCAAATTATTATCGGGTGTTTTAATCTGGCGGGGGTATTCTTTTATTTGTTCAGAGTGATGGGGGATTATGCCGCGCATAACGGAAGGTTTGACATTGTTGGTGACGTAACTATGCTTATCCTGATGTTGGGGGCTGCCGCTTTGGGGCTGGTATTGTATAATGAACTGCCTGCTTTATATATCTATTTTGCTCGGTCTAATTACAAACACCGTATTGAAAAAATAAACCAGCGCTTGGAAAAGCTGTCTGAAGAATGGGGTATAGATATCCCTGCTTCCAATAATGAGGAAGCGGAAGTAAAAAACAGATAGATATGTTGTTTTTAACAAGAGAGTTCAAGCCATAAGTTTTCGGCGGCTTCGACATCTGATTGAAGTTGTTTGAGCTCTTTTTGGTATGATATGCTGTCTTCAACTGAGAGAGGCGTCTGGAAAAGATTTTCAAGCTCTTGGATACGATGTTGTTTTTGCTGAATGCTGCTTTCAAGCTGCTTTAAGCGCTGCTGACGAGAACGCTCTGCCTCGCGGGTTTGTTTGCCGGCGGCTTTAGCTTCTTGTTCTTGGCGGAGAGCTTCTTGCTGACGGCGTTGTTCTTGTTTGTCGGTCTGGTCTGATGAATGCAACAAGAACTGCTTATAGTCTTCTAAATCTCCATCAAAGGGGCGGCAGCGGCCTTGAGACACCAGCCACAAGTCATCGGCTACCATTTCTAAAAGATTAAAGTCATGGCTGATTAAGATAACTGAGCCTTGATAGTTATTAAGGGCTTCAATCAACGCGCTGCGAGCTTGGATATCAAGGTGATTGGTCGGCTCATCAAGTATTAGCAATTGTGGGCTATCGCGGCTGATGGCGGCAAATAACAGGCGGGACTTTTCGCCTCCGGAAAGGTTGGATATTTTAGTGAGTGCTTTTTCTTGTTCTAAGCCAAATGAGGCTAAATGGCTACGGACTGTTGTCTCGGTGCTTGAGGGCATGAGCTGGCTTAAATATTCAAGGGCGGTTTTATCTGCCGGAAGTTCCTCGGTTTGGTGTTGCGCAAAGTAGCCTATTCTGAGCTTGGAGGAGCGGTGAATGGTGCCCTCTGTGGCTTGGAGGCGACCGGAAATCAGCTTGGCAAGCGTGGATTTGCCGTTACCGTTGGCTCCGAGCAAGGCGATGCGGTCATTATTGACTATGCTGAAATTAAGCCTGCTTAATACCGGTGCTCCACCGTAACCGACCGAGGCATTTTCTACACTCAGGTATGGCGGGGCGAGCTCATCAACCTCCGGAAAATCAAAATGTGAAGCACTATCATCTGACATTAAAGTTATCGGCGGAAGTTTGGCCAGCATTTTGATGCGACTTTGAGCTTGGCGGGCTTTGGTAGCTTTATAGCGGAAGCGCTCAACAAATGACTCTAAGCGACGGCGTTGTTGTTCTTGTTTCTTTTGTTGTTTTTCAAGATGCTCTTTTTGCTCGGCGCGGGTACGGCTGAAGGTGTCATAATTGCCAGAATAACTAACCAAGCGCCCATGGTCGAAATGGATTATATGGGTGCAGAGGCTGTTCAAAATACTACGGTCATGGCTAATCAACAGCAAAGTGCCGCGATATTTACGGAGGTGGTTTTCAAGCCAAAGTGAGGTTTCTAAATCAAGGTGATTGGTCGGCTCATCAAGAAGCAGAATATCCGAAGGCTGAAAAAGAGCCGCCGCAAGCGAGAGTCTTTTTTGCCAGCCGCCGGAAAATTCTTTAATCTTGCGGCTTAAATCTGAATTACTAAACCCTAGGCCGTAGAGAATCGATGCCGCTCGAGCCGGTGCCGAATCTGCGCCGAGAGACTTGAGGCGTTCATGCAAATCAGCAATTTCTGCCGATGAGGCGGTTTGCAAACGCTGTTGCAAAGAGCTCAAGTCTTTATCTTGAGCCAAAACAAAATCAAGTATCGGCTGTTCCAAATCAGTGATTTCTTGGGCAACGCTGGCGACTTTGGTGTGTTCGGGAATAATGACCGAACCACTCTCGGTTTCAAGCTCACCTTGCAAAACTCTAAACAGGCTAGTTTTGCCACAGCCGTTGGTGCCGACTAAGCCAACTTTGGCGCCATCAGGAATATGGGCGCCGGTATGCTCAAGCAGAACCTTGGTCCCGATACGAACGGTAATGTCATTAATATCAATCATCGAGCCCGTTTAAGGTTTGGTGGTTGGTGGCAAAATCTTTGACAACAAAAGGAGTAACCGGAGCTTTGGACTTTTGGGCAAAAATAAGACCATGCCCCAGACAAAGCCCGAAATCTATATTGAGCTCCGTACCGCAGTTATTAAGGTATTCGGCTTGGGCGGCAGGGTCGCACGAGGGGCCTTTGATGTCACCATCCAAGACTTCGCAATTTTGCAGACCGCTTTCTTTGCAGTCGGTCAGATAGACTTCAAAACCGGCTTTTTCCAGTGATTTTTTGAGTAGCGGAGCATAGCTCATCATGCTTTTGCAACTGGCTATGCCCAAGCGTTTCATCCCTGAGTTTTTGGCAAAGTTTATAAGCTCTTGAAGGCGAGACTTGCAACGCGAGGCGTAGCTGATTTGCATGAGTTTTTTATCTGCGTCGTCATATAGCTCCGGATTTGACATGTGTTATCTCCTTTTTTTAATATCTGTTGTTCCTGATATTAATCATTATAATCTAAAATGCAACTTTAAACCGTTTGTTAGTCTTTTTATGTTAGTTGTTGCCAATAACAGAGGAGATTGTTTGATGAGACTACATAAGTTGCTTGAAGGGACGGAAGTTAATCCTGACAATGTACCGGACTTGGATATTGAGGGGATTACATCCGACTCAAGAAAAGTGGGAAAAGGTTTTTTGTTTGCGGCGCTCAAAGGGGTGACTTTTGACGGGCAAAAATTTATTCCGCAAGCCATTGAAAAAGGAGCCTTAGTCATCGTGGCTGATACTGATGCTCCGGATTACCCTGAAGTATGCTGTCTGAAAGTTAAAAATCCGCATTGGTTATTCGCCAAAATTGCGGCGAACTTTTATCAGCGCCAGCCGGCTCATATTGCGGCTGTTACCGGAACCAACGGCAAAACATCAATTGCCGATTTTACCAGACAGGTACTGAATATGATGGGCAAAAAGGCTGCCAGCCTGGGCACGCTCGGTTTGATTAAAAATAATGAAGAGCCTCAATATGCAATGACTACGCCTGACCCCGTAACTATTCAGCAGACTCTGCAAAAGCTGTGTGACGACGGTTATGAATATTTGGCGATGGAGGCATCAAGCCATGGATTGTGCCAATATCGAATCGGCGGGGTAAAGGTGAAAGTAGCGGCTTTTACCAACCTTACTCGTGACCATTTGGATTATCATAAAACCATGGAAAATTATTTGGCCGCCAAGACTATTCTGTTTACGGATATTTTAGAGGTGGGCGGCAGTGCCGTGCTCAATGCCGACAGTGATGTTTTTGACCACCTTAAAGAGGCTTGTGTGGAGACCGGCAAAAAAGTGGTATCCTATGGGCATAACGGAACAGAAATTAAGTTGATTAAAGCCACGCCCTCGACCCATGGGCAAAAGATTGATGCTGAGTATTTTGGCAAACGGGTGGAATTTGATATTCCGTTAGCCGGTGAATTTCAGGCGATGAACGTGTTATGTGCTTTGGGAATCCTTGCGGAAATAACTAAGCAGCCGTCGGAGGTGCTCAAATATATCTCAAAAATTCACGGAGCCAAAGGGCGCCTTGAGTTGGTGAGAAAGTTTGACAACCAAGCCGCCGTATATGTGGATTATGCTCATACTCCTGATGCCTTGGAAAATGTATTGAAAGCTATGCGCCCTCATTGCGATAATCACCTTAATGTGTTGTTTGGATGCGGCGGTGACCGTGACAAAGGAAAACGTCCGATTATGGGGCAAATTGCCGATAAACTGGCTGATAAAATTTATGTTACCGATGACAACCCGCGTTCAGAGGAGCCGGAGCAAATCCGCAGTGAGATTATGGCTGCCTGCCCTCGCGGCATCAATATTGCTGATAGGCGCAAAGCCATTAAGCAGGCTGTGGCCGAGCTTGAAGCCGGAGATATTTTGATTGTGGCCGGAAAAGGGCATGAAACCGGACAGATTATTAAAGGCGAGACGCACCCGTTTTGTGATCAGGACGAGATTTTGAACGCTTAATCAGGCGCTGAGCAAGACTTTAGCCGCGGCGCGAGCTTCATCCGAGATTTTTTCGCCGGCGAGCATACGGGCGATTTCTTCCTGACGCTCGGCCTCACTAAGTTCTTTGACTGTAGTCAGGCTTTGATTGTCGGTGGTAATTTTTTCGACCTTAAAGTGGTGCTTGCCGCTGGCGGCAACTTGCGGCGAATGGGTAACCACCAAAACCTGAACATCATGTGAAAGTCTTGACAAGCGCTCGCCTACAGCTTTGGCCGTGGCTCCGCCGATGCCGGCGTCGACCTCATCAAATATCATGGTGGAGACACTGCCGCTTTGTGCCAGATTTACTTTTAGTGCAAGCATAAAGCGCGAAAGCTCGCCGCCAGATGCGATTTTATTCAACGGCCCTTGCGGTGAGTTGGGGTTGGTTGAAACCGTGAAGCAAACACTGTCAAAACCGTATTCATTCCAGCTGCTTTCGGGCAAGCGTTCTACCATGGTTTGGAAACGGGCTTTATCCATTTTGAGCGGCGGAAGCTCGGCTATGATTTTGGCATCCAAGCATTGTGCCGCTTCAAGGCGTTTGCGGCTCAAATTGTCGGCAGCTTCCTCATAGGCGGACTTGGCTTTGGATAAAGCTTGGCGCAGTGCTGATACGCCGTCTTCGCCGAGCTCTATGCTTTGCAGACGGGACTTAAATTCGGCCAAAACTTCAGGCAAGCGGGCGATGTCGGTTTGGTGTTTGCGAGCCAGAGAGCGAAGCGAGAAAAGGCGTTCTTCAATACTTTCAAGCTCGTTTTGGTTTAAGCTTATGTTGCGGCTGGCGTCGGAAATTTCATTAATTGCTTCTTCAGCATTAATGCGGGTTTGCTCCAAAAGCTCATAAATCGTATCAAAGCTGCCATTAACCAAGCGGTTGGCTCTGTCCAGTGCCGACTGCGCCTGTCTGATGGAATCAAGTATATCAGTGCGCCCGTTTAAGGCTTCATAAGCATAGTTCAGGCTCTCAATAATTTTTTCAGCATTCATCAGCTCGCTACGCTTTTGGGTGAGCTTTTCTTCTTCATCCGGTGCGGGGGAGATGTGCTCAAGTTCTGCAACCCAGTGGCGGAGGTCTTCCTCTTCACTTTGGGCTTGGTGCAGGCGTTGCTCGGCATCCATCAAAGCCTGTGCGGCGGTTTGGTATGTATGCCAACTTTCTTTGACCTTTTGGAGCTCTTTGGAGTAGCCGCCAAACGAATCGAGCACCCCGCGGTGCACTGAAGGATTGAGCAAGCCTTGATTATCAAACTGGCCGTGAACCTCTACCAAGCAGCGGCCGATTTCTTTCAAAACCTTGGCGCTGACGCTCTGGTCATTGACAAAGATTTTGCCTTTGCCATCGCGGTTTAGCGTGCGGCTGATAACAAGCTCGCCTTCGGGATAGTCCAAATCATAGGTCGAAAAGACGGCTTGGAGTGCAGGGGCTTCACGCGGGCTGATATCAAAGCTACCGTTGACGCTTAATTTTTCCTCGCCCTGTCGTATCAATCCGATGTCGCCGCGGTTGCCTAAAATCAGCCCCAGAGAATCCAGCAATATCGACTTGCCGGCGCCGGTCTCGCCGGTCAAAACGCTGAGCCCTGACTGAAAATCTAAGTCCAGTCTATCTATCAGCACTACATTGCGAATTGACAGCGAGGTTAACATGGTTATTCTTGCCCTTATGATTTAGCTATTAACTTAGCCGCCTTGGCTGTCCAAGGGCTCTGGGGGTAGTTATACTCCAATACGCGAGCTGCGGTTTTGGCCTCATCAGGAAGGCCTATAATGGTATAAATTTCAACCTGACGGTAAAGTGCCTCTTCTATCTGTGAAGTGGTTTGGTAATAATTGACTACGGTTGAAAAACGGTTGAGCGCAGAAAGATAGTTGTCTTGGGACAGATAGTAGCGGCCGACCTCCATTTCATGTCCGGCGAGGTGGTCTTGTGCCAAGACAATCTTAAGCTTGGCGTCTTTGGCGTATTCACTGTCAGGGAAGCGCATGACTACCTGCTGCAAGCACTCAAGGGCTTTTTGCGTGTTGCCTTGGTCTTTGGAAACAGGTTTGATTTGGTCATAATAGCATAATGCTTTTAGGTAATAGGCATAGGCTATGTCCTGATTGCCGGGGTGAAACTTGATAAAACGGTCTAAGGCTATGATTGCACTGTCATAATCCTTGGCTTTATAAAAGGAATAAGCCGCCATTAATTTGGCTTTTACCGCCCATTTGGAATAAGGGTGCTCCATCTCGACTTTTTCAAAGTCTTCTGCGGCCTTCTTATATGATGTTTGCTCCAGTTTTTCGTAGGCTTGATTATAAAGCTCTTCGGCGGTGGCCGGTTCTTGGTCTTTGTCGGAGGCACAGCCGGCTAAAAGCCCTAAGCTCAAAAACAGTCCTAAATAAAATGCGGTATGTTTCATCGGTTATCCCTTATAAAAGTTCATATTGTGTGGAATCTGCAAATAACTTATGTAAAAGCATATTATTATGGTAGTGTCCGGTTTTGGCGGCTTCTAAGCGGCCTTGTATCCTATACCCCGAAGTATATAAATCGCCGATAGCGTCCAGAACCTTATGTTTGACGCATTCGTTTTCGACTCTAAAACCTTCGGGATTAAGTATTGTATTGCCGTCTAGAACTACGGCGTTGTCGAGACTGCCGCCCTTGATTAGTCCTAGTGAGCGCAAATAGTCAACCTGATATTTTTCGCAGAAAGTGCGGCTTGGGGCGATTTCGTGCTCAAAAAGAGGCGCGGATATGGTATCATCAAAAATCTGATGGCCGACAACCTCTGAAGGAAAGTCTATGTCAAAATGGACGCTCAAGCCTTCAGTATCCGTAGGCTGTAAGCTGATATGGTTGCCTTTATCATCAGTAAAGTCAACAGGTTTTGCAACCCTTAAAATACGTCTTTCTACGTCTTGAGCTTCAAGTTCGGCGTGGGTCAAGGCGTCATAAAAGATTTTGCCGGAGCCGTCCATTATCGGGACTTCCTGATTGTCAATCTCGACTATCGCATTATCTATGCCGGCGACATAAAAAGCGCCCATTAAATGCTCGATTGTGGAAACAACTGCCCCCTGATTATTGCTAATTGCCGTGCAATTACGGGTGTCATAAACCTTGTCATAGAGGGCTGGTATTAATGGCTTATCGGGCAAATCAACACGGCGAAAAACTATACCGCTTGAAGCAGCCGCAGGAAGAATATTCAGCGTTACGGTACAGCCGCTATGCAGGCCGATGCCGGTCAGACGGGTGGGATATTTTAAGGTTTGCTGTTTCAAATCGTCTTTCTCCTTAATAAAAATCAGGCAGCCTATAAGCCGGGTTTTGTACCTGCCAAAAGCAGGCGATAGCTATTCATCTTGGCTGTTTATCGCTAAACAGCTCGGCGCGACCTACCTCTGGAGTAGAGTGGGAACCCTCCGTATAACTTTTTGCAAAGCTCTCCTAACTTGGTCTTGCTTCGGGCATGGTTTACCTTGCCGAACGAATTGCTCCATCCGCGGTGGGCTCTTACCCCGCCTTTTCAACCTTACCTGATGACAGATGTTATCAGGCGGTATGTTTTCTGTGGCACTGTCACTTGGATTGCTCCAGCCAGACGTTATCTGGTGCCTTGTTCCCTTGAAGCCCGGACTTTCCTCACCTATGGATCTTACTTTCCTAGGCGCAGCTATCCGGCTGCCTGTCTTTTGTTAATCTATACTTGGAACTTTTTTTTTGCAAGTTATTTGTCGTGGTTTTGCCTTATCTTAATCACAAAAAAAAGAACAGCGCCGAAAAATCGGCGCCGTCCTTTGGTTGTCTGTATGTTGTCGTTAGAACAGTGACAATACTGACTGAGCGGCCTGAGAAGCCAAGCTGAGTGAGTTAATTGCCAACTGCTGACGGGTTT
>CALXRR010000022.1 GCA_944390905.1 uncultured Alphaproteobacteria bacterium
GTAGGCGCGTGGGGGTTCGAACCCCAGACCCACTGATTAAGAGTCAGTTGCTCTACCAACTGAGCTACGCACCCATCAATGAGAATATCTCAACAACGAGAGCACTATACTCTGCAAAAAATAATTTTGCAACATAAATTTTATATTTTTTGCAATTTTTTTAATATTCGATTTTAGAGGGTTTATTTTTCCATTCTTGCATAACATCGACGGCGCTTTTGAGGTCTATATGATGTAGTTCGACAGGGTCATCATCATAGAAGACGCGGTCACGAAAGCCGATATTTTCGGCATCATAGCGATCAGCGGCATAATAGATTTCAGAGATGTTAGCCCATTTTGCAGCATTAAGACACATCGGACAAGGCTCACAAGATGTATAAAGGATACATCCGGACAAATCAAAGCTATTGATATTTTTGCAAGCATCACGAATAGCCATAACTTCGCCGTGAGCGGTAGGATCATTGTCAAGCACTACGCGGTTGTGCCCTTGTCCGATAATCTTTCCGTCTTTATCAACGATTATAGCACCGAAAGGGGAGCTTCCGGCATCAATAGAAACTTTGCTCAAATTAATAGCTTTCAATAGGTTTTGAGTATGATCCATAATAAATCCTCCATAAACAAACTCAACGAGAGTATAAAACATAAATTAATAATGAGTAAAGAAAAATATTAAATAAATATTAACCGAGATAACCTAGGCTAACAAAGAGATATTAAAGAGGAATAGAATGCAAAATATTGATACAAAGCAGGCTGAAGAACTGCTCAGAAAATATTATAAAAAGTGCTATGATAATGTAGCCGGTAGCGATTTTTACCGCCTGTTTGCGGATGAGAAATTGCAGCATTCATTTCAGGTTATCGGAGCCGGCAACTACATAATGCGGCATGAAAAAGTTTTCCAAACAGACAGACCGGATTTTTTATGGAGTGCAAAGCTTGCCTACCTGTTTCATGATATAGGGCGGTTTAAGGAGATTGAATGCAAGTGCAAGGAAGAGCCGTCACCACAGAAACATAACCATGCTATGTACAGCTATGAGATTCTCAAAGCTATTCCGGAGTATGATAAAGCCGAGATACTGCTTCCCATCAAATACCACAGCTGCATGATAGAAAAATTGTATGAAGGAGATGATTTTAAGTCCTTGAAAGACAAACAAACCCAAGAAGACGTAAAGCACATCAGCTTTTTGGTAAGAGATGCGGATAAAATAGCCAATTATTACCTGATGAAGACATCAGAGGCCAAATCGGATAAAGTATTTAACGATTTGTTTTTGGCAAGGTGCCGGTTTGGCGGAGTTAGTGATGCAATATTAAGAGATTTTCTGGCACAAAAGGTCACTAACAATGCCGATATTCGCACCGGAGAAGATTGGATGTTGAGTTACCTATCCTGGACATTTGACCTTAACTATAAGGCATCGTTTGATTTTTGTACTAAAACCGGTTGCTTTAAGAACTTACTTGAGATATTTAATAAATATACCTCAGACAAAGGCTTGCAGAAGCAAGTAGAAGCAACATTATATGACTATATTAACAATCGTTATCAACAGTTCAAAGGAGAATAATCATGAAAAAGACAAAGATTCTGCTGGGTCTGGTGGTTATCGCCGCCGGCATATATTACTTTACGCCGTCAGTCAGCAGCATAGTATCAAAACTGGTGAACAAATACGGTAGTGAAGTAGTAGGAACAGAGGTCAACCTGAGTGGTTTTGACTTATCATTAACGGAAGGCACTGCCACGGTGGGCAAATTGACAATAGCCAATCCAGCCAACTATACCCAGCCATATCTTTTTGAGCTAAACAACGTTAAAGTTAAGGTTGATTTGAAGAGTTTGACGAGCGACACCATTGTTATTGAGGATATCGAGGTTGACAAACCTGCAATTTTCTATGAAATGCTTTCGCTGACCCAAAATAATATTAAAGAGATTGAGAATAATATCAGCAACTATACTTCGCGCAACCAAAGCGCCGACAGCAAGAATGAAGCCGCAAAGGATAGCAAGGAAGAAGAGGGCGGCAAAAATGTCTTGATTAAACGCTTGAGCGTTAAGGATGCCTCTTTGTCGGCTACTTTAGGCGAGCAAAATATGAGTGTAACCCTGCCGACAATAACCATGACCAACATCGGTGGAGCTAAAGAT
This sequence comes from uncultured Alphaproteobacteria bacterium, assembly GCA_944390905.1. Lineage (GTDB taxonomy): Bacteria > Pseudomonadota > Alphaproteobacteria > RF32 > CAG-239 > HGM16780. The sequence continues at coordinate 2,171 of CALXRR010000022.1, forward strand.
AAGGGAACAGATATCCCGACGGTTATCGCCAAGATTATGAACAAGATATTGCAAGTAGCATCAGAGAGTGTGGTTTCTAACAATCTGAACAACTTGAAGAGCGTTGCCGAAGAAAACCTCAACAACATGGTAGGAGATGTTAAGGATAGAGTAAAGAATTTGGGAATTTTCAAGCAATAAGCTTTTGTATGAAAGCTTAGTTTCGAGCCTCGGAGCTGATAATTTTGAGCTCCGAGGTTTTTTATTTTTTTACCAAACCAAGAACAAGCCCCGCTAACCTAGGGCTCCACGGGCACCGTGGCGAGCATCGCGACTTTTGTGGCACAGCGCAAGCCACATATAGGTTAGGGGGTCAAGCTGGCACAGCTTGGTTAGGAGCGATAGGTGCGAACAGCGTCATCTTGACCAAATAGATAGAGCAAAATGCGCAAGGCCTGCCCACGTGGAGACGCCAGTGCCGGGTCAAGCTCCAAAATCAGCTTGGCGTCTTTGTTAGCGGTATAAAGCAAATCTTTGTGGACTGACATATCGGCCACCTTAAACTCGCTGAAACCGGATTGCCGCGTGCCCAAGATTTCTCCGCCGCCACGCAGCTCAAGGTCTTTTTCGGCGATTAAAAAGCCGTCTTCGGTCTTGCGCATAATGTCTAAACGAGAACGAGACGTCTCAGATAGCGGATACCCATACATCAAAATACAAGTTGAGGCCTGAAAACCGCGCTTAATCCGCCCGCGCAGTTGGTGTAATTGCGCCAAACCAAAGCGCTCGGCATGCTCAATAATCATCAGCGTGGCTTCCGGCACATTTACCCCGACCTCGATTACGGTTGTCGCCACTAACAAGGTTATTTTGCCAGACTTAAAGTCTTCCATCACCGCATCTTTTTCGGCTTCTTTCATCTTGCCGTGCACCATTCCGACTTTGTTGCCGAATACTCGTTGCAAGGTGGCAAAGCGCTCTTCGGCGGCGGCAAGGTCAGTTTTTTCAGATTCTTCCACCAGCGGACAAACCCAATAAGCTCGGCATCCGACGTCTAACTTGCGCTTAAGGCCGGCCACCACATCCGGCAACTTGGATAGGGGTACGGCACGCGTATCAACCGGTTTGCGTCCGGCCGGTACTTCATCAATTTTCGAATACTCCATATCCCCATACGCGGTTAAGACCAAAGTTCTGGGAATAGGGGTTGCCGTCATCACCAAAATATCGGCATCATTACCTTTGGCCGAGAGCGCCAATCGCTGCTGTACGCCGAAGCGATGCTGTTCATCAACCACAATATAAGCCAAATCCTTAAACGCCACATCGTCCACAAACAAAGCATGCGTGCCGATAATAATGTTAATTTTACCGAGCGCCAAATCTTCCAAAATCTGCTTGCGCGCTTTGCCTTTTACGCGTCCGGTCAGCAACTCTGCTCGCACACCTAACTGCGCGCATAAGGGTTGCATGGTTTCAAGGTGTTGCTTAGCCAAGATTTCAGTTGGCGCCATAATTGCAGCTTGCGCCCCACATTCCACGGCATTCAGCATTGAGAGCAAGGCCACGATTGTCTTACCGGACCCCACATCTCCTTGCAGCAAGCGCAGCATTCTGAACGGAGCTTTCTGGTCGGCCTCAATCTCCGCCAACACGCGTTTTTGTGCATTAGTTAGGTCAAAAGATAAATGCGACAACACCTTGCGCTGCAGCTCACCGCTTGATGTTAATACGCGCCCCGGCTGTTTTTTGACCTTTTGCCGCACAATGGCCAAAGCCAGTTGGTTGGCTAATAACTCATCATAAGCCAAGCGCATGCGGGCTAAAGAGTTGGGCTCAACATCGGCTATTTTTTTAGGAAAATGAGCCTGCAATAAAGCTTGGCGAAAAGGCATAAACCCGCGTTGATGCACAAACTTATCATCTTCCCACTCAGGGTAGTCAGCCACTCTTTGCAAAGCCTGCCTAACCAAACGGCACAGCATTTTGTTGGTTACTCCGGCCGTGAGCGGATACACCGGCTCAATTCCGATGATTTTTTCCGCCTCTGCAGGCAAAACAATATAATCAGGATGCGTCATCTGCTTCATACCGTTAAAGCTTTCGACTTTACCGCTGATAACTCGTTCTTCTCCGACGGGCAGATTTTTGGCAATGGAGTCGGCATATACCTTAAAAAAGTTGAGTATCATTTCATCGCTGTCATCTTCCACCACCACCTTATAGGGCTGTTTTTTGCTTTTTGGTGGAATATGCTCAATCACGCGGACTTTAATAGTTGCGACTTTGCCTTCCTGCGCCGTAGCAATTTTGGGCTGATAAGTCCTGTCAATCAAGGAGTAGGGCAGGTGCCACAGCATATCGACGACTTTATCACCGCAAAGCTTTTTGATTAGCTTTTCGTATTTTGCTCCAATCCCTTTGAGTGATGCAATATCCGTAAACAGCGGAAACAAAACCTGTGGACGCATAAACCGGCCTCTCCGTAAACAAAGTTAAAGAAAAATGTTGCCATTAAGCGGTATTGTATATATTTTATATACAGATGTAAACAATTAAGAACAACCGCTATGCAAATAGATATAAGCAAACTTGAAAAAATAACAATATCCTCGGTTGCCGACGGCTACGATGCTTTTTTGCTCAAAGACTTCTGCCAAGGCACTAAACAAGATGTTTTATATATCGTGAGCGACGGCATCACGCTGGAACGCACGGCCGAATTTCTGCACTTTATTGCGCCTGAGTTGAAAATATTAAAGTTTCCGGCATGGGATACCGTACCCTACGACCGCGTCTCTCCTAATGTCAATATCATTGCCGAGCGGATTGCGGTTCTGGCTGAATTAACCGAAAACCCATCACCCAAGCAGCCCAGAGTAATCATCAGCAGCATCGGCGCCGTATTGCAAAAACTCCCTCCGCGTAAAATCTTCTTAAATGCCATGAGGGAGATTAAAACCGGCGGCAAACTTAATTTCAATGACTTTATCCATTACGCAGTCATCAACGGCTACAACCGAGTTGAACAAGTATACGAGCCCGGAGAATACGCTGTCCGGGGTGATATTTTAGATATCTTTCCGGTTGGAACCAAAGAGCCTCTGCGTATTGATTTGTTTGACGATGAAGTTGAAAAGATTCGTACTTTTGATGTCATGAGTCAGCGCACCACCGGCGAGCTGAAAAGCTATTGCTTTCAGGTCATGAACGAGGTCGTGGTTGATAACAATACCATCAAAAACTTCCGCACCAAATACCGCGAGGCTTTTGGCGCCGACGGTCAAAAAGACGAACTCTACGAAGCCATCAGCAACGGGCAAAAATATATGGGTATGGAAAACTGGCTGCCTTTCTTCTATGAAGAGCCATTGCTGACCTTGTTTGACTATTTGCCCATGGCCAAGGTCATCACCGGCAAAAGCATTGATGAAGCCGCCCGCGCCAAATGCGATAGTATTGCTGATTATTACCACGCTCGTCTGGAGGCCTTACAGGTAAAGTCATCTAACGAGGTTGATACTTACCGCCCCGTTCCGCCGGAACAACTCTACCTTAATGACGATGAGCTCCATCACCTGTTAGAGCAAAAAAAGGCCGTGTCTTTAACCCCAATGAGTATTCCAAGCAGCGATGATGTGCTTAATATCGGTGTCCTCCCCGGACGCGATTTCTCACATGCCCGCCAAATCAGCGCCTCCGAGGTCTATACCGAACTCAAAGATTATCTGAGCGAAAACCGCAAACTCCGCCGCATCATCTGCTGCTCTACCGAGGGCTCGCGCGAACGCTTGTTCTCACTGATGACCGAACATAAGATTGAAGAACTAGCCTTTGCCTCCGATTGGGCTGATGCCATCAAAAAAGCCTCCTCCAAACAAGTCGCCATGGCAGTTGTCAACCTCAACCAAGGCTTCCGCTGTGTATCTGATATCCATAATGACGGCTGGTGCGTTATTTCCGAGCAAGATATTTTGGGCGAGCGCCACACCCGCCGCACCGCTAAAAAAGCCTCCTCCAAAGACTTTATTGCCGATGTTGGTTCCCTAAATGTCGGCGAGTTGGTAGTTCATATTGAACACGGTGTGGGTAAGTTTTTGGGGCTCGAGAATATTACTGCCGGTGGCGCCCCGCATGATTGCTTAAAAATTTTATATGCTAATGACGCCAAACTCTTTGTTCCGGTTGAAAATATTGAAGTTTTGTCTCGCTATGGCATTGAGGACGACACCACCCAACTTGATACCTTGGGCGGAGCCGCTTGGCAAGCCAAAAAAGCCAAAGCCAAAGAAAAGATTAAAGACATTGCGGAAAAACTCATCAAAATCGCCGCTGAACGACATCTTAAAAAAGCTACCCACTTTATCCCTCCGGAAGGGCTGTATGACGAGTTCTGCGCCAAATTCCCTTATAATGAAACCGATGACCAAATCAACGCCATTAATGATGTCTTAGCTGATTTGAATGCCGGTATTCCGATGGATAGACTAATCTGCGGCGATGTCGGCTTCGGCAAAACTGAGGTTGCCTTGCGAGCCGCTTTCAGCGTGGCCGCAGATGGCGCCCAAGTCGCATTGATTGTGCCCACCACCTTGCTGGCTCGCCAACATTATCTTAACTTCAAACAGCGGATGAGCGGTTTTCCCTTAAATGTCCGTATGTTATCGCGTCTTGTTACCCCTAAAGAGGCCAAGCAAACCAAAGCCGGACTTGAGGACGGCAGTGTCGATATCGTCATCGGTACTCACGCTTTACTGGCTAAAGATATTAAGTTTGCCAACCTTGGTATGCTGATTATTGATGAAGAGCAACACTTCGGCGTTGCCCACAAGGAAAAACTAAAATCTCTCAAATCAGATGTTCACGTCTTGACCTTGACCGCAACTCCGATACCCCGTACTCTGCAATTATCACTGACCGGAGTTAAGCAGTTGAGCATTATTGCCACTCCGCCGGTTGACCGCTTGGCCGCACGTACGTTTGTTATGCCTTTTGATAAAGTGATGATAAAAGAGGCCATCTACCGTGAAAAATTCCGTGGAGGTCAAACTTTCTTTGTCTGCCCCCGAGTTTCTGATATCTTTGGGGTAGAAAAGGAACTGCGCGAACTCGTTCCTGATATCAAAATTTTGGTTGCTCACGGACAAATGCCGGTTTCTAAACTTGAAGAGGTCATGAACGAGTTTTCCGACGGCAAAGCAGACTTACTGCTTTCCACCACGATTATTGAATCCGGTATTGATATGCCAAGCGTAAACACTATGATTGTCCATCGGGCTGATATGTTTGGTCTGGCGCAATTATACCAACTTCGCGGGCGCGTCGGACGTTCCAAAGTCCGTGGCTATTGCTACTTTACGGTCCCCAAACAAAAGAACCTCAAACCCGTTGCCGAACGCCGTTTGAGCATTTTGCAAGCACTTGATACTCTTGGTGCCGGCTTTTCATTGGCCAGCCATGATATGGATATCCGCGGCTCAGGTAATATTTTGGGTGAAGAACAGTCCGGCCATATCAAAGAGGTCGGTATTGCCCTCTACCAACATATGCTTGAAGAAGAAATCGCCCGTTTGAAATCCGGTGAAGAACAAGCCGCCGCCCAAACCACCGTGCGTGAGTGGTCGCCGCAAATCACCACCGGTATTCCGATTATGATACCTGAGACTTATGTCCGCGATTTGGGCGTCCGTTTAGGGCTTTATAAGCGCATAGGCGATATCCAAGACAAAGAAGGTATCCTTGATATGCGCGAGGAACTAACCGACCGCTTTGGTAAAATACCGCCTGAAGTCGACAATCTGCTCAAGACCGTAGAAATCAAACAGCTGTGCTATCTGGCCAACATTGCCAAGATTGATGCCGGAAGCAAGGGGATAGTCATCGCCTTCCATAATAATACTTTCAAAAAGCCAGATAAACTGCTTGACTTTATCGCCCGCCAAGGCGGCTTAATCAAGGTCCGCCCGGATCAACGCCTGTTTATTGAAAAAACTCTGGACAGCTATGATGCGCGTATTAATACTATCCATAAATACGTTTCTAAACTGGTTGAAATGGTGATTTAAGATGACAGATGCGCAGAGCTCAACTTTTAGCCGACTTAAAGCCAATCTCCTCTTTAAGAATACTCTGCGTGAGGAGGACATAGCCATCCGCAATGTCTGGAAAAAAGGCGCCAATTATTACTTTGATGTCTTGTTTTATGCCACCCGACAAACGCGAGTACTTGACATCAGCTATTTTCATGACATCTACGACACCGAGACCAGACATTATTATAAAGACATGCAACTGTTTATCAAAGATTTTGAGGCACATAAGTCCGAGCAAGACACCAGCCGAGCCTTATCTACACCTGATGAACCTGCGCAACAAAACCGCAACTGGAATGAGGATAAAGCCGCCAGCCATTACCAATACCTTAATGAAATCCGTAATGAAGCCATTATTCTCAAATTTTTTGCCAAACTTAACCCCAATCTAGCTGATGTCAAACAACGGGTAATTATTGACTATATCAAAGATGCACAACCCGCTACGGCAAACTTCAGCCGCCAGTATATTGAGGCCTTTGTTGAAACCTTGCCCTATGGTAATGATGATTTCTATGACAGCCTTGATAAACTTGAACACACCAATGAAGAGCATATTGAACATTTGGTCTACGAAGCCGCTAAAATCAGCGCCGCTGACGGAGCCATCCATTATGAAGAAAAACGTTTTCTGGCAGAGCTTCTGCAAAGCTTAAGAGAACACGGGCTTGAGCCTGATATTGAATTTTAACCCTAACCTACGGAGGACATAATGCCTTATTTAACCATTGAAACCAATGCCGCAACACCGGTCACACCTAGCATATTGAGCGAAGCCAGCCACTTGGTTGCTAATATTTTAAACAAACCAGAGGGCTACGTTATCGTCCGGATTGAAAGCGGTAAGACTATGATTTTAGGCGGTGATAGCTCTAAAATCGGCGCTCTGATAGAAATGGAGTCAATTGGCTATCCCTCCGGCAAAAAAGTCGAATTGGCACAAGAACTTACCAACCTTGCCGTCAAGCATTTCCACGCTGAATCTATGCTGGTAGGCATCCACTTCGCCGATATGAAACCCGATGAAGTATCCCATGGCGGCCGCCTGATGGGCTAAAAGCAGCATCCCGCTTCCCTCTCTGGAAGGAGAGGGTGGCGGCTTCGCCGTCGGGAGAGGTGACTAATCGGCGCCAAGCGCCGATATTTTAATTTAGTTTATATTTTTTTGAATAATACTAGTCGTCAATAACTGCGGCAACACCCGTGACACCTTATATTGCCCGTCATAATATACATACAAAGGCACACTGTTGCGCCCATATTGTGCCAAAGCCTTGGCTATTTGTTCATTACGATTGGTCCAGTCCGCTTTGTATAAAATAATGTTTTTATCTTTGACCAATTGGGCAAATTCCGGGGTATTCAAAGCCAGCTGCTCGTTGGCCAAACAAGTAATACACCACTTTGCCGTAAAATCCACAAACACATTTTGTCCGGCATTAACCATTCTATCCACTTCCATCTGGTCATAAGGACGCCAAACTAATTGGGATTGCACATCAGCTTTTTCAATATTGTCTGAGAGAGCAAACACTTGCGTGCACCAAATCCAAGCTAACCACATACAAGTCAAAACCATCGGAATAGCAAACAAGTGCTTGAGTGTTTCCATCCATTTTCCGGGTCTGGGCAAAATACGCCCTATGACCTGCGGATATAATCCGATAAGGGTAAAGGGCAGGGCATAACCTACGGCCAACGCCATAAACACCGGATAATACATATACACCGGCTGAGTAAGCGTGTAACCAATAGCCACTCCCATAAACGGAGCCGTGCACGGACTGGCAATCACCACCGAGAATACACCGGTAAAGAAAGAACTTAACTGCTGGGTCTTGGCTGATACTTTCGCCAACTTATTAATCAGAGGCACATTAACGGTTATAATGTCTAAAAACATCAAAGTAATGATGATAAAAATGATTAACAATATAAAAATGAACCACGGAGATTGCAGCTGAAACCCCCATCCCACACTTTCTCCGCTTAGCCTAAACCAAGCCAAAAAAGACACCATTACCATAAACGACACCATCACTCCACAGAAAAAGAGTATAGCCTCGCGTCTGGCTAGTTTAGTATCCTGAACATGCTTCATCAAAGCCATAGCTTTAATAGATAAGACCGGAAACACACACGGCATCAGATTAAGGATTAATCCTCCGACAAAGGCCATCATCATCACCATTCCAATTGATGCCTCTGCAGAAGTCTCATTATGAGCGGTATTCTTAGCAGACACTGAAAAAGATTGCTTAGCTTCATCCGCTAATTTTCGCCATTGTGGTAATGGCATCACATTGTGCTCAACAATAGGAATCTCAAACTTTAGCAAAGCTTGTTCCGGCACACATTCCTCAGCACACGCCTGCCAAGATACTTTAGCCGAGAGCTCAGCCTTGCGCCATACTTCATTAGAAGGGCGAATGGTAGCCAAATAGAAAGCCTGTCCGCCATAACCATATGCAGCAAACGGGGCCTCACCAAAGACTTGAGGCAAGCTCCACTTTTCTTTAATCAGCTCATATCCGCTGGGCAAATTCCATTCAACGGTAGTCGGCAAGCCGATATCCCCTGGCTCCGGAGATAAAATATGCCATTTATCTTGAATCTCAAACCTGATAATAACCTGAATATCTTGAGACGTGTTAATAGCCTCTGTATTGGTATATCCGGCCAATGATACATGCGCAGTCTGAGCTTTTACAGCGTCCAATTCCGCGGCTTCTGCACCATAACATACACCACACAACAGCCCCAAGACACTCAGGTATTTTATCAGATATTTTATCATTATTTTTTATCCGCCATAATCACAAAGTTGTAATAAGCCGTAATCATAATGCTCAAAGCCTTAATTAGGCACAACACACCGAGCAGCAGCGCAATCTGCATAAACCACGAAGGGAGCAAACACATAATTACGATAGCAATAAAAGTCTCGGCACCTTGAGCAAATCCCCCCAAATAGAACGGAGATTTATCCAAGGTTATTCTGGCAAAAGCTTTATTTTTGTATGCAATCATGGCATAGGCCAGCATAGCACATGCCGACGTTGCAAAAGCAAACAGCAAGAAGGCCGAAGCCACTGCATTTTGAGCCGGATTAGCCAGAGCAAACCCAAAGATAACACCGGTATAAAAAACATAGTCCAAGGTCGCATCTAAAAACACACCAAATTCCGTAACCTTCGAACGGCGTGCAATTTCGCCGTCAATAGAGTCAAACAAACGGTTCAACAATACACACAACAAAGCATAGAAATATAAGTTCAAAGACAAAAAGTTGATGGCGAGCAAACCGATGGCAAATCCGACTAGCGACGCCACATTAGCCGACACACCGGCTTTATGCATATTTTGTGCGGTCCAAGCAACAGACTTGTGCATTTTTTTATATATTTCGGCAGAAGAGCTGTTTATATAATCCAAACCTTGCTTGATTTTATACTTTTCCAGTTTATTGTTAACCTTATCTTTAATCGATTTAAGCTTTTCTTCAGGCATAATGACCTCACTGAACTAAAAAAAATTTGTTAAATACGATTAGAAGATATACCATTTTTATAAAAAGTAAAAGCAACTTATAAAGTTATTAATAGAAAACTGGGGTAGATAAAGACATGAGGTTTGTCAAATACGCACTAATATTAGGACTGATTGTAACCATATTTTTCGTAGCCGGACAATACGCATCAGAACCTTATATAAAGCTCAGCGGCGAGACCATGGGAACCTATTATAATATCAAGATTCGTAGCAGTCGTGATAAAGTGGTAATTGACAGCGCCGTCAAACAAGAACTGGCCTCCATAAACAACCAAATGTCTGTTTTCAAATCAGATTCCGAAATCAGCAAAATCAACCAAGCTCCCATCAATGAATGGATAGAACTTTCCCCTGAAATGTCTGAAGTTTTGCAAGCCTCTGATAAAATATATCGCCGCAGTCACGGCTCATTTGACCCCAGCGTCGGAGCCTTGGTCGAATTGTGGGGATTTGGCGGCAGCCGCGACCAAACCGTGCCTGACGAACAAGCCATCAAAGAAGCTATGGAAGTCACCGGTTTTGATAAGATTCGCTTTTCCAAAGACTATAAAAGAATCAAAAAGCTAAAACCCGGAGTTTATCTAAACTTATCAGCAATAGCCAAAGGTTACGGAGTCGATAGAATAGCCGAACTTTTGCTTAGCCAAGGGCTTCAAGATTTTGTAGTTGAAATCGGCGGCGAGGTAAGGGCTCACGGCAACCGCTCGGAAGACAGTAACGGCTGGAGAATAGGCATCTTAAAACCCGACACCAGACAAGATGGCAATAAATTCCCACTGGTAGCCAAGTTAAATAATGCTGCGGTAGCCACTTCCGGCGACTATGAAAACTACTTTTTAGTAGGCAACAAAAGATACTCGCATACCATATCTCCCTCCACCGGCTATCCCATCAGCAACAACATCAACTCGGTTACGGTCTTTGCTAAAAAATGCATCAATGCAGATGCTTATGCTACGGCTATCATGTCCATGGGTGAAGAAAAAGGCTTAAAATTTGCCAATGACTATAAACTTCCGGTTATTATGTATATCCGCACCGACGACGGTGACCTCCGTAGCATTATTACCGAAGAAGCTAAAAAATATATTGAAGAGCAAGCCAATGAGCCTCATAAATCATAAAGGAACCATCATATCCCAAGATGCCGGACAGGCTCAAGTTTTGATTGAACGAGCCGATTCCTGCAACAGTTGCAACCATAAGGAACATTGTGCCGTTTTTAATCATAAACAACAAATCATATCCGTTCCGCTTGCTGATAGTACCCAATTTAAGACCGGCGACACCATTTATGTCACAACCGAAGAACACAACGCATGGCTGGCCTTGTTTTTGGGATATATCCTTCCGCTTTTGCTGGTTATATCCACACTCGTCAGCATCATCTTTTCAGGCGGGAGCGAAACCTTGGCAGCCTTGCTTAGCCTGCTGATTTTGCTGCCTTATTATGCAGTACTCCGCTTGTTTAATAAGGCATTTGCCAAACGCATAATATTCAGGATTGAAAAATAGAACTAAAATCTTGGGTGTAATCCGGAAAAAGCATTTCTAAACTAAGAATTATATGTTAGTGTATACCCACAATCAGTAGGAAACAAACATGAGCCTTATTATAAGTAACATTCTCATCTTAGGCGGCATCGGTCTTGTCGCAGCAGTCGTCTTGTATATGGTATCAAAAAAATTTGCGGTCAAAGAATCTCCGCGGATTAAAGCCGTAGAAGCATTGCTCCCTGGGGTAAACTGCGGTGCCTGCGGCAAAGCCGGCTGTCACGATTTTGCCAAAGCCTGCGCTGAAGCCAACACCGAAGATTTCAAAAACCTTCATTGCACTGTCGGCGGACAATCCACCATGCAAAAAATTGCCGACTTATTGGGCTACAAGACTGCCGAAAAAGACCCTACAGTTGCCGTTTTGCGCTGTCAGGGCAGCTGCGCCAATGCACCTGCCAAGTTTGAATATACCGGCTTAAAGAGCTGCCGTTTGGTGTCTCGCATAGCCACTTCACAAAGCGAGTGCCCTGATGGCTGCAACCGTATGGGCGATTGCGTTAGAGCTTGCAAATTCGGCGCTCTTAGGCTCGATGATATTACCGGTCTGCCCGTAGTCGATGAGAACAAATGCGTTTCCTGCGGAGCCTGTGTTGCCATCTGTCCCAAAAAACTTTTTGAAATCCGCCCCAAAGGCAAAAACGGCGAACGCGTATACGTTGCCTGCCGCAATCGCCAAAAAGGAGCCGTCGCCCGCAAGAATTGCTTGGCTGCTTGTATCGGCTGTACCAAATGCACCCAAATTCACCCTGATATTAAAGTTCAGGATAATTTATCCTATATTCCGATGAATGTCGACGCCTCCCAATACGGCGAAAAATTAGCCCAAATCTGTCCGACCGGAGCCATTGTCTATACCGGCAAAAAGGAACAACAATCATGATAAAGAAAAAAACTTTTTCCATAGGCGGTATCCATCTTGACAAGCACAAAATCACTGCCGCCATGCCGATAGTCGATGCCGGCCTCCCTGAACTGGTTTATATTCCGGTCAAACAACACATCGGCGCTCCGGCTAAGATTCTGGTAAAGAAAGGCGATAAAGTCAAAGTCGGTACTTTGCTGGCAGATGCCGACGGTATTGTCTCAGCCGATATCCATTCATCAGTATCCGGCGAAATCGTAAAAATAGATGAAATCATTGATGCCGATGCTTACCCTGAAACAATGATAGTCATAAAAGTCGAAGGGGATGAACACGAACCAAACATCGACCTCAGCCCCACTATTATTAGTGAAATTCCTTATACTCCGGAAGAAATCATCAATAAAGTCCGGAGCTCTGGTATCGTCGGCATGGGCGGAGCAGGGTACCCGACACCGGTTAAAATTACTATTTCCGAAGGCAAAAAAGTCGACACCTTGCTGATTAACGGCATCGAATGCGAGGCTTATCTCACTGCCGATGGCCGTCTAATGGTTGAAAAAGCCGAACAAATCATTATCGGTGCCCGAATCATAAATAAAGCACTCGGCATCCAAAACGCAATTATCGCCATTGACGAAAACAAACCCGAAGCCATTGAGATTATGTCCCGCTTAACCAAAAAATATGTCGGCGTCAATGTCTGCGTTTGCCAAAGCAAATACCCCCAAGGGGCTGAAAAACAACTCATAGCTGCTATTACCGGCCGCGAAGTTCCTCCCGGAAAATTACCTGTTGATGTCGGCTGTATTGTCCACAACGTCGGAACCGCCTTCGCTATCTACGAGGCCGTGCAGAAAAACAAGCCCCTATACGAACGTATCGTTACCGTTACCGGAGACGACGCCGCCGAACACTTGGGCAACTATCGCGTCCGTATCGGCACTCCGGCATCATTTTTGATAGCCAAAACCACACAACACCCAGAACACATCGGTAAGATTATCTTTGGTGGCGGCATGATGGGCGTTTCTGCCGTCAATATGGACGCCCCGCTAACCAAGCTGACATCAGGTATTTTGTTGCTGAATGACCAAGATGCCGTTAAACCGCCTGAAATCGCATGTATCCGCTGTGCCAAATGCTTAGATGCTTGTCCCATGGGCTTGCGCCCGTTTGCCATAGCCTCAGCCATCAAAAGCAATGACTTTGCCGAACTCAAGCGCCTCCATACTCAAAGCTGTATTGAGTGTGGCTCTTGCGCATTTATTTGTCCGGCACGCATTCCGCTCTTGGACTACTGCAAACTGGGAAAAATCGAGGTCAAAAAACAACAATAAAGGTTAATCATGCTAAAAATTTCTACCGCACCCCACCTCAACGCACCTCTATCAACACGCAGTATTATGTTTAATGTAATACTGGCACTGTTGCCAACCTTAATCGCCGGAATAATGTTCTTTGGTTTTAATGCTCTGTTGGTGGTTGTCACATCAGTTGCAGGTTGCGTCGCTTTTGAATATCTTTTCTGCCGTTTTGTTACTCAAACCGAAACCTCCACTTGGGATTTATCGGCGGTTGTTACCGGCTTGCTTTTGGCCTTCAACCTTCCGGCGACAATCCCGCTATGGATGGTGCTGGTCGGCTGTTTTATGGCCATAATTTTATCTAAAATGGTGTACGGTGGTATCGGTAAAAATATGTTTAATCCGGCTCTTGTTGGGCGCGTCTTTTTGTTTATATCTTTTCCGGTAGAAATGACAACATGGATTAAACCACAGTTTCTGAATTTTATGTCGCCGGATGCACAAACAGCAGCCACTCCGCTCAAAATCTTAAAACACTTATCAGCAGATGGTTCAGCCGATGAACTGCCGTCTTATTTCCAAATGTTTGTAGGCAACATCGGCGGTTGCATAGGCGAAGTCTCAGCACTGGCTATTCTGATAGGCTTTGTTTACCTGCTTTATAAAAGAATAATCAGTTGGCATATAACTTTTTACTATCTTTCCAGCTTTTTTATTCTGATTAGCCTGCATTGGCTGATAACCAAATCACCGGGGGCTGATCCTTTAGCTCACTTATTGAGCGGCGGACTAATGCTCGGAGCAGTCTTTATGGCCACTGATTATACCACCAGCCCCATGAGCCCCAACGGTAAAATAATTTTCGCCATTGGCTGCGGAGTTTTAACTTATATTATCCGCATTTACGGCGTCTACCCTGAAGGAGTATCATTTGCCATCTTAATCATGAATGCCTTTGTTCCGCTGATTGACAAATTATATATTCCCAGATTATTCGGTACGGCAAGGAGATAAGCAATGCCATCACCCAAACGCAAAATAAGCAATAACCTTTCGGCAATGATATTTAGCCTGGTCGGCGTCTCGGTTTTTTCGGGATTAATGCTTGGCTTTGTCTATGAACAGACTAAAGCCCCCATACAAGCCGCTCAAAACCGCCTGGAATTGGAGGCCATTACCGACATCATCGGCAGTGATTATGACAACAACCCCTTTGAGGATAAAACTTATATCTACGATGATAACGGCAACAAACTTGAGTTTTATCCGGCACGCAAAGACGGACAAATCAAAGCCTTTGCCATCAAAACCTTTTCCAACAAAGCCTTCGGAGGCAAACTTGAGCTCATCGCCGGCTTTGGCATCAACGGCAAAATTCTGGGATATAAAGTAGTAAATTCACAAGAGACACCAGGGCTTGGCACCAAAGTCAGCGAGGCAGACTTTGCCGAACAATTTAGAGGCCTACGCCCACAGTCTCCGGCTTTTAATGTCCGCCAAGACGGAGGCGAGATTGATGCCGTAACCTCCGCCACCATAAGCTCTCGCGCCGTAATTGACGCCATCCGTAAAGCTTATAACGCTTACCGAAAATTAAGCTCAGGAGATAAACATGAATAGCATAAGCCGCCAAAATTTAACCCGAGGCCTCATCCGCGAAAATCCCATTTTTGTTATGATGCTGGGAATGTGCCCCACCTTAGGCGTATCCACTTCTGCTCTCAATGGACTGGGCATGGGCGTTGCCACATTGTTTGTTTTGATTTTATCTAATATAGCGGTATCGTTGGTAAAATCACTAATCCCCGACGCCGTGCGTATTCCGTGCTACATAGTTATTATTGCTTCGTTTGTTACGGTAATTGACTTGCTAATAAAAGCTTATACTCCGGCACTACACGGAGCTTTGGGTATCTATATACCATTAATTGTCGTCAACTGCATCATTTTGGGCCGCGCCGAAGCCTTTGCTTCCAAAAACACCATCTGGCAGTCAATTCTTGATGCTGTTGGCATGGGCATGGGCTTTACAATAGGCCTCACCATACTAGGCGCTCTGCGTGAAATATTGGGAGCAGGGGCTATATTCGGCTATAGATTTTTAAGTGCGGACGCATCTCCGGCGCTTTTATTCATTATGCCGCCCGGAGCCTTTATTGCATTAGCCTTCCTGATTATAATTTTTAATAAACTACGGGGGAACAAATGAGTTATATTACAATTTTTATTGCGGCAATTTTTGTTAACAACATTGTTCTCTCGCAATTTTTAGGAATTTGCCCATTTCTTGGCGTATCCAAAAAAATCTCAACCTCCGTAGGCATGGGTCTGGCAGTTATGTTTGTAATGACCCTATCTGCAATTGCGACCTTTTTGATATACCACCAACTTCTCAAGCCCAATGGCTTAGAGTTCATGATGACGGTAGTCTTTATCTTGGTCATAGCCTCTCTGGTGCAAATGGTTGAAATTGCACTTAAAAAGACCTCTCCGGCATTATATCAGGCCTTGGGAATTTTTCTGCCTTTGATTACCACCAACTGCGCGGTATTAGGCATTGCGTTGCTTGCCGTACAAAAAGAGCTGACTTTGCTTGAATCCGTATGCTACGCTCTTGCTAATGCCTGCGGCTTTACATTAGCCATTGTTCTTTTTGCCGGAATGAGGGAAAGACTATCCAAATCTCGCCTTCCGCAAATAGTGCAGGGCACCCCCATAGCCTTAATCACAGCCGGACTTCTATCAATGGCATTTATGGGATTTTCAGGAATAGGACACTAAGCTTTAACCAGCTCAACCAACTGTTCGACAATTTTGTCAAACATTTCATAGGTCAACACACCGGTATTAATATTATAACGCGATGTGTGATAAGAGTTGAGCATCTTAATATTATGCTTATCTAAATAATGAATAGCCCCATGCTTAAACTGAAAGGCTGATTTTTTATACCCTAAGATACTCAATACCGCCCCATGAGCCAAGCTTCCTAAAGTAAGAATAACTTTAAGCTTAGGCATTGATGCAATTTCCTCACGCAAAAAAGCACCACAGTTTCTAACTTCCTCACCTATCGGCTTATTTTCCGGCGGGACACAGCGTACAGAATTGGTAACTCGCACATTAATCAGCTCAAAGCCGTCATCTTTTCGCGCTCCATAATTTCCATAAGCTAAGCCATGCTTTTTCAGAGCAGGGTAGAGCACTTCTCCAGCATAATCATTAGTAAAAGGACGCGCCGTCTGATTAGCACCATTCAACCCCGGAGCCAGTCCAACAATTAATACCTCTGCATTCAAATCTCCAAAAGGCGGAACCGGACCATTAAAATAAGTCGGAAACTTAATTCTGTTATTTTTCCGAAAATCAACCAATCTCGGACATAAATCACAATCTCTTCCAGGGCATATAAACATTGTCTCTCCTAACAAAACAACTCACAACAAAATCACAAATTTCCTAAAAAACACTTAATTTTATCAACAAATAATAGAAAAATAAAAATATAATTTGCTTGCCAAATGCACAATAACAATATATTCTTCCCAGTGTGTAGGAGAACAAGATACTAGAAGGATTCTGTAACGATGGGAAAAAAAGCAACCTATATAAGCCTAACCGCAATAGCTATTTTCATCATATTTTTAGGCTTTATCTTTAAAGTTTCATATATTACAACATTTTATTACAGCATAGCCGCTCATATGCAAGAACTGTTCATCATTATTCCAGCTGCAATCTGCGCGCTATTGTTTGCCAACAGCGGCACCTACTGGGTAACCATGTTAGTTTTAAGTGGAGTGGACGCAGTTCTTTTCAGATTATATCATCACCTCAGCTTGACTAATCTTACCGCAATAGGCATGATTATGGCCACATTCTTGGTTGTTGTCTTTGGTATTAACTTGATAAAAGTCATCTTAAGAGGATAATATTAAGCAATAACAAGCAATTAACGTCCGCCAACAAAACGGACGTTTTTTTGTGCTATATAATAGAGAGAGCAGGGGCAAGCTGTGCCTGACAGAATATCAATAAACTAAATTCTCCAAATCAACAAGGTTAAAACATAAAAGCTTTGATACAACTCAGACAACATTGACTAAACAAGATTACTTTTCAAGTTTACCAATATTTAACCAATAAACATATCAAATCACGGCACCGCAAAATTCCAATTATTTATTTCCTTCCCATTTACGAGATAATGCTTTGAAAAGAATGTATGCGTTCTTAATTTATGACATTGTAAAACGAATTCAACATTGCAACAACTCCTCATTTTAAACAAAGCAGCCAAACCCTGTAATCTGCTTCAAACGCAAGATTTAATCAGCCAATTCATTTATAGCACAAATTAAATTTCTCACACAAATTCAATTCGTTAATCAATATTTTCTCCCCTCACTTCCACGCCATTTTGTCGCATAATATATACTATTGTATTTATATTTTGACTTATATTAGTTGTTTTTTGTGCGATATTACAAGCACTTACGCGAAAACTTGAGAAAACCAAAACAGCAAAAACAATTCCTATCATTTTGGCTACTCTTTGCCATATTTTATTTATTTCAGGATTGCCCTTCGAGCGCCATAGGTTAAGGTCAATTAAAGCTTCTTCTTTGGGCATACCGGCCAGCTCGGCCAAGCGAATCATTGTTGCTTCAGAGGGAAGAGTTCGTCCAGTTGCTAACTGTGACATTGCGGATTTATTTATTCCTATTTCAGCGGCCAAAGCGTTCTGTCCTGCTAAACCATATCTTGAAATTGCTTTTTCAGCATAATAACTAAAATCACGCATGGTAAATCCTTACATATACATTACATAGACAAACTGTGTATAACATAAATATTTCAATTTGACAACTATTTTTTAACCAATTAACGTATATGTTTAGAATCGCTAAAATCACTAAACAAAACAGGACATCCCCTCATGGCCTTTGTGAAAGTACCAGAAGAATTATTGGACTTGGATATTACACCAGGACAATTAAAAATATTAATCAATTTAATCCGTTATTCATTTGATGACGGCCATTCTTATATTGGGTACGCAAAACTTGCTAAATCATGCAAAACAGATAAAAGTGCATTAATTAAAAATATTCAAAAATTAGCACAATTAAACCTAATTGAAATCACACATAGAGGAACTTTTAGCCGTTCAAATGACATAAAATTAACATTTGAAAATGGCTTGTTAAATTCTGGTCGGATATCTGAGGGGAATTCTGACCAGAACACTACAAAGGGGTGTTTAAATAACACCCCTAAAGGGTGTTTAAATGACACCCCTAAAGGGTGTTTAAATGACACTCATGGGTGTTTAAATGACACCCCACATAAGGATATAAGATTTAAATACCAAGATTTAAATAAAAACGCGCGCGGAGAGGGGTGTCAAAATACTACTCCTAGAGTAGGCTCTAAACAATTAGAGCCGGCGGATGTGACCGCCGGCCGGACAATGCCTAATTCCGGCTGCGCCGGTTCAGCAAGAAAAGAAGGAAGGGCTGAGGGTGCGCAGCTTGATATTGAAGACTACTGCTTGTGGCAGGATTTTAAGTTAGATTTTTCCGGATGTTATCCGTGGTTGCAACTCGTTAGAGTGCAGAATCATTTATTGATAAGGGGGCTTGGCCGGATGGGTGAAGATATTCTGATCAAGGCCTGGGACGAGGTTAAAGCGTGGTTCGCCGCGCGCGGGGTTGTGGTCGAGAAAGTAGGCCAAAGTCAAAGATTTAGCGGTGAAATAATAATTAAGGAGGCGGTTTGATGGGCGAGATAATCGGACGGATGGCGTGTCCGGTATGTGGTACACCGGGACAAAATCTGAAAGTGAACAAGAACGGCAACTTGTACATATACTGTGACAAGCGTTGCAGCACGAGGTTTAATCCTAAGGAAAGCCGAGAGATTACGGATATTTTGCGCCAGGGCGAAACGGTTCGCCGCGGCGGGCTAGTTATTACACCGGCGGTGATGCCGGTTGCGGTTAAAACAAATAAACGGGAGGTAAAAGATGACGGAAAGTCAAGAGAATCAAGAGATACAACTGACGGACGGAGTGACGCAGGAAGTGCCACCGGCTCCGGAGGAGGAACAGAGCAGCGACCGGTTGAACGGTTTGCAGCCTGGCTGTGGGGAGATGACGACGACTGATGACCGGTATTATACCCGGGAAGAATTTGAAGGTGTTTTTAATGATTTTTTAACATTTTTAAAATCTCCGCAGGCATCCCTTGATACGTTCGAGAGCTTGCGGGCGCAGGGTCAAACGCTGGCCGCCGGCAAAATCTACGATATAGCTGACAAGTATCGCTTCTTCAGGTGGATGATAGATAAGCGGACGGCTTTGGTGCATGATTTGACGTTAATCGGCATATTTGCAGCGGTTGAGACAAATGCAATTGTTTACAACTGGACAGGAATCTCATTAATTGAAAAGGGCAAACTATGGCTAAAAAACAAAATAAAACAACGGCAACAACAGCAACAGGCATCGGGCAAGCGCAGCGTTTGGGGATTTTTGGGGCGTCGGGGTGCGGAAAAACAACCAAAGCCCGAGAGATCACCGCAGGCTTAAGAAGAGTTGTTTACTTTGACCCCTTAGGGGAGTGGGCGCGAGAAAAGGGCGTAATCGCATATGTAACTATCAGCAAGCTACAACAGGCTTTGCGGCGCAATTTTGTGCAGGGCTTTAAATGTGCATTTATTCCTAGCTTTGGCGAGGAAGAGTCGCAGCTGCAGGAATTGAGCCGATTTTTAACGCTCATCCAAGATGGATATGCGTCCGGACAACACCGGGCGCAGCTGACTTTTGTTATTGACGAACTAGACACATCATTTCCTACCGGAAGTATGCAGAAAAATCGCAAAAATGCTTTTGGCTTTTTGTGCTGCAGGGGCAGGCATTATGGCATTAATCTGATAGGAATTAGTCAACGTATGCACCTTGTAGACAATGTTTTTCGAGCTAATTGCAGCGGGATTTATTTGTTCAGGCACGCCGAACCCGCCGATATTGATATCGGGGTTAAAATGCTGGGGACTGAGTACCGGAACGCGTTCAAAAGCCTGGACAATTACCAGTACATTTACAAATCCGGCCAAAAGATTTTTGTAAAAAAATGAAAAAAATTTATTTTTATGCT
This sequence comes from uncultured Alphaproteobacteria bacterium, assembly GCA_944390905.1. Lineage (GTDB taxonomy): Bacteria > Pseudomonadota > Alphaproteobacteria > RF32 > CAG-239 > HGM16780. Next base: position 22,680 of record CALXRR010000022.1, read on the forward strand.
TTTTCCTACATTACATAGGGAAATATTATTGAAAATCAATATATTATTCGATTTGACAAGATTAAAAAAATATGTTTGCATCGATTCGTAATGTTTTTTGCATAGGAGGTTTGTATGAAAACCATTTTAAAAATGATGATAGGCACGATTGCCGGGCTTTATGCTTATCAGTACATTCAAAACCTGGCCACTAAGAAGGATTAATGGCCATGTCACAAGTAAAACGTATTTTTCAACATGACACTAAACCGATTAGTAAAGGGGCGGTGTTGACGTTCAACATTCCATCATTCGAAGTTATTGATGATATTGTTTTGGAATTTTTGAACAGCGGAGCTGCAGCAACTAAAGCTAATATTTTGACGTCTATCGGCAAAGTAGCATTGGCGATTAATGGTGAGCAAGTTGTCAACTGTCCGATATCCGGTCTCTACAATGTTTATGCCAGCCTTGGACAGGAGGTCACGCAGAATATTAACAATGTTATTGGCTTGAATATCGGCCGTTATTTGTTCAAAGACCCTGTAACTGAAGATTATTTTGCTTACGGCTGTGCCAATGTTCAAACTATCCAGCTGCAGGTTTATTGCGGAGCTACAATTACCAACGTTACTGACTTGTCAATTTCGACAATTAGGCGCAATTTCCAGTCGAATCTGGGGTCGTACATTAAAGTAATTAATTATCCGCAAAATATGAGTTCAACCGGCATTAGCTCTGTTGATACTTTGCCGCGAGATGCTAATGAGGCATATTTATCTATCATGGCGCACGCAAACGGCGGCACCATCAGTCAGGGTGAATGTGTGGTTAATGGCAACAACATTTATGACCCTATGTCTCAAGCTGAAAACGATTATATCTGCAGTGCACGCGGTTTAGCTCCGGTTAGCGGCGTATTTAATTACAGCTTCAGCGACGGTTCGATTAAGTCAATTTTGCCGATGCAGGGAGTGACCGAGCTTAGGTTAAAAACTACCTTTAGCGCAGCACCGACTAGCGGAAGTTATGATTTGTTGGCTGTTTCAATCCGGAATGTGCCTGAAGCGATGATGAAAGCTGTCGCAGCATAATTGGTCAACGGGGCGGATTACCGCCCCTATCTGAAAGGGTAAAAAAATGTCAAGTTCAACAGATGATACCCCTTGGTATGAATCAATGTGGAGCTGGTTTGGTGATACAGCTAAAGAAATATACACCGCCAAGCTCGAATCTGACGTCGCTAAAGAACAGGCAGACGCGTTGGCTAAAGAGCAGGTTGCAAATGAAACTATCAGTGTATTTGGATATGATGTCCATAAAAATACACTGCTTTGGGCTGCCGGCGGTACAATGTTGGCGGTGTTGCTGATTTTAGCCATAAAAAAGTAGGAGGAGGATATGGCAGGAATACCAACTGGTAATTATTCTGCTGATTTATCTAAAAAAGATAATTCTTCAGCCTCTTCAAGCTCTTCTCTAACTTCACAATATCGTGGTGGGGATTATTACACAATTTCCGGCCGGTCAAATACCGGTATCGGGCTTGGCAAGATAATTGTTTTTGGCGTCTTGGGATTGGTTGGCTATTGGATTATTCATAAAATCAGGAGTTAATTAGATGTCATCATACGCAACAAGTATATCAACCAACCAAACTATTGATGAATCTTACAGCAATTCACAAGCGGCAACAATAGGCGACTTGTCAAGCGACAACCAAATAGTTTATGGCGATTTTAGTTATGTTGAGCAGGGATTGGTTGGAGAAAATTTGGACGCGGTTTTAGATTCTCTCAATAATGCAACGGATAAAACCATCAGTTCGGTTCAATCAACCGCAGCCAAAGCTATTGAAGCCACAGGTCAAGCTTATGCAGAAAGCAAATCAGAGCTTAGGAATTTTGTTGATGCAGTTCGGCCTATTGCACTTTATGCTGCAATTGCTGCCGCTTTTTACTTTATTTTCGCGAAAGGAAAGTAAATGGCTAATGATTTAATTAATATGGGTTCAGTTCAGGCGCCTTATTGGGAGCAAGTTTTAATTTTGCCCCCAAAATCAAGCCATATTGAATATTATGTTTATGATTCATTTAACCTGTTAAATGCATCAACTCCCGATGCTCTCGAAGTAACTTTTGGCGGCGCTGCCGTACAGAGTAGATTTTCTGCCGGTATGGGATATAAGCTAAAGGAACCAGTCAGTTATATTCAATTTTTTAATACACTTGACACGCCTTTAACCATAGATTTTTCTTTAGCAATTGGCGGTATTACCGATAACCGGTTGACGGTATCAGGAATTATTAGCGCACAAAGTCAACAACAGGCTTACAGCAGTGTATCTGCAGGTACTTTAACGGCACCTCAATCAATAGAATACGGCAATAATTCTAATATAGCGCTTGTTTGTACGGCCGGAACAATAACGGTTAATATAACAGAGGCCGGCGTGGCGGTGACAAATCTTATATTGACGGCAGGACAGTCCTGGGAGTTGCCAGTAGTGTCCGGAGGTACAATCGAGGTAACCGGCACAGGAACGTTTAATTATTGCATTGCGGAGTATTAACCATGACTGTTTTTGGTATGTCAGGAGCAACAAAGCCGGGAATAATGCAAATGTATGCTGGAAATGCTGCACCGGATGGGTGGCTGATTTGCGACGGCGCAGCTGTGAGCCGTACATTGTACGCTGAGCTTTTTGCGGCTATTGGCACGGCTTACGGAGCAGGGGACGGAACAACAACTTTCAATATACCAAATTTGGTTAATCAATTTCCGGAAGGAAATGGCCAAGGCTATGAAGATGCCGGATTGCCGAATATTACCGGAAGCCTCTATATACTTAATTATTATGGGGTATCCGGTGCTTTTGCTTATAATGCAGGAGAACTTGCGCCAATTAATGGACAATCAGCTCTTATAAACATGCAGAACACTTCTTTTGATGCTTCTCGAAGTTCATCGATTTACGGCAATTCTACAACTGTACAACCTGCAGCTTGTAGAGTTAATTTTATAATTAAATATTAGAGGGAAAAATGAAAGCTTATAGATATAATGCAGATGGATATTTTGCCGGTGAAATTGAATGCCAAATTGACCCTTTGTCAAGCAAATCAGGCTCTTTTGTTTGGCTACTGCCGGCAAATTCTACTTGGGCGGAGCCGCTTCCGGAGAAAGAGGGCTTTAAGATTAAATTTAATGAGACATCCTGGGTGTACGAAGCTATTCCGGAACCGGAACCAGAGCCGGAACTGACAGAAGAAGAGCTTAACGCAAGGGAAATAGCCGAACTATTAGGTAAACTTGCAGCTTCAGATTATGCAGTTATTAAAATTGCTGAGGGCGCAGCCAAACGTGAGGAATATGCCGAACTTATTACACAACGCCAAGAATGGCGAGCCAGATTGAATGAACTTGGGGTATAAATGCGTTATATACTGGGCATAATAGCCGCCTATTTAGGATTTAGGCTTTTAAAAAAGGGGTATGATATGACACAACCGCAGGATATATATATGGCCAAAACTATTTGGGGCGAAGCCCGAGGTGAAGGCGCTGTCGGTATGCAGGCCGTAGCCAACGTAATTATGAATAGGGTTGACCGGGGAGGGTGGTATGGCGCAAGTATTAAAGATGTTGTTCTAAAACCATATCAATTTAGTTGTTGGAATGATACCGACCCTAATCGGGCCAAACTTGATAAATTGACTGTGGCGGATCTTCAGAGCTCCGGAGCTCTTCAGATAGCTCAACAGGTTATTAATGGGCAACTTCCGGATATTACCGGCGGAGCGACCGAATATCATAACAAGAATATCTTGCCTGATTGGGATTATAGTAAGCTTAAGCAAACAGTTCAAATCGGCAATCATATCTTTTACAGGAGTATTTAAAATGCCTTATTTAGTTAGTTTTTTGGCCGGAATTGTATCTTGGAATATTTTTGAAACCAAAACAGAGGGAAAATCAGGCAATACACTTCTGGATGTAGCCACAACGGCGTTATTATTGTGGGCGGGTTATAAAATTGTTAAAAACATAAAGTGAGGTAAAAAATGTGGGGAATATTGGCCAAAGTGGGCGGCACTATTTTAACAGGACTTGGGCTTGATTGGGCGATAAATTCTTATAGTGAAAATCAAGCAGCAGCTGAACAACAAGCCAAAAATATTAATATAGGCAAGTTGATTGTTGGCGGCGCCGCAATTTATATCGGTTATTTATTGCTTAAAAATAAGTTTTAAGCCATGGAAGAGCTATTAATAAATATTCTAGGCAATTCACCGACGTTGGTTGCTGTGTTGGTATTGTACGGCAAGTTTGACAAGCGTTGCGCGTTAATTGAGCGGGAAATTGATAAGCTTTGGGAGGAAGAAAAAAAATGTTTTCTGAAATCTTAAATAAACTTAAAAACCGTGGCTTTTGGGCAGGTGTGGCAACAACAATTGCCGGTGTCTTAGCTGGCACTTTATCTGCTCCGGAAGCTATACTTAACCTTTTAACAAGTTTAATCGGAGGCTAAAATGGCAAAACACAAAAGAAAAACTAAAAAAGCTGTAAACTGTACGACCAAGAGAAAGTCATCTACTAAGCGCAAAAAACGCTCTACAAAGAAAAAAAGTTGGTTCGATAAGCTACTCGATTTTTAGAGGGAAGGGAGCTCACTAGCTCCCTTTGTCGTAATAAATTTAATTATGAATATTTTAATCAATAATTCTAGGCGTTTCGAGTAACTTTCGGACTGTCGGCATTGATAAGCCCAAAACAATTGATATGTCAGCGATTGAATAACCGGCCAAGCGCATTTTCTTTGCCGTATAATAACGGCCGTATAAAATAAGGCCGTTTTTTGACGCTCTGGCGTGTTTCCATATCATTTGAGCAGTCGCGTAGCTCATATCATTTTTAAAGTCATCAGCGGCAAGAAAAACGGCCTTGTTTTCTTCAATTCCCTGTGAAATGTAATAAATTACACGCTTGCAGAATTTAAATCCATTTGTGTCGTATTGAATTAAATCCTGTTTATTTAGGCGCTTCTCAAGTTCAATTATCTTGTTTTCTAGACTTGTTATAATACTTTTCAAGCCGCGCATACCATCATCAATTTTGCTTATATACTCATATTCATCAGACATAATGGCCTCCCTAATAATTTATTAACTAAGGAGATTATACCACGAATAGAGCGCCTTAAAAAGTCGCGCCATTTTTGTCGCATAATATATACTATTGTATTTATATTTTGACTTATATTAGTTGTTTTTTGTGCGATATTACAAGCACT
>CALXRR010000023.1 GCA_944390905.1 uncultured Alphaproteobacteria bacterium
ATGTCCACTTTACCTATGTAACTGAGACTACTGCAAAAGGAAGCCCCAACGCCACAATCTTAGCGGTAAACACCTCCGGCTTGGCTCCAAGCTCCAAATAAGTACCGATGGTAGGGCTAAAGACAGCATCCTTTAAGGATGAATTAGCCTCAATCACCATTAGCTTGTAGCATTTGCCAAGCTCTAAATCAATATCGGTACAAATCACGCCGTTGCCAATGCCATCCATAATCTGTACTTCAAAGTTATTCTCATTGGCAGCTGTTACTTTGCAGTTGTATACCTCGCCAACCTTAAACACTTCAGCATAATTACTCATAATAATGATATTTTAAATTAATAATAGATTTCAACGGCTAATATGTAAAACATATTGCCGTCAAAGTCAAGTAATTTTTGTCTAAAATGCCAAGCTATCGCCGCCGCACCGGCTCCATCTCCGCCAGCTTTTTCTTCACACGTTTTTCAAGGTCGTCAAGCTTCAGGCTCAAGGCTGCCGACGGGTTGGCTTTGCGCGCCGCATTTATCTGCTTTTCGGCAGTCTTAAAAGAACGAATTCTAAAGCTGAACTCCGCCGACGCATAATTGGCATAAGCTTCGTCTCCTTTCATGCCATAAGCCCTGGCCAGCATCAACCAAGTATAAGAGTTCGCCCGCTTAATCAAAGCTTTTTTCAGTAAAGATATAATTTCATCTACTTGCTGAGGCGAGGGGCTGCTCTCCAGCATAGCTTGAGCCAAACTCTCCTGTAACAAAGGCGATGACGGCAGCAGCTCATAAGCCTTGCGATAAAATTTTACCGCGGTTGGGATATCTCCGGCTTCCATCAAAAACTGCGCTTTCAGCTCATACAAAAACGGGTTTTTAGGCTCACGTTTAATCAATATATCCAGTTTTCCTATGGCTGCCGGAACCTTAAATTGCTTAAATAATGCTACCGCCTGAGCATACAACGCCGGAGAAGATTTATCTTTGGCTGGATAGCGCATAAACGTCCGCTGTGGCTCCTCTAAAAATCCGCTTAACTTAGCCTTGACCATCTCAAAACGATGCTCCATGTCCTGATTGGGCACAAATGGCTTGTTTGCCGCCGCTTTACTCATAAAAGTCAAACGCTCACTGGTCACCGGATGAGTCCGAAAATAAGGCGTCTCTTCCACCCCGTTCAGCATATTTTGTTGCTGAATTTTTTTCATAAACTCACGGAGCCCCGCCGGAGATTGATTGGTCTTGGCCAATAGCTGCACGGCAGCTTCATCGGCACTTCGTTCTTCCTGCACCATATACGCGGTTATGTTATGCAAAGCCGAAGTCTGCGACCCGAGCATAATCGCCATTCCCACATCCGGGCTTCCACTAACCGCACCAATCACTCCTCCGGCAATCAACGATGCGATTGATGCTTGCTGCACATTTTGCAGCTTGAGCTTCTGGCGAAGGATATGTCCGCCTTGAATATGTCCGGTTTCATGTGCCAGCACTCCGGCAATTTGATTGTAGTTATCAGCTTTTACCAAAGTTCCGGTATTGACAAACATCGCATTGCCATCTGCCACAAAGGCATTAAGCGTTGGGTCGTTGACAATATATATGTCATAAGGATTAAACCGTACATTGGCCGCTTTATACAACGGCTTCACAATATCCCGTACTAAAGATTCGGTTTCCTCATCTGAAATCAGGCTCAAACTCTCTGCCTGAGCCGCTCCGCACCACAGCCAAAGGGCTGATAACAGGCAAAAAGCCCGTATCAGCCCCCTTAGCGTGTATTTGCAAGCTTGGTTTATCATCAACTAATCAGTTTCCTCCACCAAGTTGATTTTTTTTCCGTTTCTCCCTCTCCGTTATCAACCGTGGTGTCTCCATGGCTGTTATACAAGATAACCGGTTCTTCTTTGTGCTGTACAGGTTCTTGAGCCGCTCCTGCTTCCGTAGCTTGGGGCGCGTTATGCCCGCCGTTGCGATTTCTCTCTCTGCGGCGGTCTCTGCGGTCAAAGCGGTTCCGTCTGTCGCGTCTCCCTCTGCGGCGCTGATAATTATTGTTGCCGTTATCTTCATTCTCCGATTGCTCATCAGCTTTTTCTTCCGGCTGCTCAATGTTGGTTTCATCTTCAGAATTATCTTCCAAATCTTCCGGTTGAATGTCATCTTCAGCTTTAGGTTCAGAATGGTTTTCATCCAACAATTCTTTAACGCGCTCTTCTTTCAAAGAGTTCTGCTGTTTGGTAGCCTTGGTGCGTTCGATTCTAAAATCATCAACATTCTTAATCTCATTATCTGCACTGATAATCACACTGATACCATAACGTCTTTCCAAATCCGTTAAGGCCTCACGTTTATTGTTCAGCAAGTACAAAGCCACGTCCGCCGGTACAAATACATTGACTACTGAGGAGCGGTTTTTCAAACCTTCTTCTTCAATGCTGCGCAAGATAAGAGTGCAACTGGATTCGATGGTGCGAACCAAACCTTTGCCGTGACAGAAAGGACAAACTTTATAATTGCTCTCAAAGAAAGAGGAGTGCATTCTCTGGCGCGAAATCTCCAATAACCCAAAACAACTCATCTTAGCAATCTGTACGCGGGCACGGTCGTCTTTCATAGCTTCTTTCATGCGCTTTTCGATTGCCAAATTATTTTTTGGGTCCTCCATATCAATAAAGTCCACCACAACCAAGCCGGCAAGGTTACGCATTCTGAGCTGGCGGGCAATCTCATCAGCAGCTTCCAAATTGGTTTTCAAAGCAGTTTCTTCAAGGTCTTTTTCTTTAGTAGCTTTACCTGAGTTCACATCAATTGATACCAAAGCCTCTGTTGGGTTGATAACCAAATATCCACCCGATTCTAGCTGAACATTGGTGTCATGCAGCTTATCCAATTGTGCCTCAACCTGAAAACGCTGGAACAACGGCAGCTCACCTTTGCGATTAAGTTTGATTTTCTTGAGATTTTGCGGAGCCAGCATTTTGATAAAATCTTTTGCGGCCCGATAAGAGCTCTCTCCATCAACAATCACTTCGGCCGTATCTTTGCTGAACATATCGCGCAAAGCACGCTTAATCAGGTTTCCTTCTTCATGAATAAGAGCCGGAGCTTTGTTCTTCAACGCAGCAATACGAATATTATTCCAAGTTCTGATAAGGTAATTGTAGTCGCGGACGATGTCAGCTTTGGTTTTATCCTCGCCGGCAGTGCGTACAATCATCGACATATCCATAGTCAAAGGCAGTTCTTTCACAATTGCCTTTAAGCGCTTGCGGTCTGAAGCATTAGTGATTTTTCTGGACACGCCGCCGCTTTTAATGCGGTTTGGCATCAACACGCAATAACGTCCGGCCAAAGACAAATAAGTCGTCATCGCCGCACCTTTATTACCGCGCTCTTCTTTTACGACTTGTACCAACAATACCTGACCTTCTTTAATCACATCTTGAATGGCACTGCGATGATATAGCTTGCGAGCTTTCAACAATTTGCGTTGTAACTCAAAATCATTTTCAATGTCATCATCATCGTCATCATCTGAAGGTTCATTTTCATTACCGCCGGACAACTCATCATCGTTATTAATTTCAAATTTCGGAGCTGGTGTTTCAGGATTCTCTGTCTCGGCATTTGGAGCAGAAGCATCATCTTCTTCGCCGGCATCAGCTTTTACAACTTCGTCAGCTTCGCTGTCATTAGCTAACACTTTGAGAGTTTCGTCTTTGGCATTAAACCTCTTACGACGCACTCTTTTGCGAGGAGCATTTTTTTCTTCTTTAACTTCTTCTTTTGATATATCTTGAGCTTGATCAGAGGCAGATTCTTCCGTATCAGCTTTAGGAGCTATGCAGTCAGCCATTACATTGTATGGAATTTCCTGTTGCTCATTATTTGTTGAAGCCGGAACAGATTCTGACATAACCGTCTCCACTGCAGCAGCCACGGCGTTTTCAGGTGTCTCTTTAGGCCGTAAGAACGGCATTCCGGGGATAGCCATCGGTTGAACATTGTTTTCAGGCTTAATGTTGCTCGCATCTTCGTTATTTACGGTGTTATCAATATTAGAAGCTTCATTTTCGTTTTGTTGGGCTTCATTATTTGCTTCAGCCTTTTGGGCAGCTTCTTGAGCTTCAGCTTGAGCCTTTGCCTCAGCCTCGGCCATAGCCTTCAAGCGCTCTTCGCGACGGCGAGCCTTTTCGGCGCGGATTCTCTCTCTCTCCGCTTCTCTTTCTTTCAAAGCATTCTTTTTAGCTTCAATAATTTCATCAACTTCTTTTTCAACTTCGGCGATGGTTTCATCAGGGATGTTGTAATAATCAGGATGAATTTCACCAAAGGCCAAAAAGCCGTGACGATTCCCGCCATAATCAACAAAAGCCGCCTGTAAAGAAGGTTCCACCCTCATCACTTTAGCCAGATAAATATTACCTTTGATTTGTTTTCTGCTGGTAGATTCGAACTCTACATCTTCAATTCTGTTTCCATTGACAATAACAACACGTGTTTCTTCGGGTTGAGTATCATCAATAAGCATTCTTTTAACCATAATAAAACTCCTTGTCACGCCATAAAGGCGTCAAAATTACTTCAAATACAAGGATTCGCAGCTAAGACTCACAAATACCCGCCATTTATTATAAAAAAAAGGCGTTCTACCGGCTCTAAAAGGGCACTCACACAAATTCTTTCCCCTTTAAAATACCGTACCATCTTATAGCTTGCTGTCAGCCGGTTATTTATTATTGCTTGCTTATCAGGCTTTCAGCGTCAAATCCTCTAAAACTTTTCATGTACAATGTTGAAGTTTTTTATCTCCCACCAATTTTAAGCCTTGCAAAAAAATCAGATATCGTTTAAATAAGGCCTTAACAACGGGTCAACTTCCACACTGCTTTTTTAGCATATACGATTTGATTTAAAACACAACAACATTTTAAAGCAGTAATATATTTTTTTATTAACCCAATGGTAAGAACTGCCCGTTATAATATAAAAAATAAGATTGCAAGAAGGATAAATGAACAAAACGCTACAAAACATATTGTCTTTTTTTAGGCGTAAAGCTTTGTCTTTGTCGCTGGTTTTGTTGTGCTTGCTGCTGAGCTTTAATTCTATGGCCGGTGAAATCCAGTCTATGCGTATAGGGCAGGGCGTTGGTAATGTTCGTATAGTTTTTGATGCTGATAGCTCTTTTGAATATAAGGCTTTTTTACTGAGCTCTCCGTCGCGTCTTGTGGTTGATGTTTATAATATTGATGTTGACCCTAAGATAGAAAAACAAGTAGCTAAAAACAATATTATCTCATCAACTCGCTTGGGTAACGTTGATAATTCAGCCAAAAGAATAGTTTTTGATTTAGCCAAGCCTGCCATTATCAAAAAAGCCTTCATGCTTGCTCCGCAAAGCAATTTTGGCTGGCGTTTTGTTATTGATGTCGCCATCGCTTCCGAACGCGAGTTTAAAGGCAAAGTCGGTACCGGTTATGCCTTTACCAGTAGTGATAATCCTAAGGCTTATGCCAAAAAGAGCCGCTCCTCATCGGATAAGGCTAAACCCAAAAAATCAGCTCAAAAGGTCATCGTGCTTGACCCCGGTCACGGCGGCAAAGACCCCGGAGCTATCGGTTATTCCGGTGTTTATGAAAAAAATATCACACTCGCTATGGGCAAAGAACTCAAAAAGATTCTGGAACGCAGCGGAAAATATAAAGTATATTTAACCCGCAGTACTGATATTTTTATTCCATTGCGCGACAGAGTAAAAATCGCTCGTAAATATAAGGCAGATTTGTTCTTGTCCATTCATGCCGACAGCGCCAAAAATCGTAGCGCTAAAGGGTTGTCTGTCTATACCTTGTCTGAGACCGCTTCCGACAAAGAGGCCGAAGCTCTGGCTGAAAGAGAAAATAAGGCCGATGTCGTTGCCGGATTAAATCTGGTTGAACATTCTAAAGAAGTGTCAGATATCTTGATTAATCTGGCTCAAAGAGAAACCATGAACCGCTCATCAGAATTTGCAACCTTTATGGTTAAAGAGATGAAAAACTCTGTCAAACTCGTTGACAACACCCATCGTTTTGCCGGTTTTGCAGTCTTAAAAGCTCCTGATGTGCCATCTGTCTTGCTGGAAATGGGATATCTTTCCAACAGTACCGAGGAACGCTTGTTAAAACAGCAAACTTACCGCCGCAAATTGGCTAACGCTACTCAAAAAGCTATTGATGATTACTTTGATAATATGCAGCATGCATCGCTTTTCTGATATAAAAAAAGAGGCCTTTAAGACCTCTTTTTTTTGTGCTGTTTACTTAACAAGCCTGCCCTATGCGTGAATATGCAAATCCGGCTTCTTTTACTGCCTGTGGGTCAAGCAAGTTTCTTAGGTCAACGATTATGGGAGTTCTCATAACTTCTTTCAGTCGTCCTAAATTCAAATGCTTAAAGTCTTCCCATTCGGTTAAAATCGCCAACACATCAGCTCCGTTGGCCGCAGCATAAGCATCATCGGCATAAGCTATTTTATCGCCCAAAACTTTCTTAGCATTATCCATTGCTTTAGGGTCATAAGCCATAATATTTTGAGCCCCTTCCGCCAGCAAATTTTCCACGATAGCCATTGCCGGAGACACTCTGCAATCATCAGTTCCGCATTTGAACGCTAAACCCAAAACCGCAATTTTCGGGTTGTCCTTTTCAGGCAAAACATTTATGATTCTTTTTGCCATTAGTGACTTTCGCAAATCATTTCCTTTGATTGCGGCTTCAATCAATGACAATGTAACCCCGTTTTGTCTGGCCATATACGCCATGGCGTTAGTGTCTTTAGGAAAACAGCTTCCGCCATATCCTGGTCCTGGGTTAAGAAATTTATTACCGATTCTATTATCCAGCCCCATTCCGTTTGCTACTTCATAAATATCAGCGCCGGCCTTTTCACAAAAATCCGCCATCTCGTTAATATAATGAATTTTCATGGCCAAAAATGCATTGGAGGCATATTTAATAGTCTCACTTGAACGTCTTTTAACACACAATATTTTGGTTTTGTGTTCAAACGGCTTGTATAGGTCTCTCAGCAGGTTACAAGCTCTTTCGGAATTCGCACCGATAACAATTCTGTCTGGGTTAAAAAAGTCATGAATGGCAAATCCTTCCCGCAAAAACTCCGGCAAAGATACTACATCAAAATCCGCATTAGGATTCTTTTTCCGGATAAGTGTTTCAACATCATCACCAGTACCTACCGGTACGGTTGATTTTGTTGCCACAACAGTATAGCCGTTCAAATATTCGGCCAACTCGGTAGCAGCGGCATGAATATATTTCATATCTGCTTCTTTGGTTACCGGATGAGGTGGCGTTCCGACAGCAATAATCACCAAATCAGCAGATGACACACCTTCTTGCATTGATGTGGTAAATTTGATTCTGCCGCTGGCTACATTTTTGCGGAACAATTCTTCCAGCCCATCTTCATAAATAGTCAATTTTCCGCTTTGCAAGGCCTCGATTTTTGAACGCTCTCTATCAATGCAAGTTACTTCGTTTCCAAGCTCAGCCAAGCCCACACCGGTAGGCAATCCGACATATCCTGTACCGATAATTCCGATTTTCATAAATCCTCCGCTTTTCTTATTGCATTAATATAAAAACCGCCACGTTTCTGACGGTTTTTATAATATTTTCGGGACTATTTTTCCTCTTCCAGCTTCTGCCTTAAATCAGAACCTGTTTTAACATATTTATCAACCGCCAAAGCTGATTTTCTGGCCATAGCCAAACATCCCGGCCCAGCCACACATCCGCCTTCGCAGCACATAACTTCAATCATGTTATTGTCGCAACCTTTAAGAGCATAACGCTTAAGTGTTTTAAGGCTCTCTTTGGTTAAGCCGTCGATTGTCTCCGGACGCATTTCATATTTGCCATCGACTAATGATTTAACGGCACCTGTTACCCCACCGGTAACAGGGAATTGACGCCCCTGATAACAAGATACCTGAGCAAAATCCAAAGCTTCACATTCTTCCACTTTAATCCCGTCAGCTTCAAACATTGCGCCGAGTTCCTCAAAAGTCAAAACATAATCGACGAACGGATCATCTTCGGCTTCCACGCGCTTAGCATAGCAAGGCCCGACAAACACGGTCACATATTCAGGATGCTCTTTTTTGACTAACTCTGCGGCATAATACATCGGAGTATGAGTTTCAGATACATAATGCGCAATTTCCGGTACGCTGGTTTTAGCAGCTCTGAAATATGCCGGACAGCAAGAAGTAGTCATAAACTTCTCACCTTTTTCCATTCTTTCTAAAAACTCAGCGGCTTCTTTCTGGGTTGTAATATCAGCGCCGACTGCTACTTCAAACACATCGGCAAAACCAAGTTTCTTCATTGCTCCGATAAGGTTATTGATAGTGCCGCCGAATTGTCCGAGCACGGCCGGAGCCAACATGGCAGCAACCTTTTTGCCGCTGTCTTTAATCAGCTTTAACACATCGACCATTTGGTAAGGCTCAACAATTGCGCCGAATGGGCAAGAGCGCAAACATTTTCCGCAAGATATACATTTTGCATTATCAATATGCTCTTTACCGAATTCATCTTTGGTTATTGCGCCGACCGGACAAGAGTCTTCACAAGGCACAGGTACTTTGATGATTGCGTTATAAGGACAGCTGTTCATACAAATACCACAGTTAATGCACAAATCCGGATTAATCTGCGCCCGATTCGCTTCCGTAAAAGAAATCGCACCTTTCGGACAGTTTACCTGACAAGGGCGAGCAATACATCCGCGGCAAAAATTAGTAACCACATGTTGTTGCTTCATACAAGCAGCACAAGCAGCATTAATCACCGACAAACGACTGGGTAACAATTTTTCTCTTTTCAGGGCTTCTTGACCATACTCATTCAACGATTTTTCAGATCCTTCCTCGTCCGCCGGCACAAAACCCATAACTGCCATGGCGATTTTTTTGATAATGTCACGGTCAATTTCACGAGAAGCATGATATACGATAGATCCTTCCGGAGAAATCATTTCCGGAATTTTATCGGCATTAGCAAAACGGTCTTTAATAAAGCTCTCGGCAATTTTCACGATAATTTGGTTTCTGATTGGAGCCACGTTATTTTTCTGTGGTAACATAATCTGGTATCCTTACAGGTTAAAGTTTTTAACAAAAATTTATGGATGATTATAACCGCAGGTTAAAAAAAATCAAACATTTTATTCGCTTATACATAATCTGACCTCTAAATAAATAATATGATGTTGCACATGATGGAAGTATCCGCTATATTAAAACATAATCAGTTTATCGCGTAAGGATGTTTATGGAAATAATCTACGGAATCATTATCATACTATTGGTACTATTGCTTGGTTTAAGCCTATGGCATATCAGGCTCCTCCGACGCCGTTGTCAACAGCTTGAAAAATATGCCTCTCTTTACCAATACTGCGGCGGTATTATGCATGATTTCAAAAACAAGCTTAGCGGAGTCCTCTCTGCCGCCGATTATCTGAGCGCTAACCTTGATAAAAACGACAATTTGCAGAGCTATGTCCAACTAATCAAAGATGCTTGCATTCAAACCGCAAACTTAAGCCGCGGAGCTTTGAACTTTTCTCAACTTTCACCAAACAAGCAAGCTCTGATAAATGTCCATGATAGCTTGCAACAAAGCCTTTATTTTTTACAAGCGGGCTTACCCTCAAACATTAAACTTGAACAAGAACTTAAAGCTACGCGTTGCATGGTTAAAGGGAGTAATGATGAACTAGTCAGTATCTGGCTTAATCTTGGTTTAAATGCCAAAGATTCTATGCCCTCAGGCGGTAGTTTGCGTATCGTTACTGATAATGTTAGACTGTCGACTAAAGATTTTAACCGCATGACTATAAAATCACAACCTAAAGCCGGCGATTTTTTGCATATCAGCATCAGCGATACCGGTTGCGGAATCCCTCAAAACATCCGCACGCATATTTTTAAACCTTTCTTTAGTACCAAGGCACAAGGGCAGGGGAGTGGTTTGGGGCTCGCAGATGTGGCAAGAATAGTCCAAGCTTCGGGCGGAGCTTTGCGGCTTGAAAGTTCACCCCAAGGCACATCGTTTCATCTCTATTTGCCTCTTTCGTCGGAAGCTGTTTCAGAGGTTGAAGCTCAGCCTCTGCCTCAATTATTGCAAGGCAAGCGGATTTTAGTCATTGATGATGATATTATTTTGCAAGAGGTCTTGAAAGCAATATTGCTTCAATCCGGAGCTCAAGTTTCTGTTGCCGCAGATTCTTCATTCCTCTTGTCTCAAACTTCAGATTCGTTGCTCGACTTTGATGCCGCTGTTTTGGATGTTGTTACACATTCGTTGAGTGGGCTTGAGGCATACAGCCAAATTCGCTCGCGTAATTCCACGCTTAAAATTATTTTTAGCAGCGGTACCGAGCCCGCGCCTCAATTAGAAGCCATTCTGCAGGGTGATACACAAACCGCATTTCTACCCAAACCTTACGATAAACATCAGGTCTTGGATAAAGTTTGCCGGTTGTTAGGAAAAAATTAGCGATTTGTATTTTACATTAAAACAAAAGATATGAAAGTTGATGTTATAAATTATAAACAATGATAAAAGCAGGCAATATATCACCGGAAAAACAACTATTAAGCGCCCTAGACCGCATAGCTAAAAATGTGCGCGGTTATTCCGTTTTGTATATAAACACCTCCAAGCTCAAGCCCAAAAACCGCCACCCGCAGTTTATCAAAATTATCGCCAAATCATTTGACAGCGTTGTCGGTAGTGTGAGCGGCATTTTGTTCATCATGTCTAACGGTGATATCTCGATTTTGAGCAAACATATCACCCCTGATTTGGTTGATGAAGCATTTAAAAAACTGCGCCAAGGTCTGGCGGCAGATCCGCTCCTCGTCGGGCAGAGTTCTGATTTTGCGGTAATATATAATTTTCCTAATGACTATCTCAACTTCTACAATCGTATCTCCCAAATGGAACAACATTTGGCCGAGCAAGAACAAAATTCAGAAATCATCAAACGCCCGATTACCGCCGGAGAATTAGATGATATAGTTGCCTTTTTAGATGAAGTTGATATCGGTGAAATCGTCAAACGCCAGAGCGTTCTTAATGTCAATTCGCAGGGCAAGTTCAGCCTTCGGTTTCAGGAGTTCTTTGTCGCGGTTAAAGATTTGAATAAATACTTTAATGGCAAAATAGATTTAGTCGCCAACCAATATCTGTTTCAATATCTTACAACATTTCTGGATAAAAAGACGCTTCAGGCCTTTTCTAGTTCAGAACTCTCTTTGTGGCCGCAATCCATCAGCCTCAATTTGAATTTATCGTCAGTTTTTTCTAAGGAATTTGTATACTTTGCCAAGAATTTTCTGCGTCCTGATCAAACTGTCATTGTTGAGACTCAAATGATGGATATATTGAATAATATTGATCTTTATCTTGAGGCCAAAGATATTCTGCACAAAGGCGGACATAAGATATTGATAGATTCCGTAACCCCGGCCTCTTTGGGCATGTTGAATGTTGAAATGCTGATGCCGGATATGATAAAAATTTTCTGGGAACCTCTTTTAGAATATGATACCTCTAACGAATATCTCAAGCAGACTATACAGTTGCTGTCTCAAGATAACATAATTTTGGCCAAGTGTGATAGCCAAAACGCCGTCAAATGGGGCTTAGGTTATGGCATCATGTCATTCCAAGGCCCGTTTATAGATGAAATAGAAGTAGCACATCTACGTCAAATGTGCCCTCATAAGCAAGAATGTAAAGCAATTGAATGCTTAAAACGTCATCGCTTTTTGCAGGGCGCCCAAAGACAAGAATGTGCTTCACTGGCTAATCTTGATAAATTGTTATAGAGGTTTTGCATGTTTTTATTTTCCAAACATAAGACAGAAAACAAGCCTGAGGCGATTAAAGAACCTCGTGAACTCAAAAAAGATGTTCCGATACATGATTATTTATCCAAGATTTCCGGAGAGGTCGGAAACTATAAGGCGCTTTATATCTGCATGCATAAGCTCAAATCCTCCAATCAGCGCTCGCTTCCTCGCCAAAATCTGTTTGATACCTTTAGTGAAATCACCACTAAATTCGGTGGTGAGATTTTTGGCTTGCCTAATGATGACGTAATAGTGTTTTACAACAAAAAAGCCGAGGAAGAAATTTTGGCAGGCTTAATCAAAGTCCGCTACAGCTTTCACGAAGACCCTCTTTTTAAAACCGATCAAGATTTAGAGCAAATAGGTTTTATCAAATATTTTGACTTAAGCACTAATCAAAAAGGCCTTAGAACAGCCATTGCCGATGCTATGGAGAGTGCCTCGTTGCTGTTCCCCGCAGGCAAAGAAAAAACAAATATCACCGATACAAGCTCTGGCGGCAGCGCCCATTTCGCCGCCCGAAAATTAAGACGAGAGCTCACGCCGGATAGCTTGAGCAAAGTCCAAAAAGCTTTACTGATGACTGATTTTTCCAGCTTAATCAGAAGGCAATCGGTCTGCGCGGTTATAGGCAAATCTTCACCGCAAGTTTTGTTTGATGAAGTATACGTTTCAATCGCCGACTTACGCGACATGCTCCTGCCTGATGTTGATTTGGCCTCTAATCCATGGTTGTTCTTAGAGCTGGCCAGCACGTTGGATAAAAGGGTTTTGGCACATGTTGCTCAGCACGATGACGGGGCGCTTGCTAATAATTTTAACCTTAATTTGAATATCTCCACCATTTTGTCGGATGAGTTTTTGGAGTTTGATGAAAGCATCAACGCCACCAGCCGCTCCAGCATAGTTTTAGATGTCCAGCTGGCAGATATCTTCAGTGATATCAAAGCTTATATGCTGGCCAAGACCTTTGCCCAGTATAGGGGCTATAAGATTTGCATAGATGGCATATCAGCCGATAAGCTCAAATATCTGAATCGCGAGAACTTTGGAGCTGATTTGATTAAAATAATCTGGTCGCCGAGCTTTCTTGAAGTAATCAGCAATGATAAACATTTCATGGACTATACCAATAGGGCGGAGCGAGCCAAAATGATATTATGCCGAGTAGACGACCCCAAAGCCGTAGAGATAGGCAACTCGCTGGGTATAAATTTGTATGAGGGCCGCTATATCCAAAAACTTTTATCAAGCAACCCGAAAAAGACCATCTTCAGCATCAGGTAATACTCTATCAGTATCAGATGATACTTTAAATCTTCTAGTCTGATTAACCCTATTTTTGAGTGTTTCCTCGCCGACGGGGCAATCCATTTAATCCCTCTTTTGATAGCTGCAAAGATTAAACAATCCGAAGAATTGTTTAATCAAACCAAACCACGAGACTTGAGGTCGTAAACATAGTGATAGTTGTTGAAAATGTCTTTTAGTCGAAAATGGGTTGGCAGCTTTGCTGTCGGGTGAGTAGGATAAGCCTTATTTCCCTTTTATTTATAGAAAGGGAGGGAGAAAGCGCTGCGCCTCCTCCCTGTTACATTGAAAAAAATGAAACATCTAATAAGAAACGAGTATCGGACGAACGGGATTTTGAATATAGTCATCAGTGTAGCTGGTAGCAAGTCCACCATTGGACATATCCACGACATAAGGATAATTGCGGCTACCGTAGGTAGACGACCAGTAATAACTATTTAATAACTCTTCACCTCCGTTTGTCGAAAGTAGGTAGTTTAATGCAGACTTATTCTGATACATAATTAATAATTGATCTTTTGACGGTAGTATACCCTTAACATCGCCGCAGAAAACATATTTGTTATTTGAAGACTTAACACTATTCCAGTTCATTATTCCAAAATTTTTCATCGCTACATAGAAACTCATACCTGGAGCCTTTAATGCAACTATGACTCCATTGCAGTAATACATATCGTCAACAGCGCCGTTAAGAGGCTGACAACTTTCATCCTTTCTCTCATACCCCGAAGCACAAGAACAGTAACTATATTTACCATCACAATCGTTACCGCTCCCTTTTTCTCCAGTTCCGGTACAAGTATAAGTAAATCCATACTTTTTGCAGACTTCCGCATCGGTTTTGAAACAAGCCCATTTGTTGCCAAAGGGGCATTTGACGCCGCTACCGCCGGAGCAAGAGGTTTCGGTATAGCCCAAAGTCTCGCAATCCTGCGTTGCTACACATTGAGCAAAAATTAAGTTAGGGATTAAGGACAAGCTTGTTCCGATAAGTAAAAATAATTTAGTATTAGTCATTTCAAACATCCTTCTTTTAGGGTTAAAAGAATGCTCGCACTACCAAAAAGAGGCGAGCAGGATGTTGAGAAGCTGTATTACAGTAAACAGCTCCGATTTATTGATTCCATAACCGAAGCTACAAAACTTATTAGACCGGCATCCTGCCCACATAAGACAGAAGCCAGCATATAATTTTTAAGTCGTCATGCCACAACGACTACTGTAATAAAGGGTTCTCACACCCTGACGGACAAACTTCGCCCGCTAACCGAAATTCTAGCATAACAAAGCTTAAAAATCAATATACGAAAACGAAATAATTGCAAAAAAAAATTTAAACCTAATCAAAAGACTAATAGCCTCTCCAGAGTCTTCTTTTTAGCGGTATCATAATTGCAAAGGGAGCCTCAGGTCAATATGGTACCCTTTGCCACCAGAAGATGCTTATAGCTTGGATTTAAGGTATTTTGCCGTATAGCTGATTGGCGACTTTGCCACTTCTTCCGGCGTTCCTTTGGCAATAATTTTACCGCCGCCATCACCGCCTTCCGGCCCGATATCAATAATATAATCTGCGGTTTTAATCACATCCAAGTTGTGCTCAATTACCACTACGGTATTGCCTTGCTCCACCAATTGGTGCAAAACCGCCAACAAACGATTGATATCCTCAAAATGCAAACCGGTCGTCGGCTCATCTAAAATATATAAAGTCCGTCCGGTTGCCTTGCGCGAGAGCTCCTTAGAAAGCTTAATGCGTTGGGCTTCGCCGCCGGAAAGAGTTGTTGCCTGCTGCCCCAGATGAATATACCCCAAGCCGACTTGCTGCAACAGCGCCAAACGATTTTTGATGGAAGGAATAGCCTCAAAGAACTTATACGCCTCATCAACCGTCATATCCAACACATCGGCAATTGACTTGTCGCGATACTTGACTTCCAAGGTTTCACGGTTAAAACGCTTGCCGTGACACTCATCACACTCCACATAAACATCTGGCAAAAAGTGCATTTCGATTTTGGTTACACCATCACCTTTACAGGCCTCGCAACGCCCGCCCGCCACATTGAATGAAAATCTTCCGGCAGCATAACCGCGAGCCTTGGCCTCAGGCAGTCCGGCAAACCAGTCGCGAATATACGTAAACAAGCCGGTATAAGTCGCCGGATTAGACCGCGGAGTACGCCCGATTGGGGATTGGTCAATATCAATAATCTTATCAATATTTTCCACTCCTTTGAGCGAGCTGTAAATGCCGGTCGGCTCACGACTGCCGTTAAGCTCCTTGTTGAGCGCCTTAAATAAGGTCTCCAAAATCAGCGATGACTTTCCTCCGCCGGAAACTCCGGTTACACAAGTAAAAGTCCCAAGCGGAATTTTCACATCAACATTTTTGAGGTTGTTGGTACGCGCTCCTTTTAGCTCAATAAATTTGCCATTGCCTTTGCGGCGTTTGGCCGGTACGGCAATTACTTTTTCACCGTTAAGATATTTGGCGGTTAAACTGTTAGGGTTTTGCAACACTTCCGCCACTGTTCCTTTAGCGGTAACATTTCCGCCGAGGTCTCCGGCTCCGGGGCCCATATCCACCAAATAATCCGCAGCCCGAATAGCATCTTCATCATGCTCAACCACAATCACGGTATTACCGATATCGCGCAAACGGGTCAGCGTCTCCAGCAAGCGGTCATTATCGCGCTGATGCAGACCGATAGATGGTTCATCCAGCACATATAACACGCCGGTCAAACCGGAGCCGATTTGCGATGCCAAACGAATACGTTGCGATTCTCCGCCGGACAGAGTTCCTGATTGCCGCGACAAAGACAAATAGTCCAGGCCGACATTGTTCAAAAAGTGCAAACGCTCGACAATTTCTTTCAAAATTTTGTGAGCAATTTCAGCTTTTTTAGGGGGCAGGGTCTCTTCCACCTGACTAAACCATTGGTAAGCTTTGGCAATAGACATATCGGAAGCTTCCATAATATCCAGCCCGTTGACTTTTACGGCCAGAGCTTCGGGCTTCAGACGCTTTCCGCCGCAAAACTCACATGGTGCCGCTGATTGATAATGTGAAAATTCTTCACGCACCCAAGATGATTCTGTCTCCAAAAAGCGGCGCTCCATATTGGGTATAACCCCTTCAAAAGGCTTATCAGTCATAAAGCGCGAAAAGTACATCGGCACGCACACATTTCCCGACCCGTAAAGGATGACTTTTTTGGCTTCCTCGGGCAAATCTTTCCACGGGGTCTTGGTTGAAATTCCCAAGAAGTCAGCCAACGAGTTTATAGTCTGCATATAGAAGGAAGAGTGACCGGTGTTCCACGGCGCAATCGCCCCCTGCGCCAAAGATAAGTTCTCGTTAGGAATCACCAAATTCGGGTCCATATATAACTTGGCGCCGATACCGTCGCAATGCGGACACGCACCGAACGGATTGTTAAACGAGAACAAGCGCGGCTCGATTTCCTCAATCGTAAAACCAGACACCGGACACGCAAATTTAGACGAGAATACACTGCGTTCTTTTGTTTCATAATTTTCGGCATAAAGCAAGCCGTCGCTAAGCTTTAATGCCGTTTCGATAGACTGCGCCAAACGCTCCTGAATATCAGGTTTAACGGCAATACGGTCGACCACGACCTCAATATCGTGTTTAATGGTTTTAGACAGGGCAGGGGCATCTTCAATATTATACACTTCGCCATCGATTTTAACGCGTTGATACCCTTGCTTTTGGAGTGATTCAAGCTCTTTTTTGAACTCGCCTTTTTTGCCTCGGGCAATTGGCGCCAGCAACAAAAGCTTGGTTCCTGCTGGCATCTCCATAATTCTATCAACCATCTGCGACACAGTCTGCGATTCGATAGGCAACCCCGTTACCGGAGAATACGGCGTACCGGCACGCGCCCACAACAAACGCATATAGTCATAGATTTCGGTCACGGTACCCACCGTTGAACGCGGGTTGTGCGAAGTTGTTTTTTGCTCAATAGATATCGCCGGCGACAAGCCCTCAATAGAGTCTACATCAGGCTTTTTCATCAGTTCCAAAAACTGTCTGGCATAAGCCGACAAGCTTTCCACATATCGCCGTTGCCCCTCGGCATAGATTGTATCAAACGCCAAAGAAGACTTTCCCGAGCCTGACAAGCCCGTAACCACGGTTAGTTTGTTTTTCGGGATGCTGATATCCACATTTTTAAGGTTATGCTCACGCGCACCTTTTATTTCAATAAAGTCATTAGCCATTGCCATCTCCTGATTCGGGACTATAATACAACAGAACAAAATTGCAACAAAAAAGTGATGCAAAAACATCATTTGCATCACTTTTGTTTTTACAAGCTTGAGATATGTTGTTTATCATCAACATATCCGAACTGAGTGTCTTTGTCCGCGCGCAGTTCATAAATGCGTACCTGCTCAAATTCTTTACAGATGACATGGCAGTCGGTAGCAATAAAATTACTGTTTGGCGGAATAATCAGACGCAACGGCTTTCTGGGCTCAAATTCGCGGCGGGTACCATCCGGCAAGAGGATTACGGCTTTTTTCTCAGCGCCGACGGGGTCAGCCTTAATCTCAAAAAAGCCGCGTTCATCTACGCTATACGCTGCACCGGCCATTAGTTCCACAAAATTTGGATACTGCGGTCTAACTGAAGTGGTTAGGATTCGCTTCCTGCCGCTTTGCATGGTCAATAACCAGTCGGTAGAAGAAACGAAGTCTTTTCCGTTATGCCCGATAAATAATGTAATCTCGGCCTTTTCCACCGGTTCAGCAATCATCGCCTGCACACAACGAATAACCTGTCCGGCATCATTGTAAACAGGATTAAATGTTTCAAACATTTTTTCCATGATGTTTATAATAATTTAGAAGTTAATAATACAAAAGCAACAGCACTATAATCTTGTTGGCAAATTTTGTCAAGTTAAAACTAATTATTGCAATTTCAAAAATATGTGTTAGTCTTATAAAGTTATAGCCTAATATATTATGAGAACTTATTTGTTGCGACAAGTTATATATACGGGGTTGGCTGCCGGCTTGCTTATCATGAGCGAAGCCAAGGCCGATGTTAATATCGCGGTGATTGCGCCCCAAGCCGGAGAGAGCCAAGCTTTCGGCGAGGAGCTTATATCAGGTGTCAAAATAGCGGTAGAAGGCATCAATGCGCAAGGCGGCCTTAATGGAGAAAAAATCAATCTCATCACGGTTGATGACCGCTGTGATGATCGCTTAGCCGTATCCACAGCACAGATGATGGCGGTCAATACTTCACAGACAGACAAAATCTCTATGGTTATCGGTCCTTATTGCTCCAATGCGTTTGATGAAGTTGCCGGTATCTATGCCAAAGCCAAAATTTTTCAAATCATGCCGACAGCTCTCAGCAGCCAAAGTTCCGGCGAAGGCTATCAGGGGCTGGTTAAAATGGCCGGCTATAAAGACCGCCAGAGTGTTGATTTTTACAATTTTTACAGCCGCCGTTATCCTGACGCCAGAGTCGCAATTGTTTATGACAGCAATGACCGTGAGATAGTCGAGATTGCAGCATCTTTGCAGCAAGAGTTCAAAAAACACAACAAGCTTGATAAACTGCAAGCCTTTAGCTATACCTCGTATGAAGATGCCGATGATTTGGCTGAGGCCGTTGCTGAAGCCGGCATCAGGGTAGCTTATATTCTAGGCTCACCGACCCAAAGCGCCGAAATGGCCAAACTCTTAAAGTCAGAAGATGAGAGATTTGCTATTTTTGTCAGCAAATACAAGGCTCAAGAAGATTATGACGAGATAATGGGTGATTTGGCCGATGATACTTATTACGTTGGGCTTCCGTCGTTGAAAGATAGTCCTGATTTTGCCGAAACCTTGGTTCAGCTAAGGCTTCACGGTATTGAGCCGGAGGGTTTAGGGGTATATGGTTTTTCAGCGGTTAAGCTTTGGGAAGCGTTAGTTAAAAAGGCCGGCTCTTTTGATTATGCCCAATTATCTTCGGCGCTTAACAATGGTAGTGTTGAGACGGTCTGGGGCACCACGATGTTTAACAACGGCACGCCGGAAAAGGCGCTGAATTATGGGATATTTATACGCCGCGGCGGACAATATACACAGGTTTATTAATTATTGTTTAATTCTGCAAAAAAACAGATTAGAATAATGGGCAGTTTTTAATCACATTTAAAGTAAGGTAAAAAAATGGCTGGAAGCATAAATAAAGTTATTTTGGTAGGCAACCTCGGAGCAGATCCGCGAGTAAGCAACACCCAAAGCGGCACCAAAGTTGTCAACCTGAGCGTAGCCACGACTGATACGTGGAAAGACAAACTCTCAGGGGAGAGAAAAGACCGCACGGAATGGCACCGCGTAGTTATCTTCAATCCGCAGTTGGCCGATATTGCGGAAAGATACCTGCACAAAGGCTCTAAGGTATATATTGAAGGCCAGTTGCAAACCCGCAAGTGGGAAGACAACACCGGAGCTGAAAGATATACCACCGAGATTGTATTGCAAAATTTCAATGGCAATTTGACCTTGTTGGATGGCAAGGGCGATGGCGTACCGGCTGGCGGCAATGATGTATTTTCGGGCTCACCGGCTGGTGGCGGATGGGATGCCTCACCGGCAGCAGCTCCGTCAGCAGATTTGGACGACGATATTCCGTTCTAAGACTACCGTTATTCCACAAAATCAAGGCATACTCATCATCAAGTATGCCTTTTTTATTAAAGGAAGTAGTTTGTACTATCGTTAAGTTTTTGTCCTTGTTTGTAAATAATAATTGAAACAAATAAAAATTTATGTTATACTGCTCCTATGTGAAAATACATAAGGGAGCTTTGATTATGAAATTTCAATATTTACTTATCGGGACAAGCTTGTCCTTAATTCCTCATTTAACCTTTGCCCAGTGCGTTGCCACCCAAGATTGCGCGACTTTGGGTTATACCGAAACCTCTTGTGCTGGCGGCAGTGGCGTCAAATGCCCGTTTGGCAATAAATGGGCATGCTTCAAATCCGAGTCGGAATTTTGCAATGAATACGGCTTCACCCAAACCTGCACCGGCGCTAACCAAACCAGCGGCTCCGGCAAAGCTTGTAACGGGAAATATTATATCTGTAAATGCGCTACTAATTTTACATGGAACACAGATACCAAATCCTGCGAGGCTAATACCTCGAACTGCGTCATAGGTGCGTTGTATTATAGCGACGGCACTTGCTCTGATAAACTTGAAAGCTCTAAAACACTGCTCGGTGTGGTTATTTCTGAAAAATCAGATGCTGAAAACGGTTGGATTATGGCCATTAATCCGGTTAAGACAGATATTATATGGTCAACAGAATATGTAGACATTTCCGGTATTTTAACAACATCATCAGAATCTGGTTTGACCGATATACATGCAAGTTGTTCTAATACTAACGCTATTACAGCTCAAGGCAATAGTTCAAAATATCCGGCGGCATGGGCCGCTAAGAACTATAAACCGACAGGTACACCAAACGGTAAGAGTTGGTGCTTGCCATCGGGTGGATTATTAAGAACAGCATTAGATAATTCTATCAGTTTTACTAAGGTAAATGCCGGTATCACCACAGCCGGAGGAACAATCCTTGGAAATGTATCCGGTGGATTGGAGCGCGTTTGGTCGTCGTCAGAGTATGACCTCAACAGCGCATGGCATTTCCTAGCCAGTACGAAAAATTCGTTCTATATGGCATACAACTTTAAGGGCGGAACCGGCAGCCTTACCAGCACCAGCTTCTACTCCGTTCGCCCAGTCATGGCTTTCTAGGTACCCAATAGAGGCACTGTGGCGAGCATCGCGACTTTTGTGACACAGCGCAAGCCACAAATAGGTTAGGGGGGGGTCAAGCTGCCCCAGCTTGCACCGCCTCGGTGGTTGTTTATAAGTTGGTAAAAGTACTGGTTTTGGCACATTTTATAGACTATACTATGCGCAGTTTAAAGTATCGAAAAGGAATAAAATGACGGAAGAAATTGATCAAATTCCAACCGTAGCCAATAATGTTGATGGCATCTTACCGGTTGAAATTTCAGAGGAAATGCGCCGTTCTTACCTCGACTATGCCATGAGTGTTATCGTCGCTCGTGCCTTGCCAGATGTTCGTGACGGCCTCAAGCCGGTACACCGCCGTATTATCTACGGAATGTACGAAAACGGCTATGACTACAACAAACCTTATCGTAAATCAGCTCGTATCGTGGGCGATGTTATGGGTAAATACCACCCCCACGGTGATGTGGCGATTTATGAGTCTATGGTGCGTATGGCGCAACCGTTCTCTATGCGTTTGCCCTTGATTGACGGACAAGGTAACTTTGGTTCTATGGATGGCGACAGCGCCGCGGCCATGCGTTATACCGAGGCCAGACTTGAGAAAGTCGCCCATGCCTTGATTGAAGATATTGATAAAGACACGGTTGACTTTGTCCCCAACTATGATGAAACCCTGCAGGAGCCGTCAGTATTGCCGGCGCGTTACCCCAATTTGTTGGTCAACGGCGCCAACGGTATTGCGGTTGGTATGGCTACTAACATTCCGCCACACAACTTGGGTGAAGTGCTTGATGCCTGCTGCGCTTATATTGACAATCCGGACATTTCAATTGATGACTTAATCAGCATTGTTCCAGGGCCGGACTTCCCGACCGGAGGCTTGATTCTGGGCTATGGCGGAGCAAAATCGGCTTATTACACAGGCCGTGGTTCGGTAATGATGCGTGCCAAATGCACGATTGAAGAGTTGCGCAAAGACAAAGAGGCCATCATCGTCCACGAGATTCCGTATCAGGTCAATAAGGCCATGATGATAGCCAAGATTGCTGAGCTGGTTAAGGATAAAAAGATTGATGGTATCTCTGAAATCCGTGATGAGTCTGACCGCCAGGGTGTACGCGTGGTTATTGAAATCAAACGTGATTTTCAGCCGGATGTTATTTTGAACCAGCTTTATAAGTTTACCTCACTGCAAACCAGCTTTGGTATGAATATGCTGGCTATCAACGGCGGACGCCCGATGATGATGAACTTAAAAGACATCATTTCAGCCTTTGTCAGCTTCCGAGAAGATGTCATCCGCCGCCGCACGATTTATGAATTAAACAAAGCCCGTGACAGAGCGCATATTTTGGTAGGCTTGGCCATCGCGGTTGAAAATCTTGACCCCGTGATTGAGCTGATTCGTACCGCTCCCAACCCGCAGGAAGCCAAAGACGCCTTGTTGGCTAAGGCTTGGCCGGCAGGCGAGGTAGAGGCTCTGGTTAAACTGATTGATGAACCGGATAGAAAGGTTGAAAACGGCTTCTACTATCTCTCAGAAGATCAAGCCCGTGCGATTTTGG
Organism: uncultured Alphaproteobacteria bacterium; assembly: GCA_944390905.1. Classification (GTDB taxonomy): domain Bacteria; phylum Pseudomonadota; class Alphaproteobacteria; order RF32; family CAG-239; genus HGM16780. The sequence goes on from CALXRR010000023.1 coordinate 22,618, forward strand.
ATTTGAAATTGCAGCGCTTGACCGGTCTTGAGCGTGACAAAATCCATCAGGAATTGTATGGCTTAGGGGATGAAATTAAAGAATGTCTTTCAATTTTAGCCTCTCGTGAAAAGCTCTACAATATTATGCGTGATGAGTTTGTGGCTATTAAAGACGAGTATGCCACCCCGCGCCGTACCAAGATTGAAGATATTGAGTACGATACGGATATTGAATCCCTGATTCAACGGGAAGAGATGGTGGTTACCGTAACTGAGGCCGGCTATATCAAACGCGTACCGCTCAATGCGTATAAGGCGCAAAAGCGTGGCGGTAAGGGTAAGTCAGGTATGGCCACTAAAGAGGAAGACTTTGTTACCCGTTTGTTTGTGGCCTCGACCCACACACCGGTATTGTTCTTCTCCTCCAAGGGGCAGGTTTATAAGATGAAAGTCTATAAGCTTCCATTAGGATCGCCCACTTCAAAAGGCAAACCGTTCATCAACCTGCTGCCTCTGAGCGATGGTGAAAATATTACCACAATTATGAAACTGCCGGAGAACGAGGACGAGTGCAAAGATATGTCAATTATGTTTGCCACCTCACAGGGCAATGTTCGCCGCAACTCTTTGATGGACTTTGTCAACGTCCAGTCCAATGGTAAGATTGCGATGAAACTTGATGAAGGTGACAAGCTTGTCAACGTACGTATTTGTACCGAAGAAGATGATGTTATGCTCGCCGCCAAAGACGGCAAATGCATACGTTTCCCGGTAACTGAGGTCAGAATGTTTGTTGGCCGCAACTCAACCGGTGTAAGGGGAATCAAACTAGCTGACGGTGACGAGATAATCTCTATGTCTATATTAAAGCATAGTGACGCTACCTCAGAAGAGCGTGACGAATACGGCCGAGCCTCTTCAGCTTTGAAACGCATTCAGTCTGAAAGAGGGGTTGATGCTCCGGTTAAGTTTGAGGAGTTAGGTGTTGATACCAACATTTTGCCGGAAGATAAATATGAGGCGATGAAAGCCAACGAACAGTTTATCTTGACGGTAACAACTACGGGCTACGGCAAGCGTACCTCGTCTTACGAGTACCGTGTAACCGGCCGAGGAGGGCAAGGTATTGCCAATATGGAGATGTCAGCCCGCAATAAAGAGGTTGCCAGCTCCTTCCCGATTGAGGACGACAACCAGATTATGATGGTTACCGACGGCGGCAAGTTGATACGTATGCCGGTAGGAGATATTCGTATCGCCGGCCGCAAGACTCAAGGTGTAATATTGTTCCGCACTGCAGACAATGAGCGAGTAGTATCTGTCACCAAGTTGGAAGCTGATGAAGGCGACGACGAAGAGTTGGAGGAAGAGACCGGCTCTGAGGTCTTGGGTGATAGCGTAGCCGATGATGACGAAGCTGCATCGGATATCGTTAATGAACCCGAGGTCGATAGCGCGGAATAAACAACTAAGCTAAAAAAAATCACTCCTTGATAGAAGATTAAGGAGTGATTTTTTTGCACTTTCAACTCCTCTCCCCTTGAGGGGAGAGGTCGACGACTGAGTCGTCGGGAGAGGGATAAAAAAACTAGAAAGCAAACACCGGACGAACGGAGTAGCTGCTGGGATTGCCGTCCTTACTGTTGTAATCAATACCAAACGAATCCCCCGTATGGACAAGGAAGTACCATGCGTTGCCACTGCCATACTCAGACGATGACAAAACGTACTCTCTGTTACTGGATACATTTCCTAGGATTGTTGCTGCACTGGTACCTGCAGAAGCTTGGATTTTGGATATGGCATCATTGAATTTAGTGAAGTTAGCTGAATTATTTAAGGCATTTTTTAATAATCCGCCTGAAGGCAAGCACCATGTTTTACCGCCTCCATTATAGTTCTTGGCTGCCCATGCCGCAGGGTAAGTTGAACTACTGCCGTATGCGGTAATAATGTCTGTATTAGTACAGCTGGCTTGGATATCAGTTAATTTTGATGATGTTGTTGTGTTGGTAAGTCCTGAAATATCCGTACCGAAACCACCCCATGCAATACCGGTAGCTACCGGCTTATGGGTCATCACCCAACCGCTTTCGCTGGCGGATTTTTCATATATGACAATACCTAGTAATGTTTTAGAAGAATCATAATCAGCACTACAAGTATTGTCGCTGTAATAGAGTGTTCCCACCTTACAAAATATGGAGTTATCAGGCTCTGGATAGCAAGCCCATTTATCCCCAAAGGGGCATTTAACGCCACCGTTATCTCCTGAGCAAGAACTATCAGTATAGCCCAACGTCGCGCAGTCTTGGGTGCTTACGCACTGTGCCAAAACATTACCACCCATCATCATTACAGCTACTGCATTGCTTAAATATAAATAGCCTTTCATTGTTTTTTCTCCTTTTGCAACAAGCTCAATAAAAAATTAGTAAACACATTTTGAAGTCAATCTTAATTACTATATTACAAACAACGAGACATCGTTGGAGAACAATTAACAGGCCCTGGAACTCTATTATCAAAAACATATCCACTTGGACAATTATAAGTGACTCTTCCGTAAACAGTACCTGACCCCTGTTGGCAACGGGTTAGAGTACATGTTTCATAACTTGTACAACCAGAATCTTTAGTACATTTTCCGCTGCTCCAAGAGTATCCGTTTGCACAAGTACACTTTGTGTATTTTCCACCACAAGCTGTACCAGCTCCATCGGCATATCCGGTGCCGGAGCATGTGTATTGATAATCTGACGGACAACAAGTACCATTGATCCAATTGTAGTTGTTAACACAGCTACATTCTATGTATTTCCCATCACAGGCGGAGCCAGTGCCACCGGCATATCCGGTGCCGGAGCAGGTATATTTATATGCAGGGTTACATGGCGGTGTGCAAGACCAAGTGTTGCCAAAGGGGCATTTGATACCGCCATTGGGACAGCTCGTCTCAGTATAACCAAGCGCCGTGCAGTCTTGCTTAGTCAAACATTGTGCTGTTCCATGATTAGCATAAAAGAGGGAGATTCCCGCCATTACACTTGATAATAAATACTTTTTATTCATGTCATTTCTCCTCAAGCTTTTCCACTACGGTGCCAATGGAGCCCTAGGTTGGCTGTTACTTATTCCTTATTTTAATTAGTCGCGATGCCCACATGCTTCATATGCACTGGTAAAACCTAATAAGAAGCGAGGATCGGGCGAACTAAAAGTCTATTACTCTTGTTGAGCCAAGTGTTTGTTCCATTCATCTGTACACCAATAGGACCGCGGTATCCATCGGTAGATGACCAATACCAAGCATCTTCTGTCAATTCCGTTCCACCATTTGCTGTAAGTAGGCTGTTTATTGTTGATTTATTATTAGATATGGTTAATAATTGACTACTAGTTGGTAATTTACCTTTTGCATTTCCGCAGAAGACATAACTCTGACATTGACTATTAGCACTATCCGAGTTCATTCGTTCTAAATCTTTCATCGCAACATAGAAATTCATGTCTGTAGCTTTAACACCAACAACCGTACCGTTGCAGTAGTACAAATCGCCTTGAGCGCCATTTAATTGTTGGCAACTTCCGTTTTTCCAAACATAATTTGTAGCACATTTACATTGAGTATATTTTCCACCACAGGCGGAGCCTGACCCACCTGAATATCCAGTGCCGGAGCAGGTATATTGGTATTCGGACTGGCAGCTGATGCAATAAACATAGCTGGTGTCAAATGGGCATTTGATAGTGCGCTCGGGGCAGGTTTGCTTTTTGTAGCCTAAACTAGAGCAATCTTGATTAAGCGTACACCAGTCGGTACCGTTGCAAACGCACATTCCGCTTGATGAGTTCCAAGTGAAACCGGTCTTACATTTGCAGGCGGTATATTTGCCGCCGCAAGCCGTACCCGACCCGCCGGTGATGTTGCTGCCCGAGCAGGTGTATTTATAAGTACTGCCGCAAACGCAAGTTCCGGTCGACGCGTTCCAAGTATAGCCTGTCGCGCATTTACATTTTTGATATTTGTTATCACAACTATTACCATCACCGCCGGAATATCCGGTACCGGAGCAAGTGTATTTGTACCCCGTCGAGCAGACACATTTTTTCGCCGACGCGCTCCATTCATACATGGTCGGGCAAGTGCATTTGGTATAATAAGTTCCGGAGTCATCTTTACAACTCGAGCCACTGCCGGTTGCCGAACCGCAATCAACATAAGTTCCGGTATTTGATGAATTAGTATCGCATTTAGTCTTATATTTAGTACCGGTACAGCTCTCACAGCTTCCGTTTTTGACGTGTCCGGCAGGAATATTGCTGGCAGTGTAGTTGTATCCGGTACATTTTTTACAACATTCTTTATATTTGCCGTTGCAGGCGCTACCCTTGCCTTGTTCGTCGTTGCCATTACAAGCCTTGTTGTATTCCGGCTTACAAGTACAACCGGTGTGCCAACCATTATCATAAGGACAAAGAGTTCCTTTGTCTTGAGTAGCATTGCAGACCGTGTTTACATAACCTTCCAGTTTGCACATATTATCAGTATCAGG
>CALXRR010000024.1 GCA_944390905.1 uncultured Alphaproteobacteria bacterium
GGAACTTATTATACCAAATGTAGCTGCCCAACCATGTATGAATGGAGCGCGTCGGCGAAAAAATGCGTCTGTTCGACTGGATACAAATACACTTGCTCCGGCAGCAACATTAGTGGCGGTGATGGCAATAGCTGCGACAACAAATACCAAAAATGCAAATGTAAAACCGGATTCACATGGAATGCCTCTAGCGGTATGTGTGTTTGCAACGGCACCGACTGGTGTACACTTAACCAAGATTGTGAGAGTTTGGGATATAAACAGCAAACCTGCCCAGAATTGTCAATCAAATGTCCGTTTGATACTAACTATGTTTATTGTGTGAACTGTCCAGCAAAATATAAATATATTTGTACCGGAGCGGGATATGCTGGTGGCTCAGGTACGGCTTGTGGTGGAAAATATAGCCAGTGTACTTGTGCTTCTGGTTATACTTGGGCGAATGGAGTTTGCTGTTCTTCATCTTATAAATATACTTGTAAAGGTACAGGTTATGCTGGAGGCATAGGTATCGTTTGTGGAGGGAAATATACTCAATGTAATTGTGAGAGTCCGTATACTTGGAATGATGGAATTTGCTCTTGTCCAGCAAAATATAAATATACATGTACAGGAACCGGATATTCGGGCGGTTCAGGAGCTGATTGTAATGGAAAATATGCTAAATGTACTTGTAAAAGTGGATATACGTGGAGTGGAAGTAGCTGTACTAAGGAGTCATCCGGTGGAGGAGTTGGTAGCTTTTCATGTTGCGATGATACGGGATGGGGATGTGTATGTATTGAGGATGGTACTAATATAGCAAAATGTAGCAATGTATGGGTTGGTTATATAAATCAAGGATGTGATCCTGTATTTACCGGATGCTCCGGTAGAGGAAATGCTAATTTTAGGTGTAAATAAGTTTTTGTTAGGTTGTAAAAGGAGAAAGACAATGAAAAGTTATTTATATTTGACTACGGCAATTGCAGAAATGCTGATTGGCGGTAATGTTTGGGCACAATGTGTAAGTACACAGGATTGCGCAACTTTGGGATATACTGAAACTTCTTGTCCTAATGGTGGAGTAAAATGTCCTTTTGGTGATAAATGGTTTTGTAATAGTGGTGATGAGAAAATTTGTGAAAAATATGGTTTTAAATATGACTGTACTAACGCTAATGATGTGGGAGGAATAGGAGGTACATGTAATGGTAAATATAGTATATGTGAATGTGCTTCTAAATATAATTGGGTCGATGGTGCTTGTACGATGCTTAATGGTGCAGTAGGTGACTTGTATTATTGTAACGGAGTGGTTAGAGGAATAAAAGTTTCCGGTATGAATTTTTATGTGGCAATGAGTAATTCTTCATCATATTCATTTTGTGGTCTTAGTGGAACGGTTCCTAGTCTTAACCAGTTGAGATTGATATATCAGAATAAATCAGATTTGGATGTGTTGTTCTCTGAAAATGGAGGGAAGAAGATGGAGGGTAGTTATTGGTCTTCAGATTCTTATTATAATGAAGATAGTTCATGGGCTAATAAAACGGAATATGGCTATTTTGATATGACAACAGGACGCAGTGGTTATACCCAATCTTACTATATTGATTATTATCGTTTAATTCTTACTTCTTGGTAATTTAGATGGCTTTTAGGTGGGGTTATGCACAGAATAGGGGGTTGGGTTGTGGATAACTTGGTTGGTTATAATAGCGTGTTGTAAGCATAAAAATGCTAAAAAATAGCCCCTTCAAAAAATGTTCTATGAAAAATCAACCAGTTAGAGGAAAAGTGTCGGGACATATTTGTCCCGACAAATGTGTCGGGACAAAAAAGTCATGTGTCGGGACAAAAAAGTACGGGACATTTTTCATAAAATTTGATAGAAATTTGGGTATAATGAGTGAGAAAGTGTATTCGCCGCGGTTCGTATCGATTCCGCGGCTTTATTTTATACTGAAAGGAGGCGTTATTTTGAAGGAGGTGTTATGATTGAACTGACGGAAAAACAACGTAAGTTTGTGGAGGCTTATGTAAAATGCGGCGTCGCTTCAGAGGCGGCTCGTCAGGCCGGATATTCCGAAAAAACCGTGCGTTCCCATACCGGAAAAATTATGGAGTCACCTGCGGTTAAAAAAGTCTTGGCTCAATTGCGTGCCGAGGCTATGGCTAAGGCGGAGATTTCTTTAATATCTTTATTAGAGGAGCTGGAAGAGGCTCGACTCTTGGCGTTGGAAAATAAATCTCCGGCGCCGGCGGTCAGTGCATCTATGGGAAAGGCTAAGCTCTTGGGGTTGGATAAACCTAAAGAGGAAAAAATTGTTGATGATGATAGTGCTGATGCCGAGCCTAAACAGGTCTTGGTGAAGTTTGTGTAATAATATATAAGAATCGGAGAAGCTGATGATACAGGTCGAAGCTCAGATACCGGAGGCTTTTGCTCCGTTGATGCGGGAAAGTTATCGGTATAAATTTTATTATGGTGGTCGTGCCGGCGGAAAGTCTTATGCTTTTGCCGACAGTTTGCTCTTGCTCGGGAGAACCAAAAAGCTTTTTATTGCTTGTTTGCGGGAGATTCAGGATAGTATTAAAGACTCCGTACACAAGTTGTTGTGTGACCGAATCTCTTTTTATGGTTTGGACGATTATGTGATGCGCGGTGATAAAATTGAAAACAAAATTACTAAAACCAAATTTGTGTTTAAGGGATTGCGCGACCAGGACAGCCAAAAGATAAAGTCGCTGGAAGGCGTGGATATTGCTTGGATTGAGGAGGCGCAGACCATTACTCGCAAAAGCTGGGAGATTTTGGACCCAACCGTGCGCAAAGATGGTTCGGAAATTTGGATTTCAATGAATCGCGAAGAAGAAAACGATCCTTTATGGGTGGCTTTGGCGGCTCATCCGGACGAGAGGACTTTGGTCAGGCGTGTGAATTATGACGAAAACCCGTTTTGTCCGGAGGAAATTAAAATTCAGGCGGAAAAGTGCAGAGCAACTTCGCCTGATGATTATGAGCATATTTGGCTAGGTGAACCGGTGCGGCAAGGAACTACCAAGCTTATCGGTGCGGCGGAAGTGCGGGCGGCGTTTGAGGCAAAAATGAGCGATAGCTCTTCGCCTTTGGTGATGGGAATTGATGTGGCGCGTTTTGGTGATGACCAGACGGTGTTTTGCTTCAGAAAAGGACGATGGTGTTATCGTTTTGAGGCTTTTCGCAAGCTCGATGTGGTGGAGGTGGCTAATCAGGCCACCTTTTTTATTAAAGAGTACCAACCGTTGCGGGTGTTTATAGATGTCGGCGGGGTGGGCGCCGGTGTTTATGATGTGTTGAAAGACCGAGGCTGCGGTGAAGTGGTGCGGGCGGTGAACTTTGGTGAAAAAGCTTTGCAAGAGAGCCGATATGTCAACCGTCGTGCCGAAATGTGGGATGGTTTGAGGGCTTGGTTGTGCGGCGAGTTGCCGGTGCAGCTGCCCGAAGATGAAGAATTGTTTAATGATTTGTGTTGCGTCAATAAAAAATATGATCGTTACGGACGTTTGCAGTTGGAGGAAAAGGCTGAAATCAAAAAGCGCTTGGGGCATTCAACCGACAAAGGTGATGCTTTGGCTTTGACTTTTGCCGAGCCGGTCTTTGACAGCGGCAGACCCAAGATGTATGGAAACGGTAATGTGACGGTTGAAGAGTTGTTTGGCAAGGCGGACATGAATCATAATATTTCTTGGTAGTAAAGTCGGATTAACTGGAAAGAGGCTGCGGCCTCTTTTTTTATGGAGGAAAAATGATGATAAATTTTAAGCCGGTGACGGACAGAGTGGCTATCAGGCTTGAGCCTAAGGAGGATAAAACCAAAGGCGGAATTATTGTGACGGATGTGTTGCCGCAACCGCGATGTATCGGAGTTGTTGAAGGAATCGGCCCTTTGGTGAAAGCGGAGATTAAGCTTGGCGATAGGGTGTTGTTTCATTGTTTTGACGAGCTGCCGACTTATGATCCGGAGGTGGTGATGGTACGTGATAACAGTTTGCTCGGCGTGTTTGAATAAACAACAGGTCGATGTCTGAATAAAAACTTTTTTTGTTAGGAGATAAAATGACGGAAAAAATTGAAGATATGAGAGAGCTGGCTAAAAAGTGGGGGGATAAAATCAATACGGCTGAAAAAATCTATGCCGATTATTATGCTTTGATTGATGAAACCCGCGAAAGCTACAACTTTAGGCGCAAAGGAGTGTTGAATAAATTGCGCTCCGGAGGTGCTTATAATATTTTTTGGTCGGGAATCGAAACGCAAAAGCCTTTTTTGTATTTCAAACAGCCCAAGCCTTATATCGACAGAATCAATAAATCAGCCGATAAGGCAGAGATGTTGGCTTGTCGAATTTTGGAAAGGGCTTTGGTGCGGAATTTGGAGAGTTTTGATTTTGATGCCAAGGCAAAATATGCACGCAATGACTTTTTGATTTCGGGCTGCGGAATCTTGTGGGAGCAGTATAAACCTCAGTTTAGCGAGGTGTTGATGCCTGATGGCAAAATCGAGTCTTTGAAAACAGCTGAAACCGTGGTCTCAGAGTATGTTAATCCGCGAGACTTTTTGGCAGATGTTGACCATGTCGGAATTTGGGAAGATGTGACATGGGTGGCTAAAAAGATTTATATGTCGGTTGATGATTTGCGTGAAAATTTTGAGGAGGACGCTGAGCTCCTTTTGACTTCATTGGGCTCAAAAAGTGAATCCTTAAAGCAGTTTTGCGTATATGAAATTTGGGATAAAAACAGCCGCAAGGTAATGTGGTGGTGTAAGGAAAAGCCGGATTATTTTATCCGGGTGGAAGATGATCCTTTGGGGGTTGACGGATTTTTCCCGATGCCGAAACCGATTTTTGCATCACAGACCAATGACAGTATTATTCCGGTGCCGGACTTTGTGATGGTAAAGGCTGATCTTGATGAGCTCTCCGGAGTGATTGAGCGTATGAGATTAACCATGCAGGCGTTAAAAGTGACCGGTGCTTATGACAATGCTTTTTCAAACTTGGGGGAGGTTTTGAATAAAGATGTGACGTTGGTGGCAATTAATGATTTTGCGCGGTTGAAAGATGCCGGCGGGTTGCGCAGTGTGATTGATTTTATGCCGATAGAACAATATATTACGGCGTTGCAGGCTTTGGCTCAGCGGCGAGATGATATTATTCAAAATATCTATCAGGTGACGGGGATTTCCGATATTATGCGCGGAAGTTCAAACGCTAATGAAACCGCAACCGCTGTGACCAAAAAGACTAATTTCGGTACGCTTCGCAATCAAGACCGCCAGAATGATATGCAACGCTTTATTCGCGATTTGTATCGTTTGAAGGCGGAGATTATTTGTGAGCAGTTTTCGCCGGAGACGTTGATGCAATTTGTGCCTCAGGCCGAAGCGGCGGATGCTGCGGCGGTGCAGAAGGCGATAGCCTTGTTGAAAAAGGATAAAATGCTTGGAATGGTGTTGTCGGTGGAGACTGATGCGGTGTTTAATCAAGAGCAAGAGACGGAGCAGGTGACCAAAACCACGCAGACGATTATCAAGATGATTGCTGATGCGTTTCAGGTGGTATCGGCTCAGCCGGCGTTGTTGCCGTTGTATCGTCAGATGATTGAGACGGTGGCGGCGACGATGCCGCGGTCTCGGCCTTTTGAGGCGGTGATTGAGCAATGTTTTGCCAAGGTGGAAGTCGAGCTTAATAAGCCGGAGCCCAAGCCTGAACCCAAACCGCAGGTTCCGACTGTTGAGGAGCAGATTAAAATTCAGAAGATGAAGAATGAGTATGAGATTGATAAGGAGAAGAATCTCATCTCATTAGTAAAACACGTATAACGGTCATCTAATACGGAAACTGCGAATAAATCGCTCAGTCATGTACCTTTATGTACACTCCGTTCGCGATTTTTCTGGTTTCCTATTATATGACTCGTTCTCCGTGTTTTACGAGGAGTATGATAACGGTCATCTAATACAGATTTTGCGAGACGGAGACATGCTCATGTACCAGCTCAGGAACCTAAGTTCGTTTCGGCTGTTGTCACAGCCTTACTTACTAAGGTTTTCTGAGATGTTACAGACAAAAAGCACCATTACTTTGGAGCTTTTTGCTTAGCCATTGTACACTCCGCTGTCTCCGCTCTGAAATCTTATTATATGACTCGTTCTCCGTGTTTTACGAGGAGTATGATAACGGTCATCTAATACAGAAACTGCGTGTAAAATGTTCGGTTACGTACCTCTTTTGTACGTGCCTAAAATTAGTGTGAACTTGTTTTTATCTGGGGGTGCCGGTTTATGGGGGGGTACCGGCGGGATACGGAAAGGCAGCGGGGGCTGCCTTTTGTTATATCTGAAAGGAGGATTATGGCAAATTTTTCAAGAGCATGGGTGGAAGAGGTCGTGTTGCCGGACGGCTCAATAGCTTCTTCTGCTTATGATATTGAATGTTGGCTAAAGCGCAGCGGTTGTGCTTTGGCCGGCGATTATTCGGACAATTTCAGAAAAAATGTCCGATACCAAAAGCAAAAAGAGCTTAAACGAGCCCTTTTTGCTGATTTTATTAATAATTATAAAAGGTGGATTTGGAATGAAAAGTGAAACAAGAAAAATGTTGGAAGAGCAGCTGCGTGCGGCAGAGCTGAAAGCTCAGCAGGAAGAGGCTCTTCTTAAAAATAATATCAAAAATGAGGCTGAGCAGTTCTTGACTCCGCCTCAATCTTTTAAAGCCGAATTTGCAGAGGAATTTGCTTCTTTGCCTGTCGAATGGCGCCGATTTTTGATTGAGCGCGATAATGAAATGCAAAAGGACAAAGGTGAGCTTTCCGATGCTTTGCGACAAAAACAGTGGATTGATGATTTGCTGAATCAAAATCGACTCCGTTTGCGTCGCTTGGGCGTGGATGATTTGCAGAAATGGTTGGAGCATTTGGTCAGAATTGATGCTGCTATGGATGAAAATCCGGCTGCCGTATTGCAAGAAATGGCGGCTATATATGGCGTCAAAATCCCGACTGATGCGGCTGAAGCTGCGGGTCAGGCTGCGCTGATGTTCCAGCACAAAATCGACGGGCTGGAAAAAATTTGCGCCGAGGTGAAGATGAGCCTTAAACGTCAGCAAGATGTTTATTGGCGCGCTATGTGGCTCAATTTTGCTCATGAAACCTCTGATAACGGGGAGCCTAAGCATCCTTTCTTTGAGGAAGTGAAACCGGAAATGCAGGTCTTGCTTGATTCGGGTTTGGCTGTCGATTTGGAAGACGCTTATCAGCAGGCTATATGGATGAAACCTGAAACCAGACGCAAAATGATTGTGACTGAAAAGGAAAAGGTGTTGAGCCAGAAAGTCGAAGAGGCTCAAAAAGCCAAACAAGCAGGGTTTGCCCCTAAAGGCAAGCCTAAGACTATGCCTCAAGAGCATCTGACGACTCGTCAGCTGCTGGAGAGAGCTATGTATGGAAAATAATTTGTGTTTTTTTATTTAATTTAATTGAGGAGTTTTTTAAATGGCTAATGCTAATTATAATGATGTGTTTACTATGACTTTGGAAGGTCGAACTGCAGATTTGGCTGATAATGTCAGCAAAAATAATGCTTTGTTGAACCGCTTGCAGGAGAAAGAAAAAATTCGTCCTATTTCCGGTGGTTCTAAAATTTTGGAAGAACTGGAATACGGTGAAGGAGATTTGGTGTGGTATAATGGTTATGATACCATTGACTATACTCCCAAACAGCTCTTTACCGCGGCGGAGTTTGATTTGAAGCTTTGTGCGGTGCCGGTTGCCATATCAGGTGAGGACTTGCTCAAAAACTCTGGCCCTGAACGTGTGCTTGATTTGTTTGAAAAACGTATTGATAATGCTGTAAAAACAATGTCTAACCAGATGGCTAAGGCTATCTATAACGATGGGTCTCAGGCTAAGGAAATCGGCGGCTTGCGCTTCTTGGTGGCTGATTCTCCGGCTACAGGAACCGTTGGCGGTATTAATCGTGCTACCGGTGGTAATGAGTTTTGGCGCAACAAAGCCTCTACTTCAGCTGAGGCTTTGACTAAAGATACTATCGGCAAAGAAATGCACAAAATGTATAATTCGTTGTGTCGCGGTGCCGACAAGCCGGATTTAATCGTGGCCGGTGATGACTTGTATTCACTCTATGAAGATAGTTTGACTGCTTTGCAGAGATATACTGATCCTAAAGCGGCTGATGCCGGTTTTCAGACTTTGCGCTTTAAGGGATCTGATGTCGTTTGTGATGGTGGTCAAGGCGGTTTTTGTCCGGAAAATCATATGTATTTCTTGAATACCGACTATATCTATTTGCGTCCGCATCGTGATCGTAACATGAAAGTTATCGGTGGCGAGCGTATGGCCGTTAATCAGGATGCTTTTTATAAGATTATCGGTTGGGCCGGAAATATGACTATGTCAAATGCCAGCCTGCAGGGTGTGTTGATTAATAATCAGGCATAAGCGTCGGCTTGTGGTTGATGTATTAAAAAAGGGCGGGGGATGAAACCTCCGCTCTTTTTTCAGTAATTAATTAAGTTTTAGAAGGATTTGTGATGAGTGATTTTGAATTGTTTCAGCAGGTGTTGGATGAGCGAAAATCTCCGGACCGAAATGTGGCGGCGCGTTTTTATGATCGAGCCGTGAAAACCGCTGCCTTAGATGATAACGGGTTGCCGTGTTTTGAGGATGTTTGTTTTGTTGAAATCAGGGCTAAGGATAGTTATGACGTGTTTGACCAGCCTGCCGATGCAGACAAAATCAGACGTTTTCCTGCTGAATATCAGCGATATTTGGCGGCTAAGCAACAGCACAAAAAAGGTGCGCCTTTGGAGCAGTTTGCTTTTTTGAGTGCGGCAGAAATCGAATCGTTAAAAGTACGCGGGGTGTTTACGGTGGAAGCTTTGGCTGAGCTTGATGATGATAAAGCTGCGGAGCTCGGGGTGGAAAAAGAACGCGATTTGGCGATGAAGTTTTTGGCTCAAGCTAAGGGAAATACGGCCTTGGCTGATTGGCAGCGCAAAGAAGAAGCTTATAAAGGCGAAATTCAGATGTTGAAAGAGGAAAATGCTCGGCTGAAATCAACATTGCTCAAAAAGAAAAATGAGCTAAAGCCAAAGTTTAGGGGAGGAAATAATGGCTAGTATATTAGAAATATGTCAGGAAGTTGCGGTGTTGGTGGCGACGCAAAAACCTCAGGGTTTGTTTAACAGCAATTCTCAGCAAGAATCGATTTTTTTGAGCTTGGCGCGATCGACTTTGGATAGTTTGCGTCGTTATGGGGATTGGCAAGAGCTTACCAAAGAAGGCGAACTCAAGCTCCATGCCAACAAAAAAATATATGATATTAAAGAGTTTTGTCCGGACTTCTTTTGCTTGCTGAATAATACGGTATATGTGAAAGACAGCTCAGAGAAAGTTATCGGGGCGATTACTCCGGAGCAGTATATGCGTGAGCGTTTCTTTAATGTGCCGGCGGTCTCAATCAAGTTCAAAATCCAGAACGGGCGTTTTGTGTTTTTGCAGAATCCGCCGGAAGGGGTGAAAATCGTGTTTAATTATCGCTCGGCTAATGTGTGCTATGATCCGACGTCAGAATTTTGTGATAATCCGGAAAAGACCGAGCTTACCAAAGATACCGATGTGCCTTTGTTTGATGAATATTTAGTCAAGCTGGGCATTATTTGGCGATGGTATAAACGCAACGGTTTGCCTTATGAAGAGGAGTTTAACGAATATGAGCGCGAAGTGCGCAAGCGGTTTGCCTCGTGGTTGGCAACTAAGGATATTAATTTGGCTTATGGCTATGATGCCGAGCCTGAAATTGCGGGGGTGGTAGTCAATGCAGCAACGTCGAGTTAATCGCGGCAACAAATCAGGGAATTATAATCTGCCGGCTCCCATCGGAGGGCTGAACGCTTGTGATAGTCTTGACCTTATGGCTGAAACTGATGCAATCGTGATGGATAACTATATTCCCGGTGAAACTAAGGTTGCTTTGCGAAAGGGGTTTACCAGATATGTAACAACCGGTACCCCGATTAGGACTTTGGTAGAATTTAAGGCGGAAAGCGGTAATAACCAATTTTTTGCTTTTGATGATAATTCGGTTTGGGACATTACTTCGGCGGCTTCTCCGCAAAAGGTGGAGGGCAGAGAGTATAAAAACGGTCAATGGCAGACAACGCAATTTAAAAATCGGTTGTTTGCCGTCAACGGTGAAGATGCTCCTCAGACCTATTATCTTGATGATGAAGGAAACGGGGTTTGGGCTGATGCCGAGTTTAGCGGTACGAATCTGATACCTGAAGCTTTGGTCAATGTGGCGTCATCTAAGCAGAGGTTGTGGTTTGTGGAAAAAGGGAGCATGAAGGTTTGGTATTCGGAAAATGTTAGCGAAATCAAGGGGAATTTGCTGTCTTTTGATATGACTACGGTGGCTCGTGACGGTGGATATTTGGTGGCGGTGGCTTCATGGACGCAAGACGGCGGTGCCGGTATGGACGACTTGACGGTGTTTTTGACATCGGAAGGAGAGGCTTTGGTTTATGCCGGAAGCAATCCGAACTCTGCCGATGGGTGGATGCTTAAGGGATGTTATCGAATCGCGCGGCCGATTGGGTATCGTTGTGTTATGCAGTATCAGGGTGATATTGTGGTGATTACCGAGGACGGATATTTGCCGCTGTCTAAGGCTTTGCCCTTGGAAAGCGCCAATAGTTCGCAGATTGCTTTTTCTAACAAAATCAGGGGAATGGTTTTGGAGAGGGTGGCTAACGGACGAACCAAATTTGGCTGGCAGAGTATTATTTATAGTCGCGGCGGATATGCGATTTTTAATGTGCCGTACAATCAGACATTTGAGCAGCATGTGATTAATCTTTCGACCGGAGCTTGGTGTAGATTTACCGGAATTAAGGCTTATTGTTGGGGATTATATCAGACCAGAGCTTATTTTGGCACAATTGACGGGGTGATGCTGTTTGATGAAGGTTATGCCGATGACAAGCTCCATATTGAGGGGCATATCGAGCAGGCATTTAATCGTTTGGGAAGCTATAATCTTAAAAAAGTGCAGCTCTTAAACCCAAGGACTAAGTCGTTTAATCCTTATGCGCTAACGATTTATACCAATACTGATTTTAGCTCGCAGACTCAAGATTATGTTGAGAACATTGGGCAAGCGGGGCAGACCAAGTGGAACAATGTGAAGTGGAGCTCTAAGGCGCATCCTTCAGGAGTGCGCTGGGCGGTGTTAGACGGTTCAATTCGCAGTCAATGGATTGCTAATTCGGCTACGGGATTTAAGTTCAGTATTGTATTTAAGACCAGAACTCGGGGAAATGCCATTGAGTGGTATGATACGGGGGTGAGGTTTGAGGGTGGGGTCGGCATAATATAAAACTTCGTATTTTGGGCTTATAATACAGATTTCGCGGGTCGGCGACATCCTCATGTACCTCTATGTACACTCCGGTGTCGTCGCCCTAAAATCTTATTATAAGCCGCAAACTCCGAGGTTTTATTATTTAGTGCCTTGAGTTGAAAAAAAGTGTGCTCTGTGGACGATTAGTGCGTTGCCTGCGGGACGAAAGTGTCCTCATTTACTATTTTGTAAACTCCGGTACTTTCGCCCTTGGCGCCTACTACTTGTCTCACATATCCCACTTTTTGAAAAGTGTGCTCTGTGGGCTTCTAATTTATAAAATTCGGTTCTGTGCTAAGGAGGAAAAATGATTTCTATTCTGCAAGATAAAGACAATTTAATTGCGCGTTGGGTGTGCAATGGTTTGGGGTTTGATACAGCTTGGATTGGAGATAATTATACCATCGGTTTTGTCGAGAATGGTTGTTTGCTCGGAGGGCTGATTTTTCATAATTATCGTCCGGCGGCTGATGTATGGTGGACGATTTATGCGGAAAGTCCGCGGTGGTGTTCGCGTAGAGTTTTACGCTTTATCTTTAATATGGCTTTTAAGGTGTTGAAGTGTCGCCGAATCAGTTTGTTGGTGGATAAATCGAATCGACGATGTTTGAGTATGGTTAAGCGTATGGGCTTTCAGGAGGAGGGATGCTTGCGAGCCTTTCGTGATAATGGGGAAGATGCCGTATTGCTCGGTATGCTGAGGGATGAATGCAAGTGGATTGTCTGAAAACATTATCTTGGTTGGAAGCAAATCGTTTGCTCTGATATTGATTGAGGTTTAGGTATTATTATGTTGGTGCGGAGCTCTGGTGTTTTCAGAGCTCTTTTTTTGTGTAAATTTAGTTTTAAGGAGATATAAAATGAGTAAATCTATTGGAAAAATGTTTGGTGCCGGAGGGGCTTCGACTTCGTATAATCCGGCGGCTATGATGGCATGGAATTATCTGAGTAATTTGAATACTTCGACGGTTGATAATACTTATGCCAATTTGCAGCAAAATGCTTATAATTTGAGTCAAAATTTGGAAAATATGCCGAGTTATGTGTATTCGGTAGATGGGTCTGATGCGGCTCGTCAGCGGGCTGAGCAAGCTTATTATAATAATATGGTAAATAGCTTTCAGCCGCAGTTCGATCAGCAGCGTTCGGATTTGCAGACCAGTTTGGCCAATCAGGGATTGTCGGTCGGAAGCGAGGCTTATCAGCGCGCGATGAATGATTTGACTACCCAGCAGAATAATGCTTATGTGAATGCCGCTAATCAGGCTGTGGCAAGCGGGCAAGATGCTTTTTCTCAGAGTTTGTCTGATGCTATTTCGGCCGGAAACTTTACTAATAATGCCAGACAGGCGACGATTCAGGAGATTTTGAACTCTTTGACTAACTCGGTGTCGGGTTATGATAAATATATGTCATTGTATGGTGTGATGAATAATGCCGATAATCAGATTGCCAAAAATGATTTGTATAACAAAAATGCTCAATTTAATTTTGGTAATCAGCTGTTGCAAGGCGGTGCGGCGGCGTTGTTGGCATCTGATGTCCGTGTCAAAGAAAATATTAAGCCGGTCGGTCGTCTTGATAACGGATTGAGAGTTTATGTGTTTAACTTTATCGGTGATGATGTGCCGCAAATCGGTTTGTTGGCGCAAGAGGTGCAGAAACTCCATCCGGAAGCGGTGTTTGAAGATGAGCAGGGAATCTTGCGTGTCGATTATGCTAAGGCCGTGTTGTAATTGAGGTTAGGTAAGCTTCGGTTTTCCGAAGCTTTTTTTTATACAGAAAGGAAAAGTAAAATGGGATATGACAGTCAGGGGAATTTTTCCAGATTGCATAACTGGGAAGACGACCGTCGTAATGATATTGAAATCGTGACCGACCATCATGATGAGGAAGATGATAACTTTGCCAATGGTTTGAGCCTGTGCTTTTTGCGTGATGGAAGAGTGGCAATGCAGGATAATTTTGATGCCGGTAATTTTCAGCTCAAAAATGTGCGCGATGCTACCTTGGATAAAGATGCCGTGAACTTAAAACAGCTGAAAGACCAAATTGATGAATTGAAAACTACTTTGTTGGAAAACATCAATAAAGGTTTGAAAGTCGGTGATATTAAGGTTTCGTTGCAGGAGGCTAATCATGATAATTGGCTTTTGTGTGACGGGCAGGAAATCAGTCGTGCCGATTATCCTGATTTGTTTAAGGTTATCGGAATTAATTTTGGTGAAGGAAACGGTACCACGACTTTTAACGTACCGGATTATCGCGGTAAGTTTTTGCGAGGCTTGGGTGGTGATGCTGAAAAAGATATGTATACGACTCAGGCTGAAGGTTTGCCTAATGCTACCGGTACTTTGGGCTGTAATAATCGCGGTGGTTTTAGCAATGCCGGAGGTATGGTGTCTATTGATTCTGGAAGTGTCAATGTCGGTACTTCGGGGCCGATAGCAGGGGGTATGGTGGCTACTTTTGATTTATCGAAATCAAATGAGTTGTTTGGGGCTTCAAACCATGTGACCCCGATTAACCAAGCAGTAAATTATTTTATTAAGGCTAAGGAGGAGGCTTAAGATGAGTTCAAAAATGACGCCAAGCGGAATTATTATAACTCAAGGGGATACGCTTAATATCCCCTTGAAATTTGCTTATAACCAAGGAGGAGGCGTGAAGGTGCCGATTAATTTGGAGCATGCCATATTGCGGATGCAGGTGAGGGCAAGCGCAGATGCTCAGCCGTTGATTAAAAAAGAAATTTCTGAGCATTTTGATGCGGCCGGAGGTAGAACAGTGATGCAGTTGACGGCTGAGGATACCAACATACCGGTAGGAACTTATTATACCGATATGGAAATCCAGTTTATTGATGGGCAAAAGTTTACGTTCTTTCCTTATAAGGCCGGATGTAAAGCATATTTTAAAGTTGTGGAGCAGTTTACGAAAGGAAATTAGGGGATGAGTGATATTATTTATGTGGAAAATGAGCTGAACGGAATGGAAGTATTGATTAATGATATTGTGCAAGATGTTACTCCCGAAGGCTTTATTTATGTCAGAGACGGTGAGGACGAGTTGAAGTCTTATGTAACTAATATTATGAAGCCGGAGATTAAAACTTATGTTGAAGAGCAGAAAAGTAGTGCGGTTGCTGATATAAGTTTGAAAACGACTGCTGCTAAGCAGGAAATTGCATCAGCTGTGGCAACAGTGCATAAACCAGATATTGAAGCGTTTGCTAGTGATAAAAAAGCCGAGATAGAGGTTCTTTGCGGGGAAAAAGAGGATACTTTGTCCGGTGTCGCTCAGGAACAGATTACAACAATGGAGGGTTTAGTTTCTGCGGCAGCAGCATCGGCTCAATCAGCTGAAAATAGTTCGACTCAAGCCGGAGAGGTTTTGAGCCAAGTTGAGGCTAAAGTTGATGAGGCGGAAAATTGGGCGATAGGGGCTTATGAAGTCAGACCGGAGGGCTCTGCTAAATATTGGGCGGAGAAAACGCAGGATATGTTGGGGGCAAAAATTGATACTGATTTTAGTAATGCAGAGTATGTTCCCGCGAAGACTGATTTAAGTAATGTGACGCCGGCTCAATCTTTTAAAGATATGGTTGTCGGGTGGGGAATGCCGGATTATTCGGCTGGTATTACACCTACTTTGCCCTATACGGCTCCAAGTGATGGTATGTATGTTGCTTCCCCGCAATTAAGAACCGATAGTGGTGCTACCTCACGCATTTACGTCAACGGCAAACAAGTATTTTATCTTTATAATCCAGTAAATTCTTTTATTTCCCTGCCTTATACCTTATTGTTAAAAAAAGGCGATGTAGTTTCAGCAAGTTCTTCTTACGGAGCGTCAGAGCAAGACAGATTTTATCCAATGAAAGGAGTGGTTTAAAATGTATGTAATTAACGAGGCAACAAAGATTGTTAATATTTGGACTGATAATGAGATTAATCGTCAACGTCTGGGTTCGGGCAAATATGGTGTGGTTGAATATACTGGCGAGGTTGAAGAACAAGACGGTGTCTTATATGCTAAGGGCTATGCTCCGCAAAAGACGGTTGAGGAGCAAAATGAAGCTATCAGAGCCAAGCGTGAGAGCTTGTATGTTATGACATCTGATAAGCTCAAAGCGGATTATGATGAGGCGGTGGCTCGTGGGGCGGATAAAGCCGAAGAGCTGAAACAAATTTGGCTTGAAAGTAAAGACAAAGTGCGCGCGGAGAATCCGTATATTATTGAGGAATAGGCCATGAACAGGGAAGCTATCGGAGTAATATTGGCATTGTGTGGGGTGTTTTTTAATTTTTTGCGGTTTGGTAAATGGCAAGGGATTATTGAAACCAAAGTCGGCAATTTGGAGAGAGATTCTTCTAATGCGCTGACCAAGTTTGATGCCATCAACAAGGCCTTAAAAGAAAATAACGAGATTTTGACGGAGGTTAAAGTCAAGCTCGAGATGATATTTGATAAAGGAGAAAAAAATGATACCAAGAGGTATAAGAAATCATAATCCGGGGAATATCAGGCATGGCGATAAATGGCAGGGGCTGTCGGCGGAGCAAACCGACAGCTCTTTTTGTGTTTTTGATGCTCCTGAATACGGAATCAGGGCTTTGGCTAAGATTTTGCTCAACTATGAGCGGAAGTATGGTTTGAACACAGTGCGCAAAATTATTAATCGTTATGCGCCGGAGGTTGAAAACGATACGGCGTCTTATGTAGCAAGCGTGGCCGGACAGCTGGGCGTTGGCGCCGATGAGGTGATTGATATCTGTGATACGGCAGTAATGTTGGTCTTAGTTAAAGCGATTATTCGGCACGAGAACGGCTGCCAGCCTTATGATAATGAAGTCTTAATTAAGGGAATCAAAATGGCGGGGGTGAAATGAGCATAATTAACGGAATGTTGTGGGCGTTGCTGCGGCGTTGGTATGGCGGCGGCTTTGATGATAAATATAAATGGCTTGGGAATCGAGGATTGCAGACGGCGGTGATGATTACCGCCATTTTTATTGCCCTGATTGATAGGACAATATGGTGGGTGGCATTGCTGTTGGCTCTGTGGATACAATTTGAGTTTTGGAGCCGCGCCGTGGGTGAAATTTTGGACTGCGGGCGGAGCCAAGTGCAGACGGCCGAGAGTTATGACCGCTGGTTTAGAATCCCGCTGGATTGGGTGTATGATAAGCTTAGCTTGCCGAAATACAGCGGCGGATATGACTGGTGGTATACCTGGTTACGCTATGGGTTGCCGATGATAGTACCGGCGGTGGTGTTGGCGGATATATCATTTATGATAATCGGTTTAGCCTCGGCGCCGGTGTATTTTGGCTGTTGGCGGTTGTTTGAAAAGTTTCCGCAGATGTCAAAATGCCCCAAGTGGTGCAATGAGCCAAAGAAGCTGGCGGAGCTGATATTCGGATTTATATTTGGAGTGGGGTTATGGTAAAAAAGCCTAAATTGATATTAATGCTTGTGGCGGCAATCGTGGTGGCGGTTGTCGCCTTGTTTAAGCCTGAATATGCCGAAAGCGTGGCACGGGCGTTTATGTTGATAATTGCGGGGGTGTGATGAAAAATGCGCTGATAGCAATATTGTTTATGTTGTGTTGGTTGGGCGCTTATATGCTGGGGCGCTCGCACAGCGAGGTAAAAATTGTCAAAGAACAGGTGGAGGTGGTGAAATATGTGGAAAAAGTCAGAGCAGATATTTATTCTCGGCCTAATGCTAATCGCGATGAGCTGCTTAAACTCATGCGCCAAAACGTGTTATAACACTTGTCCGGTGTATCCGATAGCAGGGGAGAGAGTCGCGCAAGAATTGGAGAATCTGAGCACTGAACAAGCACCTAATTTTTGGGAGTGGCTCGGTAGAGTTAATAAATTGCGGCAGGAGCTGGAATTATGCCAAAAATAAATTAAATAATATATGCTTGATTTTTAATGATATTTCAAAAAAAATCAAATATCCGTGAAAAAAAATAAATTTTTTGCTTGACGTCGGCAAAAAAAATTGTATATATAAGAGACGTTGAGGGCGATATGGTACTCACGTTGGCCGGTTGGCAGAATGGTTATGCAGAGGACTGCAAATCCTTTGATATCGGTTCAATTCCGGTACCGGCCTCCAAAGTATTATTCCGACTTAGCTCAGTGGTAGAGCAATCGGCTGTTAACCGATTGGTCGCTGGTTCGAGCCCAGCAGTCGGAGCCATATTGCGAAAGACCTTCTCAGTTTTGAGAAGGTCTTTTTTGTGTTTTAAAATAACTATCTGCTTGCTAATGCGGCAAATCTGTTTTATGGTTGGCAAAGGTTCAATATAAGGATGAATGATGATGAAAATTGCCATTGCTGCCGACCATGGAGGGTTTGCACTTAAACAAAAGTTGATTGAAGCTTTTACCCCGAAAGGTTATCAGTTTGATGATTTAGGTACCTACTCGGAAGAGTCGGTCGATTATCCGGATTATGCCGAAAAAGTTTGCCATGCCTTGTTGGAACATAAGGCCGATTTGGGGATATTGGTGTGTGGAAGCGGTATCGGTATTTCAATTGCAGCTAATCGTCATAAAGGGATTCGTGCGGCTTTGTTGTATAGCGATGAAGTGGCGGCTCTGGCGCGCAAGCATAATAATGCCAATGTTGCAGTGTTTGGCGGGCGAACAATGGCCGAAGATGATGTGTTGCGGAGAATGCAGATTTTTTTGAATACCGAATTTGAGGGCGGTCGTCATATTCGCCGGATTGAAAAACTTGATGTATACGGAGAGTGTTAGGTTATGATGCAGTTTAGAGAAAGTTTGGCGATTGAAGACGCTGATGTGATGCGCGCCATTGAATGTGAACAGCAACGTGAACAAAATCAAATTGAATTGATTGCGTCCGAAAATATTGTGTCACCGGCGGTGCTGGAGGCGCAAGGTTCAATCTTGACCAATAAATATGCCGAAGGATATCCGGCGCATCGTTATTATGGTGGATGCGGATGTGTGGATATGGTTGAAAATTTGGCAATCGAGCGGGCTAAAAAATTGTTTAATGCTGCTTTTGTGAATGTGCAGCCACATTCAGGTTCGCAGGCTAATACGGCAGTGTATGTGGCCTTGTTAAAACCTATGGATACAATCTTGGGCATGGCGCTTGATGCCGGTGGGCATTTGACCCATGGGGCAAAGGTGTCTTTTTCGGGCAAGTGGTTGCAGTCGGTAACTTATGGTGTATGTCGTGATACAGGTTTGATTGACTATAATCAAGTTGAGCAATTGGCACTGGAAAATAAGCCTAAGTTGATTATTGCCGGAGGATCGGCTTATCCGCGGCAAATAGATTTTAAGCGCTTTAGAGAGATTGCCGATAAAGTAGGAGCTTATTTGATGGTGGATATGGCGCATTTTGCCGGTTTGGTTGCCGGAGGGGCGCACCCCAATCCGTTAGATTTTGCTGATGTAGTAACCACAACAACGCATAAGACTTTACGCGGGCCTCGCGGAGGGATGATTTTGACTAACAATGCAGAGATTGCTAAAAAAATTGATTCGGCAATATTCCCAGGAACGCAAGGCGGGCCGTTGATGCATGTGATTGCGGCAAAAGCGGTTTGTTTTGGTGAGGCCTTGACCCCGATGTTCAAAGATTATGCAGCGCAAGTGGTAAAAAATGCTAAGGTTTTGGGTGAAACACTGCGCGCCAGAGGTTTAAATTTGGTATCAGGCGGAACGGATACTCATTTGTTGTTGGTGGATTTGCGACCCAAAAACTTGACTGGTGATGTGGTAGAAAAAGCATTGGAAGCAGCGCATATGACCTGTAACAAAAATGCTATTCCTTTTGACCCGATGCCGCCGAAAGTAACATCAGGAATAAGAGTAGGGACACCGGCCGGAACTACTCGAGGATTCAAAGAGGCTGAGTTTGAGCAGGTGGGGCATTGGATTGGTGATGTGATTGATGCTTTGGCAACCGGCAATGCTGATAAAGTGATTGCGGAGACGGCGCAAAAGGTCATCAGCTTGTGTCAGAGATTTCCGATTTATAAATGATAACAAAAAAAAACTCTTTAGAAGCAGTCTAAAGAGTTTTTTTGTTAGTTTAGCACTTGTGATTAGGGGGCAAATTGTTCAATGCTGACTCCCTTAATTGTGCCGATTTGCCATTCGGGCTCAAGAGACAAAATTAGCTTGAGGCGTGATGCTGAGGCGTTGCATACCTTTTTGCCTCCGGCATCATAAAAAGCCCATCGTTTGCGGTTGTCTTGTACCAGATAGCAATTGCTATTGGTTTTGCGACTGTCAATGCTGATGATTTGCAGGCAATCTCCGGGGATGGCGTTGGTGCTGTTGGCTTTGAAAACTGACCAATGTTGATCTTGCTTGTAGAAGAACTCCTGATGATTGCCGATAAGCAGTGAATCATAAGGGCCTCCGTCAAAATAACGGTTGGGTTCTCCACTCAAATATTCGTCGCACAAGCCAGCAAAAAATTTGCTGCCATCATATAATACAAACAAGCTGTCTTTGAAGCTGACCTGTTGATAGTCAGTTTTAAATAGCTTGCTGCCGGCGTTGTTATATACACGGGATAGTCCCTGTTTGTAGGCGATGAAAAAGTGGTCGCCGATAAACTTGATGGAATCAATGCCGTATTCAGCCGGAATGATGTAGCGTTTGGTGCCCTCAGGTGTAAGCCAATATAATGTTTGCACCGATTGTTTGTCGGATGATTGCGGCTCGATATAATACGCAACATTAGCGATGGAGGCAATCATTTCAGGTTCAACAGCCTGAGGAGATGATTTGCATGACCACAAGCATAAACATGCAATGCCAATTAAGGCAAAAATTTTTGTTGTTTTCATAGTGTTTGTTGTTTTAATAATTAGTAAAATAATAATTTATTGTTTGGTTTTATACTCTTAATCTTTGAAAAAAGCAACAAAAAAAACCTCTTCAAATCAGAAGAGGTTTTGTGCTTAAAACTATCAGAAATTATTTAGATTTCTTTGAAGTAGTTTTGTTTGCTTTTTTAGAAGCAGAAGCAGATTTTTTCAAAGAAGCAGACTTCAAAGCACTGGTCTTTACAGAAGAAGTGTTTTTAGAAGAATTTTTGTTTGTGTTGTTGCAAGAGCAAGAAGACAACTGCTGAATAGCGGCATTCCAATCCTGCAGGCTGGTGTTAGACGGGCAGCCAGCATTCTTCCAGATGTAGTAAGCAGCTTCTCTGATGGCATTTTCATTCAAGTTTTTCATGTTCGTTTCTCCGTTGAGGGTTAAAGTAAAAATCGATATTAAAATTATCGTGAATAAGTTAAAAAAAAGTTATTAAAAATAGAAAAATGTAATTTTTTTTATTTTTTTTATGCTTTTTTTTAATAACAAAAAACCGCTTGTCAAAACAACAAGCGGTGGGGAGAAAAACAAACTTTTTTATCGGCCTTGATGCAGGTTGTGTAAGTGCTGCATTTGAAGCTTAGATGAAGCTTGAGCAAAGTTGCTGGTGGTAATGGTGTTGTCATCAGCTTTTACGCCCTGGCCTTTGGTTCCGGCTTTGATAACCAAATCATTAATATATGCAAGGTCTTCTTTACCGCCATTCAAAAGGTTTTGGAAAGCTTGATTCTCTTTAGAATAAGGGCGAATCAGCTTATACATCGTGGCAGCATGAGCGTAACGTTTGGTGTTGGTGCCGTTAGCAAATTTTATCAATCCTTTTTCAGCCAGGCTATCAATTTTGTGATACAAAGCGGCAACTTTTTCTTTTGACTTTAAGTGTATCTCAAGAGAAGTGTCGTAGTAGTCTCCGGAAAGTTGAGTCTTATTGAGTTGCAAGCTGGTGGCGGTGGCTGTTGCTGCTGTTGCAGCTTTGGCAGCTTTGGCTTTTTGTTGTTGTACTTGAGCCAGTTTTTTAGCTTCTATTTTTTTGAGAGTTTCAAGTCTTTTTTCAGACGCGCTTAAGTGTTGAGATTGTTGTTGCTCTTTAAGAGCTTCTTGAAAGTCTTTGGTCGGTGTTGATTGTTTGTCTGAAGAAGCTTTTTGTGCTAAAGTTTCTTTACTAGAGTGTTGGAATTTGTCTTGATAATGAATCTCATTCATTATGGCTTTGCCTAAGAGAACTGACCCCATAACGCTGGCTCCGATAACGGCCCATTTTTTGCCATAATACCACAAATCAGAAAGACCTTCTTTGATAGTGTTCATTGCAGCTGAAAAGCTGTGTTTGATTTTTTTGCCAAAGATGTGCCATTTGCTGACAGAAGCAGCTTTTTGAGGTGCCGGTTGAGAAATGTGGAGCTCAATCGGATGTTGTGTTTCTGTTTGAGCTTTTGAACGTGGGGAGATTTTGGTGCTTTGTAAATTAAAGCTTTGTTCAAACTTGGTATGCAAAGGATTGTTTGCATTAAAAGTTTGATTGCTCTTGAGCTTGATATAATGAATGCGAGCGGCATTTTGTAATTGTGCCGACAAAAAGCGACGCTTGTTGTTGTTTAGTTTGGCTTGGGCAATAGTCTGACGTGCTGTCATTAAGTCTTGGATTGACAGAGAACGCAGTTGTTGCTTATTTTTGAGTAATACAGACAAGGCGTCAATATCGTTTAATGATTGTTTGAGGTTGGCTTGAGCTGCATTGGCAGAAGATGCCAACTGTTCAATTTGTTTGATGACTTTGTTGACTTTATAGCGATTGAGGAAGTTTGATGACCGGAGTAATTCTTCAGCAAGTTCTTCCACCAAAGGCCAGTCTTGGGTTTTGATGTTTATTTCTTTATTAATGACACTTTGTAAAAAGCGGTAGGTTTGCGCATTGATAATTTTGCGTTGTGTATCAATGAATGGGCTATGCTCTGAGGTCATGGCAATGCCGTGTTGAGTAGCTTTAAGGTATTCAATCTGTTCTGTACTATAAATATTTTTTGTCAATTCTAGTCTCCGTAAACTCTAGATAAACTTTGTTTGTTAATTTATTTTTGTGCATTATTATCATATTTTGGGTAATTTGTCAATAAGTATTTGCGCTTTTTTTTATTTTTAGTTGTAGGAGCGAATCTTATGGCGAATCTTGGCGACTCTATGGCTAAAAGCCTTGGAAATCCAGCTTTACCGCGATTTTGCTGTGAATAACTTTGAAAAATGCTTATATAAGCGGCGAAATTGTTGAAAAAAGCATTTTTTTTCTGAATTTATGTGATTTTTGTTTGACTCATTATTTTTTTCGTTCTTAAATTTTCTTGTAGCCGTTGGAAATACTGCTACATTGGTTTGTAACTTAATATTTAGAGGGAGTCCTCACCGTGAATAAAAATGAATTGATTGCCAGCATCTCTAATGAAACTGGTTTGACAAAAGCTGATTCTACCAAGGCTTTGGATGCTTTGGTTTCTTCTATCACCAGCGCTTTGAAATCAGGCGATGAAGTTCGCTTGGTTGGCTTCGGAACATTCTCTGTTTCTAAGCGTTCTGCTACTACCGGCCGCAATCCGCGCACTGGCGCTACCATCAAAATTCCGGCTCGCAAGCAGGCTAAGTTCAAAGCTGGTAAAGCTTTGCAGGACTCTGTAAACTAATATATTGAGCGGGTCGGCTTTCGGCCCGTTTCGTTTACAGTTAAAAAGGCTCTCTGATTGGGGAGCCTTTTTTTGGGGTTAGTCATAGATGTTCAAAATGGGGCGTACATAACTTGTGTTTGATTGGTAGTAGTTACCGACATCTCCATCAGCCATGCTAACAATATAGTAATATATGTCGTCATTATAATAGGTTGAGCTCCAGTAGTAGCCTTCATTTAGTTTAGTACCTCCATTAGCTGATAATAGGCTGTTGATTTGGCTCTTGTTGTTGTAGAGGGTTGTTAATTGTTCTTTTTTGGGTAAAACTCCTCGGACGTCACCACAAAAACTATATGCCAGACAAGCATCGTATGATGCTGACCAATTCATTCGAGATAAATCTTTTAAGGCAACATAGAAGTCCATACCCGTAGCACGGACACCAACAATTTTACCATCACAGTAGTAGTAGTTACCATCGGAATAGCCTATGGATGAGGTTTTTTTGCAAGTTTTATTTATGATATCCCAAGTGTAGCCGGAAGCACATTTACAGATATTATATTTCTTGTTGCAAGTCGATCCTGAGCCGCCGGTTTGGTTGGTGCCGGTGCAGATTTGGGTGAAGCCAAGCTCGGTGCATTGTTCCGGAGTAATTCCGGAGCTGGAACAGAACCACTTGTTGCCAAAAGGGCACTTGACCCCGCCGTTGGGGCAGGAGCTCTCGGTATAGCCCAAAGTCGCACAGTCTTGCGTACTCACGCATTGTGCTGTTCCGTGATTAGCATAAAGGAGGGCGATGCCTGCCGTTACACTTGATAATAAATACTTCTTATTCATCTCATTTCTCCCTTATACTTTATCCTAAAATTCCATGACCGGGCGAACGGTTGGATGAAAATTATAGTAACCACTACCATCTTTATCTCCATAATCAATTCCCCCAAAAGCCGTTGCACTGCTGTTGGTATCAGAACAGAAAAGCCAAGCTGCATATTTGTCGTATTCAGTTGATGTCCAAAAATATTCACTATCTTCTAATTGAGTTCCAGAGGCTTGTTTTATTCCAAGATTGATGACAGTTAAATTATTATATAATGCGCTAACAATTCCGGCTGCCGGTAAGCACCAATATTTACCATTGGGAGTACCCTGAGGTTGATAGTTGTATGCAATCCAAGCCGCAGGATATTTTGTTGCATCGCCCGTAGATCGTATTTTATCTGAGTTTTGACAACTGTTAAAATCTTTTGTAGCTAAATTCCAATCTGTTGAAGATGTTATACCTTGGACATTAGAAAATTCTGTAGACCATGCAATATCAGTCTGTATCGGATTAACGGTCATAATCCAGCCGCCGCCGGAGGCACCGTTAGAGTAGATAACCACGCCGAGCAGAGTTTTGCCGCTGACTTTACTGCTGGAGCAAGTGTTGTCGCTATAATACAAAGTGCCGACTTCACAGACTGCGCGGTCCGCCTTACATGTTCCACTAGTCGTATCCCATTTATAACCAGAAGCGCATTTACATTGAGTATATTTTCCGCCGCAGGCAGTACCCGACCCGCCTGAATATCCAGTACCAGTACAAGCGTATTTATATGTTGACGGGCAAGAGCAAGCACCATTTGTCCAGGTATAAGGTGATTTGCAGGTGCAGGCGGTGTATTTGCCGCCGCAAGCTGTACCAGAGCCGCCGGAATATCCGGTACCAGAGCAGGTATATTTGTATTTAGACGGACAACTTATACAATAAACATAGTTAGTATCAAACGGACATTTGATTGATAATTCCGGACAGCTTTGCTGTTTATATCCCAAGCTGGCGCAGTTTTGGTTGAGCGTGCACCAGTCGGTACCATTGCAGACACACATTCCGCTGGAGGCACTCCACGTGAATCCGGTTTTACATTTGCATTTCTGATATTTTCCATCGCAGCTGTTGCCCTCACCGCCGCTAATGTTGCTGCCGGAGCAAGTGTATTTGTACCCCGTCGAGCAGACGCATTTTTTCGCTGACGCGCTCCATTCATACATGGTCGGGCAAGTGCACTTGGTATAATAAGTTCCGGTATCATCTTTACAGCTTGTCCCGCTGCCGGTCGCCGAGCCGCAGTTGACATAAGTTCCGGTATTTGAAGAATTGGTATCACATTTGGTCTTGTATTTAGTACCGTTACAGCTTTCACAGCTTCCGGTTTTGACGTGTCCGGTCGGAATATTGCTGGCGGTATAGTTATATCCGGTACATTTCTTACAACATTCTTTATACTTGCCGTTACATGCCGCTCCCTTACCTTGCTCATCGGTGCCAGTACAAGCCTTGTTGTATTCCGGCTTACAAGTACAACCGGTATGCCAACCATTATCATAAGGACACAGAGTTCCTTTATCTTGAGTAGCATTGCAGACCGTGTTTACATAACCTTCCAGTTTGCACATATTATCAGTATCAGGGTCAATCGGCCCCGCACCGCTGGAAGAACTGCTATCCGTCCCACCACCGGCACCACCACAATTCCCCGCATCCGTTATAAAACAGACCGATGCAAGCTGTGCCAGCTTGACCCCATCAGTTAGCGGCTGCCAGATAGGGGCAGAGAAGTCGCGATGCTCCGATTGTGCAGATAATTGAGATAAGGAAAGAAGTTTGGTTTGAGAAACAAGGTGTGTATTATGTGTGTGTGAAGATAAATCTGTTTCTTGAGGGAGAATACCGGCTTGGGCAGATAAAACACCACCTAAGCTCAGACAAGATACGGAAATCAATAAGTAAACATGCCGTTTCATGATAATATCTCCTCGCAAACCTCTTTCCTACGAATCTTATATTATCATAATTTTAAAAGAGTGTAAATAGTAATTTTAAAGATGGGAGAGGATGTTAGATGATTTTTGTGTTCGGGAGTTCTCACCTCTCAGGTTTTTGCCCACAAAAAAACCATCCCGAAGGATGGCTTTTTAATTGGTGGGCGCTGAGAGGGTGTCCTCGATAACGGCAAAGCCGTTACTCGTTCCTTCGCGCTCATTCGCTAAAGCTCACCGGCGCGCTTCCGCTCGCCTTTCGCTTGGCGTCGAACTCCCTTCCTCGGGAGTTCTCACCTCTCAGGTTTTTGCCCACAAAAAAACCATCCCGAAGGATGGTTTTTGATTGGTGGGCGCTGAGAGGTTCGAACTCCCGACCCTCTCGGTGTAAAAGTTAAGGCAATTTTTTAGCTCAACTTTACTATTGTTATATAATGATAGAAAATCATAGAGTTAAGCTAACTTTTTCCTTTACTTTTATTGTACAATATTTTATAAAAAATACTGATTTTTACTCCACTTTGGTAGCTATGTGGTAGCTAAAACAAACATCTAACATATTGGAAATACTTAATAATGGTAAAATTAAATAAATCATTTGTTGATAATTT